>MGTE01000045.1:548-45445 GCA_001799275.1 Deltaproteobacteria bacterium RIFOXYD12_FULL_57_12
CTTGAGCGCTCTCGGCATCAAGCATGTGGGCGAAGAGATCGCGGCCCTGCTGGAATCCCACTTTCAGAATCTTGACGCCCTGGCCGGGGCGACCCGGGACGAATTGCTGGAAATTGAAGGTATTGGCGAACAGATCGCCGGCAGCATCTGCGAGTTTTTCAAGGAGCCCCGGAACAAAACCTTGCTGGCCAGCCTGCAGGAGCTGGGGGTTACGTGCACGGCAGGACCCGACCAGAGCAGCGGCGCCTTGGCCGGCCAGGTTTTTCTCTTCACCGGCACCCTCGCCGCCTTTTCCCGCGACGAGGCCAAGGCCCGGGTCAAGGCACTGGGCGCGCAGGTGGCCTCGACGATCAACCGGAAAATCACCCATGTGGTGGCGGGCGACAAGCCGGGAAGCAAGGTGAAAAAAGCGGCGGAACTGGGCCTGGCGATCCTCAACGAAGAGCAGTTCAAAAGGCTGCTGACGCCGGTTGTCCAGGCTGCCGGAAGTAGACCACGGCAGTTGTCGATGTTTTAGAAAAAGGGTGCCGGGAGAAAGACCCATGTCGCAGAAACGTGTACACGTTGTTGTGGAAGGCCGGGTACAGGGGGTTTATTTCCGGGCCTACACCCAGGAGGAAGCAATCAGGCTGGGCCTTTCCGGCTGGGTCCGCAACCGGCCCGATGGTTCGGTCGAGGCCGTGGCCGAAGGAGATGCCGAGGCCGTGGCGCGCCTGCTCGATTGGTTCTGGCAGGGTTCACCCTTATCCCTGGTCTCCCGGGTGCGGGTAAACGAAGAGGCGCCGATCGGCGAGACAAAAGGCTTTGAGATTCACTATGGCTGAGATACCGACCTGCCGGGCCGGCCTAAAAAAAAATCAATGCCCGCCTAACGGTGAACAGGGTTGACAATTTCATCACTCTACCGTAGAGTAGCGAGCCGTTCACAAAAATTATTTCGGCTGTTACCTCCCAACCTCCAACATTAAAAAATATCCATAATCCGTGATCGCCATTCAAAGCAGTAGACACATAATTTGCCCGGAATGCGGCAATGACAAGGAATTTCTGGAGGTTGCCGAGGGGGCGGTTCTCACCACCCGCTACATCCAGAACAGTGACGGCAGTTTCAGCCAGGAGCTAGACGACTCACAGATCCTCGGCGAGGTGAAATTCTACTGCGGCGAGTGCGGGGAAGACCTCACCCAGCATTACAGCCGCTTTCTTGAAATGCTGTTTTAGTACCTAAGAAATAATATTCTGCGCGTTTTTGGCAGAAAATTATTTCGTGAAGGTGCTTATCCCGTTTATCGGGGTTAGGGACTCAGAACATAGTAATATACCTGGATCGCGCCCGGATTGTCGGCATACGAACCTGCCGACGATTGACAGGGGTCAGATTTGGCTGGGCCGATTGAGCACCCCAAGGGTATTTGCTGCGCGGCACAAAACCGCAGGCGTAGCAGCGCTGTCGAGGATTTTGCAATTAAGGCGCGGCCAAAGATGGGCCTGAGACGGGATGCGTTATGGTATATTAGTATTTTCTGAGTCCCTTAACTGTCAAGGAGCCAAGACTTGGGTGCCCCGCCACGGATCATCACGGACAACGACACACTCCGTGCCCAATACCACACCCTGACCAGTGGCGATATCGTCACTGGCCGCGTCCGCTTGAAGCCTGGCGAAGAACCGCTGCTCCTCGATCTGCTCGACCGGGGAGTTCTCCTGATTCCGTCGGCCCTGAGTCAACTGGCCAGTCGCCTGAAAAGCTTTCAGACCAAACTCTTTACTTCCTTCCTGCCACCGCTGACCCTGGCCATCCATGACCTGCACGAACTGACCGACGCCATCTCCGTCTACGGTAGGAAGGCAACCGAGAAGGTGGTGACCAAACACGACCGCCGCAACGCCGGCATGGGCGTCCACCTCTGGAGTTCGATCGAAGAGGTCTATACCCAGGCCTCCTTCGGCGTCATCCCCTTGCCGTTCGTGCTGCAGCCGTTTTATCCCGACTGCCGGGACATCCGGGTCGTCATCCTCGATGGGTATGAAGAGGCCTACCAGCGTCACAACCCGCACAATTTCCGCAACAACCTCCACTGCGGCGGCAAAAGCGCACCCTGCGAACTGAGCCGAGCCCAGCGCGACCTCTGCCGGCAGGTCATGGAGCGGGGCAAATTCCCCTATGCCCATATCGACCTGATGGTCATGGCGGACAACAGCACCTTTCTGGGAGAGATAAACCTGCGGGGGGGAATTAAAGGGGCGAGTATCACCCCGGCGGAATATGGGACAAGAGTCGCGGCCATCCACCAAAAATGCCAGCAAGAGGCGCTGGCCGGCTGACTCGATTCTGGGTAGTTGCCTGCGACAAACGGACAAAAAAGGGGGGAACAGGCAAACGCCTGCTCCCCCCTTTTCCATTCATTCTACTACAGACAACTTATACGCAACCCGTCGGTTTCGGCAGGCCGGCCATTTTACAGGCTCCTTTGCCAGGACCAGAGGGGAAGAGTTCGTAGATTCTCTTCAGCGGGAAACCGGTGGTCTTGGAGAGGATACGGACCATCGGGGCGATGCCGTTCTTCTTATAGTATTCCTGAAGAGCATCGATAACCTTGCGATGCTCTTCGGTCAACTCAGTAATACCTTCGATGCTTTTTACGTAGTCAACCCACTCCTCGTTCCATTCGGTCATACCCTTTGCCAAGAAGCCGTCTTCATCAACTTCAAAGGATTTACCATTATGTTCGATCGATGCCATGCTGTTCCTCCTTAAGATTTCAGAATATTATTGTTGATCCCACTCTGTTGCTTACACGCATGTGATAGATACCTTATAAAATGAATACTGCTTCATAATATAGGCCGCAAGCTTTGTCAACAACTCATTATCGTTTTTTTTTGGACGCCCGCCCTTCCCTTGCCGAGCGACTATGCCACAATGCTTTGTAATCTATCAAAATCCTCGCCGGAAAAGGGGGGCGAGCAGCCAAATTCCGCCACCAATGTGGCACGAGGATTGAAATTCTGCAACTTCAGACGAGTTGCAGTGGCCCGGTTCGGCCGCAGCTGGTCGGCCCAGTTGCCAATGTCATCTTCCGTGTGGAGCAGTGGCATTACGGTCATGCGAAATTCATGGGCGATCCCGCTCTGCCGGATAAGGGAAATGGTTGCCGCAAGATGTTCGAGATTCACCGGGGTGCCGGCGCAGCGATTGTATTTTTCCTGGTCAAGCGGGGCCTTGACATCCATGGCCACCATATCGACCAGGTCTTCGGCCAGCAGTTGAGCCAGCACCCGCGGCCTGGTGCCGTTGGTGTCCAGCTTCACGGCCCAGTTTTCGCGTTTCAGCCGCTGCAGCAGGCCGGGCAGTTCCCGGCTCAGGGTCGGCTCGCCGCCACTGACGCACACCCCGCCCAGCCACGCGCGGTATGGCGCCAGCCGCGCCAGAATCGCCTCGACGGGAATGTCGGGAAATTTCTCCGACTCGGTCACCAGCGAAGCGTTATGGCAGAACGGACACCGCAGGTTGCAGCCGCCCAGAAAGACAACCGCGCAGACCCGGCCGGGCCAGTCAACAAACGAGGTTTCGAGAAAACCCTTTATGCCGGACACGATAATGCCATACGCAGAAAAACCATCAATTCATGCGACACTGGCCGGATTCGCAGCCCGGCCGGGGGCTCGGCGGCCGAAAAACAACACCATACTGGATGGCCCGCCTGGTGAGCAGATGCTCGATCCGGCCGAAATCGGCCTCGGTGGAACTGTCGTCCAGCACCAGAACCGGCAGGTTCTTGCGGGCTACTTCCACCAGGCTGTGCCAGGCCAGATGCGCCAGGGCGCTCGAATTGGTATCGTCCAGCACCTCGACGCGCACCTCCATGGCCGCCAGATTGAACTGCCTCTTCAGCCGTGCGCAACGCACGCAGTCGTCCTTGGTAAACAGCGTCATTTTCTTTTCCTCCGTTCCTTGTTACAGCAGGAGCCGGGGCAGACGAGGGGGGGGAACGCCTGCCCCTGGCTCCCCGATTACGCCTCTGCCCCTGTCCCGAACTGGTTGACGTTCCGGTAGCGGTCCCGCAGTTCGGCGAGTTTCCCCTTGTTCCAACTCGACACCTTGGTGAAATAGCCCGTGATCCGGGTGATGCCGTCTACATGCGCCGAGCCGCAGGAGGCGCATTTTTCCCGCAGGCCCCGGCTCGTCCGGCCGCAATCCAGACAGGAGGTGAACTCCGGCGAAAAGGCCACCTGGTCGTTCTGGGTGTGCCGGAAAATATTGATCACGAAGGAGGCCAATGCCTCCTTGTCGGGTCGGGCCTCGCCCAGCCAGATATGGGTGAGGGAGCCGGCCTCGATCAGCGGATGGAACAGTCCCTCCCGCAGAACCCGGTCAATGGGATTCATGACCGCACCCACGTTAAAGAGGGTCGAATTGGTATAATAGACGTCACCAGTTTCAACATTGCCCTGCAGCACCGGGCGGGCCTGCTCTCGAAAATGGGCCATGTCCAGCTTGGCGAAGCGGTAGGCCGTGCTCTCGGCCGGCGTCTGCTCGAGCACGAAGCGCATGCCCGCCTCTTCGCTCAGCTTCCGGCAGAGAAGATTCATGTGGGCAATAACCTTGAGCCCGAACTTCATGGCCTCGTCGGAGGCGTGAATCTCCTGGCCCATATGAACCCTGACCAGTTCGTTTAAGCCAACCATGCCGATTAAATAGGTGCAGCGGTGCAGCCGCAGATAGGCCTGGCCGTCCAGCTGCATGGCCAGCAGGGAAAGGGGGCCATTCTCGCCGTGAGCCATGAGTTTTTCAATGAATTTCTTTTTCTGCTCGTGGCCTTTAACCGCCAGCATCATCCGTTCGGTCAGCAGGGAGAAGAGTTCGGTGTCATCGCCCTTGGCTCGGTAGGCCAGGCGCGGCAGGTTGATGGTGATGTTCTGCAGGGCTGAATAGCGCATGCGCCAAGGCTTCTTGGCATCCTCGAAATCCGAGGCTTCCAGCTTGAAACTCAACCGGCAGCACTCGGAAATCTTGGCGGTGTCACCCCGGTCAAAGACAAAATAGGTGTTGCCCTTGTCCGCCGCCACGTCGCAGATGTGGTGCAGGAAATCCATGTGGCCGGCGGTCTGGAAAAACTTCTCGGTGATATGGACGAGCGGCTTGGGAAAGAAGAACGGCCGGCCGCTGGCATCGCCCTCTTTATAGACATCGAACAGGGCCCAGGCAAACCGCTGCGCCTGCTTTTCGTATTCCCGGTAGGTCTTGCCGGTATATTTGCCACCCGGTCCGATGGCCGGCACATCTTCAAAATGTTTGGGCACCTCCCAATATATATTGATATCGGAAAAGATCGCCTGGCCGCCCCTAGCCACGGCCTGCTGGGAAAATTCGAAAATAAGCATCTGGGCAAGCTGTCTTACCTGCCGGTCGCTCAACTCCTCAAGATACGGCGCATAGAACAGATTGACCGCATCCCAGCCGATGGCGCCGGCAAAATGGCTCTGCAGGGCCGCGGCGAATTTAACCATATGGGCCAGAAGCACCTCGGCATGCTTGGCCGGCGCCGCCATGGACAAGGCATGGGGCAGATTGAGACCGAATTTCTTGATGTACTCGAGAGACTGGCCGGAACAGTAGGGCCGGTCAATAAAGCCCAGATCGTGCATGTGCAGATCGCCGCTCAGATGCGCATCGGCCACCTCGGGAGAAAAGACATGGAGCAGGGCGTATTCCTTCTTGATGCCCTCGGCCAGGGTCAGGTTGGTGGCTTCGGGGCCGTGTGGCACATTGGCGTTTTCCTTGTTGGGGTGGACCAGAAGCTGGTCCACGTCGTAGAGCGGTACGCCAAGCCGGGTGTGCATGCGGCGGGCCTGCTCCAGGCCAAGCTCCAGCAGCTTGGCATTCACCAATTCCCGGATCAGCGGGCCGGTGACGGTCTTAATCTTGCCGCTCGCCACGGTCTGCTCAACCTCCAGGCTGATCCGCTCGGCAGTATCCAGATCGACAAAGGTCTCACGCAGCAAGGCGTCAACGATCCGCTGCCGGTTCCAGCCAGTCATGTCCTCCTGGGAGGTCCGGACAAAGAGAGCAAGATCCGTGGGATCGCCCTGGGCCTGGATGCTGCCTGTTGTTGTAACGCCTTTCGTCTTTTCCTCCGCCTTGATCGGCATCACCAGCCCCATTCCGCCCCTCCTCTGTCGTTCTTCCAAAGAAAACTCCGCTGCCGGACACCAGCAATCGCGAAGCGCCCTTGCCTGCACAAAAACACAACATATTGTGATGTAAAAAAATAGATACCCCCTATATAGTGGGTTGTCAACGACTATTTTCCCCAGCGTACCACGGCGTCCGGTACTGCAAAAAACCGGGGCGCGGCTGGATATTGCGCACAACCCAGGCCATTACGCCGGCCGTCCTTATGTTCCGGCAAGTTTTTTCAGTAGCCAAGGAAGATTCGTTTGGGTATTTTGGCAGGGATTCGTATTCGTGACTGCCAGGGGCCGGTGGCAGACATGGCTGCGGCTGTTGAGCGAGACGGCTAGACCGTTAGGCAAGAAATGGCCGCCTCGGCAAGGCCCAAGCCGGCCTCATCTTGTAATTTCCCACAACTAATAGACTAAACACCTACAGACTATCCACCTGAGTAGTTACAAAAAAAGGAGCTATTTTTGCCATGCTGGACATATTTCGAAGAAAGGCGCAGTCGAAAATCATACAGGGCACGGTCCTCATCATTGCCATTGTCTTCATCTTCTGGGGTGTCGGGGGCAAAACGCGGACCGGCAGCAATGAAATCGCGCTGGTCAACGACGAAACCATTCCCTATCAGGAATACCGGCGCACCCTTGAACAACTCACCTCGACCTACCGCGATCAACTGGGCGGCAGCCTGTCCGAGGAGATGATCAAGACGCTCAACTTGAAGGAGCAGGCGGTTGAGCAGTTGGTTCAGACCGTGCTGCTCAGGCAGGGCGCCGCGGAGATAGGGCTGTTGACCAGCAAGCTGGAAATAAAACAGACCATTGAGCAGATGGCGGCCTTTCAAAACAATGGCTCCTTTGATATGGATCAGTATAAAGCGGCGCTGGCCACCTCCCGGATGACACCGCCCACATTCGAGGCCTCGTTGCGCAGCGATCTCATCGCCAAGCAGGTGGTGGCGGCGATCGGCAGAATCGCCAAAGTCTCGCCAGCCGCGGCCCGGGACCGCTTCCGCTACGAAAACAGCGAAAGCAATCTGGAATATGTCCGGTTTGCTGCCGACGATTTCAAGGAGAAGGCTCGCGGCACCGAGGAAGAACTGACCGCCTATTACGAAAAAAACAAGGAAAACTATAAAACCGAACCCCAGATCAAGATCAACTATCTTACCTTTCTCGTGCAGGACGATGAGGCCGACGTCCAGATCGCCGACGATGAGGTTACGGCATTTTACCAGCAGAACATGGACCGCTATTCCGTACCGGAACAACGCGCCGTCCGCAACATTCTGATTAAAGTCGAGCCCGACGCCGCGGCGCAAGTCGTTGACACCAAGCGGCGCCTGGCGGAAGAGGTCCTGGCAAAGGTGACCGCGGGCCAGGATTTTGCGGAACTGGCAAAACAGTATTCCGAGGGCCCCGCCGCCGCGCAGGGCGGCGGTCTCGGTACCTTTTCCAGGGGGCGGCTGATGAAACCCCTCGACGACGCCCTCTTTGCCCTGACGGCAGGCGCGGTCAGCGATCTGATCAAAACAAACTTCGGCTTTCATATCCTCAAGGTGGAAAAAATTCTGCCGGGCCAGACCAGGCCCCTTGAAGAGGTACACAAAGAGATCGTGGCGTCGCTTAAGCAAAACAAGGCGGGCAATCAGACCGTTGCCCGGGCCAACAAGGCTTACGAGGAAATAATTCTGGCCGGCAGCCTGGCAAAATATGGAGAAACCGCCAAGGTTGAAGTGGCGAAGACCGACTTCTTTCAAAAGAATTCCCCCCCTGCCACGGGCAATTCGCCGGCCATCCTGAAAAATCAGGCTTTTCTGGATGCGGCTTTTGCGCTGAAAAAGGGGGAACTCAGCTCTTTAGTCAAGCTCGATCAGGGATATGCCATCATCTTTGCGGAGGACAGCAAAACGCCGGAAACGCAGGCGCTTTCCGTGGTAAAGGATAAGGTTGCAGCGGATTATGCAGGCGAACGGATGGGAACACTGGCCCGGGAGGCGGCGGAAGCCCTCCTGGCCGCAGGCAAGGCAGCACCGCAGCACGAGGCCTGGGTAATGGAGATCAAAAAAACCGGCAAAACCCTTGCCGAAACCGGGTTTATTTCACGGACCAATCCCGGCACAACGGCGACACAGACGCTGCCCGCGCCACTCCTGGAAAAGGGCCTGCGGCTGTCGCCGGCAAATCCCTATCCGGAGACGATCGAGGTCAAAGATACAACCTTTTACGTCTACCGGCTCAAGGAGAAAAAGGAGCCGACCGACGACGCCTTTGAGGAACAGCGAGCGAACATTGAAAAACAGCTTCTGGAAGGGGAAAAAATGACCCTCTTGGCCGGCTGGTTGAAAAATATGAAAAGCAACGCTAAAATCGTGATCAACGACAAGCTGCTATAGGAACCTACAGGACGACAATATCGCCGGCTACGGGCAGCAGCACCTCAAAGTCCGAGGTCTTGCCCGCCAGCCGGCGGATCTCCCCGGCAAAACAACGCCGTTCCTCCCGCTGGATGTGGACCAGCGCCAGGCGAACGGCCTGGGCCAGCCGGGTGAACTCGAGACAACCGGCCACCGAGCCGTGCCCCGGCGTCTCCCCCTGCCAGCGAAAGGCCTCATGAACCACCAGATCGCAGCCTGCCGCCAGCTTGACCGTCGCCGGCGTCGGCCGGCCGTCGCCGCTGTAGAACAGCGTCCTGCCGCCCCCTTCCAGCCGAACCGCCAGGCTGGCGAGCGAATGGTCGGTTGCGGCCGCCAGCCAACGGAAGCCGACGGCTTCCACCTCATGACCAGGTATCACTTCCATATACTCCAGGGAAAAGGAAAAGCGCTCCCGCATGCCGGGATACGCCAGATCCATGGCCGCCAGAACCCGCGCCTCGCCGCCGGCCGGGCCGAGGATGACGAACGGTTGCGTGCGCCCCGCCTCCCAGAACCGCAGCAGCAGCAGCGGCACTCCGAAAAAATGATCACCATGAAAATGGGAGATCCACAGCCCGTCCAGTGCATGGCCGGCGGCAACCCGGAAATAGTCGTGCGCCGCGGTAAAGCCGCAGTCGAGCAGCACCTGCTGCTCTGTGGTGCCGTTGTCGTGACGCACCAGGAGCGAGGTATTTGACTGACCCGGATCGCAGGCCTCGCCCACCCCCAAAAAAACGACTTCCATCATGACTCTCCGAAAAGCAAACGACCAGGCGGTCAGGCCGCTTGCCCCGGCGGCAACGGCGATGCACCGCCCGCGCCAGGGTGCGGGGCATCAAGAACCTCGCGCAGCTTCGTGGCCAAAGTCCTTGGCGTCAGCGGTTTTTGGATAAAATTCACCATCGGCAGCAAGACCCCGTGCCGGGCAATGGCTTCGTCGGTATAGCCGGACATGAATACCACCCGGAGTTCCGGCCGGGCCGCCACCAGGGTATCGACCAGTTTGCGGACGGGAAGGCCCGGCATGACGACGTCGGTCAGGAGCAGATCGATACGGCCGGTATGACCGGCACCGAGCCGCAGGGCCTCTTCACCGTTTGCCGCCAACCGCAGGTGGTAGCCCAACGGTTCGAGGATCTTGGCGATCACCATCCTGACCGCCTGGTCGTCCTCGGCCACCAGCACGGTTTCCTTGCCGTGCAGTGTGACCAGGCTTTGTCGGTCCGCGCTGTATTTGTCAGCCTGCTGCATGGTGACCGGCAGATAGACCGTGAAGGTCGTGCCGGCGCCTACTTCACTGGCCACGGTAACGACGCCGCTGTGCTGTCGGACGATGCCAAACACCGTTGCCAGGCCAAGCCCGGTGCCCTTGCCGGCTTCCTTGGTTGTAAAAAACGGCTCGAAGATATTCTGCAGAATCTCGGGGGCGATGCCGGCGCCGCTATCCTGCACCGCCATCGTGACAAACTCACCGGGACTCACGCCCTCCTGGCCCCGAATGTCCTCTTCACCCAGCACCACATTGGCCGTCTCAATAACTAAACGCCCGCCGTGCGTCATGGCATCGCGGGCATTGACCGCCAGATTCATCAATACCTGCTCCATCTGCCCCGGGTCGGCCATGATATTTCGCAAATCGTCTGCCTTGCGGATCTCGATCTGGATGTCTTCGCCAATAACCCGTTTCAGGATCTTACCCATCCCTTCGATGGTGTCGTTCAAGCTGACCACCTTCATCTCCAGCACCTGCCGCCGGCTAAAGGCCAGCAACTGTCTGGCCAGCGCCGCCCCTTTGATGCCGGAATCATGGATGGTCTGGAAATGTTCAAAATGGGAATGGCTGGAATCGATTTCGTCCAGGGCCAGTTCACTGAAGCCGATAATGGCGGTGAGCACATTGTTGAAATCATGGGCTACGCCGCCGGCCAGTCGGCCCACGGATTCCAGCTTCTGGGAAAGCAGCAGTTGGGCGTTCAATTTTTTCTGTTCGACCTCGGCCAGCTTGCGATCGGTGATATCGCGAACCACATGCACAAAACCGACCAGGCGGCCCATGGTATCGAGACGCGGCAGGGCTTTTTCCTCAAGATATCTGCCCAGATGCGGATCGTAGCGCTCGACAATCGCTGGTTTGCCGCTTTGCAGCGCAACACGGGCCGGGCAACCGGCCGGCGGCTTGTCGCCGCAGTGAAAGGCCTTGTAGCATTTTCCGTGCAGAATGTCGGTTATAGGCAACCCGAGAAGATCGGCAGCCGCCCGGTTGATGCGGATGATATTGAAATCAGCATCATGCAGAGTAATGGCATCGTTTATGGTGTCAAAGGCTTCTTCCCACTCCTGCTTGGCCAGGATGAGCAGTTCCTGAATCCGCTTCTGTTCGGTCACGTCGTGATGCATGATGACCACCTCTTCGACCCGGCCTTCGACATCCCTGATGGGATAACAAACCGAACCGACAAATCGCTTGCCGCCATGCGCCGCTACGGCCGAGGCATCATAGGCCGTGGCCGGGATCTCGCAGGCCTTGCCGGTAAAGGCCCCTTTTATAAAGGGTATGACCCCCAGACTGACCAACTGGGCGTCCTGCAGAATGTTATAGCCGGCAAGATCCGGCAGGGAGAGGCCCCACAATTTCTCAAAGGCCGGATTCACCGCCTTGGTCACGCCGTCCGGCGCCAGCATCTGGATGCTGTAAGGCGACTGCTCGAACATGGCGCGGAAGCGAGCTTCACTCCGCTGCAGGACTTTTGCCGCCCGGTCACGCTCCGAAATATCCCGGATAATGGCCGTGGCCATACAGGCCTTACTGGCCTTCGAGCGGGACAGGGTCAACTCTACCGCCAGCTGGCGGCCATCCCGGTGGAGGGCCGCCAGTTCAAAAATCTCGCTGCCACCGGTCGAGCAGGCAAGATCCCGGCAGAGCACCGTCACCCGCTCCCGAAAGCCCAGTTGAGAGGAATCGGCAATGAGCAAAGAAATCGGCTGGCCGAGTACCTCGGCCTCCTCATAGCCGAACAACCGCAGCGCCGCCTGATTGATCATCAAAATTCGCTGCTGGCAATCAAAGGAAATGATGCCATCCTGGGCCGCCCGCACCAGGTGGCGGAATTTTTTTTCCGACTCGTCGAGTTCTTCGTTCCGGGCCACGAGCTGCCGTGAGGCCGAGCGGACGATCCCAAAGAACAGACCATACAG
Organism: Deltaproteobacteria bacterium RIFOXYD12_FULL_57_12; assembly: GCA_001799275.1. Lineage (GTDB taxonomy): Bacteria > Desulfobacterota > Desulfobulbia > Desulfobulbales > BM004 > YD12-FULL-57-12. The sequence continues at coordinate 12,344 of MGTE01000045.1, forward strand.
ACAGGCCATGCCCACGGCCGTCGCCAGCCAGATGATCCGGTTGTGGCGAGAGACTGCATGGTCGATGCCGGTGGTGGCGTTGCGGACCTCCAGGACATTGTCCACCTGACCCTGCGGCTGAAACCGAATTGGCACAAAGATGGTCTGCATCTTCGGGATGTGTTTTGCTTCACCGGGATCGTTCTTCAGCGAATACTCGGCTGGAGATGCCAGCACAACGGTTTCTCCGGCCAGGGCGCGCTGCAGTTCGCGGTTTGCCGGCAGGCCGGCAGAGCCGATCAGCCGCATATCCTCGGCCCAGACCAGTGCGCCCTCCCGGCTCCAGATCGTGATCTGCCTGACATCGGCACAGAAGTTGAGGTGCTTGATCTTTTTGAGAAGAACCGGATAGCTCGAACCGGTGACGGGCGTCCGCAGTTCGCTTTCCTGAAACTCCTTCTGGAACTCCCGGCTCAGGCTGGCGGAGCAGGTTTCCACGGCATGCGCCCGCATGTCCCGCTCCATGGCCGCCGTCACGATCCGGTCAAAAACCAGCCCGAAAACGACCAGCGCCAGCAGGGAGGCGAAAGAAAATTTCTGGAGGAGGGTAAGTCTTACCATATTCACCTGCTGCACGGTTTTGAATGAATAGCTATTCAATATTAACAATAATTATCAGCCGGCAGCGCCGGTGTCAACAAAAAAAAATACCTACCGTAATGATATCATTATGTTTTTCGACTAACAAAAAAGACGGAATTACGGCTGGTTCTGGGGGGAGGACAATGGCAGGAAAACACGACCGGACCGGTGCGGCAATCTGCCGCACCGGGAGTATCGAGGACAGCGCGGCTGCCTACTTCCAGTCAGGCCGCAGGGAAAGTTCGGTGAGCTGCTTGCGAGCCACCTCGGACGGGGCATCGGTAAGCGGGCAGGTGGCTTTCTGGGTCTTGGGAAAGGCGATGACGTCCCGGATGGTGTCCCGGCCGGCCAGGATCATGAGCAGCCGGTCCAGGCCAAAGGCGATACCGCCATGAGGTGGCGCCCCGAACTCCAGGGCCTGGAGCAGAAAGCCGAATTTTTCCGCTGCTTCGTCGGCATTGATGCCTAAAGCGGCAAAGACCCGCTCCTGAATATCCTTGCGGTGGATCCGGATGCTGCCGCCGCCGATTTCGGTGCCGTTCAGCACCAGATCATAGGCCCGGCTGCGAACCCGGCCGGGTTCAGTCGCCAGCAGCTCCAGATCCTCTTCCTGCGGCGCGGTAAAGGGATGATGCACAGCGGCGTAGCGTTTTGCCTCCTGGTCGTATTCAAGAAGCGGAAAATCAGTCACCCAGACAAAACTGTACTGCCGGCTGTCGAGCAGCTTGAGCCGCCGGGCCAGTTCCAGGCGCAGCTCGGATAGGGCCTGGTGGACAACGGCTGGCTGATCGGCCACAAAGAAGAGGAGATCGCCCGGCGCCGCAGTCAGGATGCCGGCCATGCCGGCCCGTTCCTCGTCGGTAAAAAATTTGGCAATGGGCGACTGCCAGTCGCCGTTTTCCTTAATCTTGACCCAGGCAAGACCCTTGGCGCCGAACTGGGCGACATGGGCGGTCAGATCGTCCAGGTCCTTGCGGGAAAAATCCCCGCAGCCGCTGGCGTTGATCGCCTTGACCAGACCGCCTTTTTCCACCACCTGCCTGAAGACCTGAAAGCCGCAGTTCCGCACCGCCTCGGTCAGCGCCACCAGCTCGAACCCGAACCGGGTGTCGGGCCGGTCGGTGCCGTAACGGCCCATGGCCTCGGCATAACTCATGCGCGGAAAGGGCGGGGCCAGCGCCACGCCAATCGTCTCCCGGAAAAGGGTCGCCATCATGCCCTCGATCAGGGCGTAGATCTCCTCCTCTTCCACAAAGGAGAGTTCCATGTCCACCTGGGTGAACTCCGGCTGGCGGTCGGCCCGCAGGTCCTCGTCCCGGAAACACCGGACCACCTGGTAATAGCGGTCCATGCCGGCTACCATCAGCAACTGCTTGAAGAGCTGCGGCGATTGGGGCAGGGCGTAGAACTTGCCCGGATTGACCCGGCTGGGCACCAGATAATCGCGCGCCCCTTCCGGGGTGGACTTGGTCAGCACCGGGGTTTCGATATCGAGAAAATCATGGCTGTTCAGATAGGCGCGGATGGCCTGGACCGCCTGGTGTCGCAAGATCAGATTGGCGGCCATGGCCGGCCGCCGCAGGTCAAGATACCGGTATTTCAGGCGCAGATTCTCAGAGACCTCCATCTCTTCGTCAAGGGGGAAGGGCGGGGTCTGGCTGGCATTGAGCAGCCGGAGTTCGTCAGCCAATATCTCGATGGCGCCGGTCGCCAGATTGGGGTTCTCCATGGTTGCCGGCCGCCGGCTCACCCGGCCCCTGACCGCGATGACCCATTCACTGCGCAGCCTATGGGCCTTGGCATGCACCGGCTCGTTTACCTCCGGGCTGAAAACCACCTGCGTGATCCCCCGCCGGTCCCGCAGATCTATGAAAATGACGCCGCCATGGTCTCGGCGCCGCAGCACCCAGCCCATCAGCGTTACCTCCTGGCCGACCAGTTCCGGCCCGAGATCATTGCAGGAATGACTCCGTTTGAGTCCTCCCATGGATTCCATCACGTTGTGCTCCTTTCTATTGCAAGTATATCAAAATTGAACCGCGCCGCCATGTACCGCTATGCGCGGCGCCATCGTCTACTGTTCCTGCCTGAATCTGCTGGCCAGGGCCGCGGACCAGGCCGCCACCTCGCCGGGCAGCGGTAAGGTTTCCTGGGAGCCGACTAGCATGTCCTTCAACAGCCCGGCGCCCGCGGCCAGTTCATTGTCGCCGATAATGAGGGTGCGGCGCGCCCGCAGCTTGTCCGCCTGTTTCATCTGGCTCTTCAGGCTGCGGCCCTCATGGTCCATGGCCACCCGCAGACCGCAACTCCTGAGTCCATGCACCAGTCGCAACCCCGTGGCCAAGGCCGCCTCGCCGAGCGCCACCAGAAAGAGCTCCGGCTCATTGCCGCTGGCAACGGCTTCCTGCTGGCTGCTCAAAAGCACCAGCCGCTCAACGCCCATGGCAAAACCGATGCCCGGCAGATCCGGCCCGCCCAGCTGCTGCACCAGGCCGTCATAACGGCCGCCGGCCCCCACCGCGCTCTGGGCGCCAAGGGCATCGGTCAGCAGTTCAAAGGTGGTGCGGGTATAGTAATCCAGGCCGCGCACCATGAAGGCATTGACCGCATAGGGGATGCCCAGGCTCACCAGACCATCGGTAGTGGCGCGAAAATGGTCGGCACAGCCCGCGCAGAGATGCTCGAGAATAACGGGTGCTTGCCGGTAGTGCTGCTGGCAGTGTTCGCTTTTGCAGTCCAGAACCCGCAGCGGGTTGGTGTGCCGCCGCCGCTCACAGTCGGCACAGAGCCCGCTGCCCAGCCCTTCCAGGAACCCGACCAGCTTTTCCTTGAAGACAGGCCTGCACTGCGGACAGCCCAGAGAATTGATCTGCAGGCTAACCGAGAGCCCCAGCTCCTGCAGGAGAAGCCAGGCCATGGCCATAAGCTCGGCATCGACGCTTGGCTTGTCAGTGCCGACCACCTCGACGCTCAACTGATGAAACTGCCGGAGCCGGCCCTTCTGCGGCCGCTCATGGCGGAACATGGGGCCGATGGTGTACAACCGGTTCACGGGCTGCTTCGCATGCAGGCCGTGCTCGATAAAGGCCCTGAGCACCGAAGCGGTCCCCTCCGGCCTCATGGTGACCGAGGCGCCGTTGCGGTCGACAAAGGTGTACATCTCCTTTTCCACGATATCGGTCGCCTCGCCGATGGAGCGCACAAAGAGTTCGGTCTTTTCGAGCACCGGCACCTTGATTTCGGCAAAACCGAAACGATGGAAGATATCTCGAGCAATCCGCTCAATCCGCTGCCAGACATGCACCTCGTCGGGCAGAATATCCTTGAAGCCTTTCAGGGCCGTAACCGTCAACTTACCGTCCTCTCTCGCACTGCTTGTTTGCAATTATATAATAGTAGAAGCTGCCATCCGGCTGTTTTCTTGAGAAGCAAGCGAGTTTACTCCCTCATGGCAGGAAAAGTCAAGCCGCTGGCATGCAATTCGGCGGAAGAAGGACTGAAATTCAGAAGCTTCGCTTGACAAACAGGGTGAAGCCGGTCATATTCGTTCGGATCAGAAATGCAACTATTTTCGGAGAATAATATTTTCAAATGAAACTACCCCCACTGACCATCGGCCCCTTTACCGCACCAATCCCCTTAATCCAGGGCGGCATGTCCATCCGGGTTTCCACCTCCGCCCTGGCCGTGCCGGTGGCGGAGTGCGGCGGCATCGGTACCATCGGCGGCTCGTCCATTCCCACCGAAGATTTGAAAGCGGATATCCGTAAGGCCAAAAGCCTCACCAAGGGCATCATCGCTGTCAACATCATGTACGCCATGAAAAATTTTTACAATCTGGTCATGGCATCCATCGAGGCCGGGGTCGATATGATCATCACCGGCGCCGGATTCTCTCGCGACATTTACAAAATAGGCCGAGAAACCAACACGCCCATCGTCTCCATCGTTTCCTCGCCGGCCTTTGCCAAACTGGCCGAAAAAATGGGGGCCGCCGCCATCATTGTCGAGGCCAAGGAGGCGGGCGGTCATCTGGGCACCGATGTGGCCCTGCGCGATCTGTTTCCCAGCATCCGAGAGGTGGTGCGCAAGGTGCCGCTCATTGCGGCGGGCGGCATCACCAACGGCTACGAAATGGCTGAACTAATGGATAAATACGGAGCGGACGGGGTACAGATCGCCACTCGTTTCGTGCTTACCAAGGAATGCTCCGTATCCGACGCCTTTAAGCAGACCTATCTGAATGCCAAAAAAGAGGACGTGGTGTTGATCCACTCGCCGGTCGGCATGCCGGGCCGAGCCATCAGGACGCCTTTTGCGGAAAAACTGCTGCGCGGCGACGACCTGAAGGCCAAGGAATGTCAATTTAAGTGCCTGAAAAAATGCGACCATTATTACTGCATATCCGACCGCCTTATCAAGGCCCATGACGGCGATATTGAAAATGGGCTCGTGTTCACCGGCGAAAATGTCTATAAAATGAAAGAAATCCTGACGGTTCGCGAGGTGTTCGACATGTTTGTCTCCCAGGCCGAATCGGTCTACAAAGAACCTGTCATTTCCTGACCGGCAACGCGTGTCCCGAAACATTGATAAAACAAGCCATGCCCGCTGCGCCTGAAAACGGCTGCCTGCCGGTCGTTGACCCTGTTCCCCGGATCATTCCTCGATCGGAACATGCCATCTCCAGAAAGAATATCGATCGGGAGGCCCTCAAGGTCCTGTATCGCCTGCGGGACGCCGGCCATACCGCCTATCTGGTGGGCGGCGGCGTTCGCGATCTCTATCTCGGTAAAACCCCGAAGGATTTCGACATCAGCACCGATGCCCGGCCCGGCCAGCTCCGCAAGATTTTCCGCAACAGCCGCCTGATCGGCCGCCGCTTTCGTCTGGTACAAGTTTTTTTCCCCGGCGGCAAGATCATCGAGGTTTCCACCTTCCGGCGTCGCAACGAGTACGATGAGGCTGGCAACGGCGATTCCCGTGAGGCGGTACTGGCCGCCGACAACACCTTCGGCAACCCGGCCGAAGACGCCTTTCGCCGGGATCTGACCATCAACGCCCTGTTCTACGAGATCGAAAATTTTTCGATTATCGATTACACCGGCGGGGTAGATGATCTGAACCGCGGCATTATCCGGATGATCGGCGATCCGGACCGGCGTTTTGCCCGTGATCCGGTGAGAATGTTACGGGTCATTCGCCATGCGGCCCGCAACAATTTCATGGTCGAGGAAAAAACCTGGCTAGCCATGGCCCGGCATTGCCAGGAACTCACGCTCTGCCCGGTCTCCCGTATCCGGGACGAATTTTTCCGGGATCTGCACGGCAGCGCCAGCCAGCCCTGGGCCCGGCTGGCCATGGACAGTGGCATTTTTGTCGTCCTCCTGCCCTTTTATAAAAAATATCTCCTTGATGATGCCGCAGACACCACCCGTGTCCGGCTCCTCGCCAACCTTGGGATCATTGACCGGATTCATGGGCAGGGCGCCCTGCTGCCCGATCACCTGCTGCTGGCCCTGCTTCTCCTGCCATGGGCCAAAGCGGAACTGAACCTGGCGGCCGCCCCCCAGAAGGGGCCACAGGCCCATCAGTTCTCGCGGCTGCTGCGTGCCCGGATCGATGAAATTCTTGTGCCGCTCAACATCAGCCGGGCCGTCAAGGAAGTAGTCGCCTTGTTGCTTGCCAACCTGCCCCTCTTCGAACAAGAGGATCGAAAAGGCAGCGAAGGCGGCTGGCCGAAATGGCTCAAGAAAAAAAGCTACTTCAAGGACTGCGAACGTTTTTATCGTCTCCTGCACGAAGTTGACCGCAGCCCGCAGCCGCTCGCCCCCATCGATCCGGAACTGGTCAACGAGATTACCCGGCCGGCCTCACGGAAATCCGCCAAGCGGCGGCCGTCCCATCGCGGTAGCCGCGGTCCCGCCTTTGCCTCGAACAGCGGTGGCGGTATCTTCGGTCTGAAAAAAAGATAACCAGCAGCACCTGGATTTCTTCTTTTGCCAATGTTGGAAATTCCGTGCCAATGAAGCGTCTCCGCTCCTTATTACAAAAAAAAATTACGGCCGGCACCCTGCGCGAACTTACCTGGCTTGAGCGACTTGGGCAAGGCCGGGTAAAAATTGTCGGCCAGGCGGCCGGCCAGGAGTGCGACGATTTTTCGTCAAACGACTATCTGGCCCTGACCGAACACCCGATGGTCATTGCCGAAAGCCGCCGTTTTCTGGAGCTCCTCGGCGCTGGCGCCGGCGCCGCGCGACTGATGAGCGGCAATCTGGAGTTGCACCGGCGGCTGGAGGAGGAGATCGCCTGCCTCAAGGGTAAGGAGGCGGGCCTCATCTTCGGCAGCGGCTATCTGGCCAACATCGGCGTGATTCCGGCCCTGGTCGGCCGCAACGATGCGATTTTTACCGACCGGCTCAACCATGCCAGCATCTACGACGGCTGCCGGCTCGCCGGCGCCAGCGTCATCCGCTTCCGGCACAACGATCCGGACCATCTTGAAGCCCTGCTTGCCCAGAAACGCGGCCGCTTCCACCAGGCGCTCATCGTAGTGGAGTCGATCTACAGCATGGACGGCGACCGCTGTCCGCTGCCCGCCATCGCCTTTCTCAAAAACCGTTACGACTGCCTGCTCATGGTGGACGAGGCCCACGCCACTGGCATCTTCGGGGCGAACGGCGGCGGCATCATCGAGGAAGACGGGGTCGGCAGTCAGGTGGATATCGCCATGGGGACCTTTGGCAAGGCCCTGGGCAGCTACGGCGCCTATGTGGCGGCCAGCCGGGAGCTGGTGCATTATCTGATCAATCAGGCCCGCAGCTTCATCTATGCTACCGCCCTGCCGCCGGCCGTGCTCGGCGCCTCCCTGGCGGCCCTTGAGCTAATCAGAACCGAACCGGGCCTGCGGCGGGAACTGCACGAAAAGGTCACCCTGTTTAAAAACTGCCTGCAGGCCGGCGGGTTTGTCGGCGACCTCGGCCCCTCGCAGATTGTGCCGGTCAGAATCGGTGACAGCCGCCTGGCCCTCGAAATCGCCTGCCTGCTCCGTGCGCAGGGCATCTTCGCGACTGCGGTGCGCCCCCCCACCGTTCCGAAGGGGACTGCCCGCCTGCGCTTTTCCATCACCCGCCATCACCAGCGGGCCGTCCTGGAAAAAACCGCCCGCCTTCTTCTCGCGCTGCTCTGAGTTTCCGGCCAACCCACGACCGGACCTATTCGCTTGCTTCCGGGAGTAAGAATCTATATGTTCTCTGCCATGCATCATTTTAGTAAACACGCCGCATCGGCCGATCTGGCTATTGTTTTTTTACCGGGCTTGGGCTTTGACGGCCGGATCATCCGGCTCGTTGCGCCCAAAAAACCCGCCTGGATCCACCCGGACACCTTGCTTGATCCCGACACGCTGGTCCATGATCTCCGCACCTTTCTGGATCGGGAAGGCATCCGGCAAATCGCCCTGGTGGGCTGGTCCATGGGCGGCTATCTGGCCCTTGACTTTGCCCGGGCATATCCCGAGGCCGTGCGCCAACTAACGCTGGTGTCAATTCGCCGGCAATGGCCGGCAGCTGAAATCCGCCACCTCCGAGCCGCGCTTACCACGGACCCGGCGGGCTTTCTGACGGAATTTTACCGGAAATGCTTTATCGGTCATCGGTCAGCATTCAGAGTCTTTGCAGCCGGCCTGCAAAGGGAATACCTGCAGAATCTTACGCCGGCAACCGTGGCTCTGCTGCAGCGCGGGCTCGACTATGTGGCGCAGGCGGACAACCGTCCGATTGCCGGGATAAACACCTTGCTGATCCACGGTCGCCAAGACATCATCTCCCCGGTAAACCAGATGCCAGACACCAACGACACCATTGCCGTTGAACTGCTCAACAACTGCGGACACCTGCCATTTCTGGCGCGGCAATGTTCGCTTGTTCAGGACCTGCAGAAGGAAAAAATCCGCAAAAAATTCTCGCGGGCCGCTGTAACCTATGACAGCCATGCCCTTATCCAGCAGGAAACAGCACGGCAAATGGCTGAATTGGCGGCAAAAAACGCCGAATCCGCTCCCTTCCGCAACATCCTGGAATTAGGCTGCGGTACCGGCAACTATACCCGGATGCTGGCCGAACGATTCCCAACCGCTCGCATTCTGGCCATTGATTTTTCCGAGGAGATGCTTGCCGCGGCCCGCGTAAAACTTGCCGCCTTTTCCAATACAGTCTTTCTGCGGGCGGACTGCGAACGCTATCTTGAGATGGCCTGTTGTAAAACATCAGAGTCATGGCACCTAATCACCGCCAACGGCACCCTGCAGTGGTTCAGCAACATTGAGAAAACCCTTACCAACATCAGCCGGCTGCTCGCGGCCGACGGCCTCTTTACAGGAACGATCTTCGGGCCCCGCACCCTGGAAGAATTAGGCCGGGGCGTCAGTCAGGTTTTCGGCAGAAAAATCGACACCGCGGCGGAATTCTTCATAGACAAAACACCGCTCCGCCGAATTCTGGCCAACAGCTTTACCGTGTCATCACTCAGGGAGCACTCCACGATTAAACAGTACAAATCCTGCCGCCACCTTCTGGACAGCATCAGGAAAACCGGCACCGGCGGCTGGCACCAGGCCGAGCCGCCGGTTTTCACTCGCGCGCGGCTCACCCAGCTGGACCGTTGGTTTCAAGACAACTGCGACGGCTGCCGGACTACATACCAAACATTCATGCTCCACGGAGCCAACCGATCGATTTTATTAAAAAAATAATGCGAGCCGCGCGATTGGCAGGTATTTTACGCTTGACTTTTATGGCACCTTCCCCCTTAATCAAAGAAGAGAACAGCTGCTTGCTCATCCTCAATGCACTTTATAAGGAAGCAAGTCATGAAACAAAGCTCCTTTTCGCCAACGATCTTAAGCGGCCCCGCCAGGGAAAACCTTGTGCCCAGGCGGGGCCGTTGTTTTCTCTGGCCATCACCAGTCACCGCCCGGTTTTTTCTTCCCGCCGGAAGCACTCCCCTTCATGCTCCGGCAAACCTCCCGCCCCTTGACATGTCCGAACAAAATCGCGGACGGACGACAAGCAACATATTTTATCAGGAGGCCCCCCATGACCATGCAATTTTCCTTCACCAAGCAGGAACATGAAATTCTGCCGGAATTTCGTCAAAAAATTAACATCTCGGAATCCACCGCCGACGTAAAAAAATTCTTTGTCTATACAGTAACGAGCTTATTTGACAAGGTTTTTGCGGGAGAGATTGATTTTGGCTATGAAGATATAGCCCTTATGCCCGGCAGTGACCCGCCGTACAGGGTGGCGTCCCGCCTGCTGGACTCGACGGCGGTCAGCCCGGTCTGGAAGAATTCCGATCTGCCACAGGTGATCGAGCGCCTGGCAAAAACCGCCATGAACCGCTATAACCACCTTGAAAAAAAGCCGGAAAAGACTGATGCCAAGATCAGGAGAAAGCAAGCATGAACCTCGCTGGTCGGTTGTGCTTTTCAGGCCCGGCTGGTTGAAAGGATTGTTGTTCAGCGGCGGTGGGTCTTATGCGAGGTTGGGGCAGAAATGCCCGGCGCGCGGGCCCTTGCAGGGGAGGGGACTTGGAGCGACGGCGTCATGCAGGTTCTGCAGCCTTAAATAAAGCCGCCGCTGGAGTGTGTGTGGCTGAACGCGACACACTCCAGCGGCGGAACACCGTCTCACATCTGGTAGTGGCTAATCAGAACAGGGCACGGGGCAAAACCGATCACCCTTTCGGTAACGCTGCCCATGAGCAATCTGGTCAGGCCTTTTCTGCCATGCGACCCCAGGATAATCAGGGTCGCGCCGATTTCAGCGGCTAATTCGGTGATCGCTACATGGGGCTCACCTTCCTTGACCACCGTCCGCGTTGTGATGCCTGACACGTCTGCTCTGACCTTGATTTCTTCGAGCAGGGCATGAGCTTTGCCGGTGAGTTCGTTCACCGCCGCAGGCGCCTGGGCAGAAAATTCATCGTTGACATCGACGACAGAGATCAAATTCAGTTTCGCCGAGTGTTGCCGGGCAAGCTCCAGAGCTCGTTCGACAGCGGCGGAGCTGTATTTCGAACCATCGGTGGCCAGCAGGATTTCTCCCCAGGCAAAGTGCGTGTTTTCCGGCACCACCAGGACATCCTTGCTGGTATGGCCGATAACCCTCGCCGTGACGCCGCCCATCAGTTCCCGTTCCAGTCGGGAGTGGCCTCTGCGGCCCATGACGATGAGGTCACAATTTTCCTCGGCCGCCACCTGAACAATCCGCTCATACGGTTCACCCTGTTCGAGATCGGTGAGGATGTTCATTTTTTCGGCCTGGGCGATCTCCTTGGCCTCGGCCAGCAGTTTCTGGCCGGGACCAAGGATCACTTCCTTAATATTACTGATCCCGGTCAGATCAAGATCACCCATGTAGTCCGGGATTACGGCGACAACTTTTATCCAATTTGCCAGGGTGAATGCCTGTCTGAGCGCATTGCGGCTGGAAGGCGATCCGTCGTAGGCAACAAGAATCTTTCTGTAATTATCCATTGGTTACCACATGTGCTAACTGTTGTGCTTCGCGTTCGTGTTTTGCCTGTAGCATGCCTTTCGTCATGGCAATGGTAATGATCAGGGCGGCGGAGCCCAGGGCCGTGACCAGCGCCCAGAAGCTTATCTGTTCAAGAGCAGCTGTGGTCTGGCTTTGGAGAACCGGAATCAGGTCGAGATCGGCCAGATAGCCCGGAACCTTGGCACCGCGGCTGACGGCAACAATCAGCATGGTGGAGGCCATGACGATTTTGATCATATAATCCTTGACATAGGTGGTGCCCAAGGCGCCCAACTGCACACCGATCAGGGAGCCGGCGAGGATAAGCAGGGTCAGCCTGATGTCGATAAGGCCGCTTAACCCCCACTGGATGGAGCCCCACGCCCCCATGACGAAAGCAATGATCAATTCGGTGGCCGAGGCCACGACCGCCGAGGCACCCACAACGTAAATCATACCGGGAACACCGATAAAACCGCCCACCGCAATGGTGGCCGCCAGCATCCCGGTCAGAAGACCGACCGGGATGGTGACCCAGGCGGAGATCGTGACCTTGGCGACCTTGAAGTGCATCATCGGCGGAAGATTGATTGCCTGCAGACGGAGGGCCAGCTTGGACACCGTGGCTTCACCCTTGCCCTTGGCCAGTTTATAGGCATCATATAACACATACCCACCGACCAGCACCAGCACAACCATGAAGACAAAGCTTACGTAAAGGTTGGAACCGGCATTTCCAAAGTGGTTGAGGATATATTTCTGCATCTTGATGCCGATCTGCACGCCGATGATGGCGGTCGCTGCCATGACCAGGCCGAGTTTGATGTCTGCCTGGCCGTATTTGTAACGCTTATAGGCTCCGACCATGGCCTTCGGGAACTTGTGGCACATATTGCTGGCCACGGCCACGGCACCGGGAACACCCAGGGACATCATGGCCGGCGTCAGCACAAAGGCGCCGCCCGAGCCGATAAAACCGCTCAACAGCCCGCCGATCAGCCCCACCACCAGCAGGGTGATAATCCTGGTAAGGGTCATATCCATGAACATGATCGAGATGTCCTTGATCACCCCTTCGCCGGCATGCTTGTCAAGGCTCACAAGGACCTTTTTGTTCAATCTGACGTCCTCGGCCTTCATTGCCGCAGGCAGGATCAGGGTAACGATTTCCTTGGTGCCATCCTTTTCAAAGGTGATGGAATGGGCCTCCGGTTGCACCTGGGTAATGATGCCTTTCAGCATATCCTTGGGCGGCCCGTCGCCGCCGCCGGCTAAGGCCGCAGAGGCTAGAGGCAGGGAGATGAGCGTGAGCAGCAGCATAAACAGTAATTTGCGATACATTTCCTTCAAACTCCTTATTTTAGGGTGATTTCGTTATTTTTTTGGCGAACAGCCATCAATCTAAACACCGACGTACTGTTCCCCTTCATTTTTTGGCTTCAAGGCCCAGCACATTCAACAGGTTGCTGGCAAAGGCGCCATGGATGAAAGAAAAAAGAAAAGCGCCGCCAACCGGCAAAACCGTATACCAGCCACCCATGGTAAAGGTGTTTGTCACCAGTTGTTCGTTCGAGAAAAGGATGACATAAAGGGAGATTGAGACCAGGCCGAATCCGATGGCCGGCAGATACGGTTTCTTCTTCCGGAGCGGCGCGGCGCCTCTTGCCGGTTGCGAAGCATTTCCCCGCTGTGCAGTTTCATTGTGTAACATTCCCCTTGCGGTTTCAAATTCGCCAGCTTCGGCAAAAGCCACCGCCGACATGTTTTTGTCAAAATTCGATACGTTCATGGTTCGCTGTTTCTCCCTCTGTAATTGGTTGATATTATAGTGAGTACGCCTCAACTGCGTCTTCGTAGACCACGATCGGACAGTGCAGCCTCTTAAAGATATCGATCGTGACGCGGCTGTCTTTTATTTGCCTGCCGACCTTACTCTTACCCCGGGTGCCGAGTACAACGAGTAGAATGTCCCGGCGCTTGGCAACGTGGGCGACAAGCTCCTTCTCCAGCGTGTCGTTGGACATTATCGGATTGTAAACAACGCCCATCCGTTGGAGCGCAATCTGTTGATTCCCGGCTGATCTGCTCGTGGCGCGGGCAGCCTCGGCCGACACAGAACTATCTTCCTCATTCTTTTTCACAAGATGGAAGATTTCCAGGCCAGCCTCCACGCGCTGGCAGAGCTTGATCGCATACCCGATGATTTTCAGATCAATCTCTTGTTCGTCAATGCCCAGCAGCACCCTTTTCCGGGATTTTTCCCCATGCTGCAGGATCTGCCTGGCCATGTCAAATTCGCCTTCTTCAGCGAATGCGGCGGAGGTCATCGCCTCCTCAAATTTCTTTAATAATTCTGGCAGGTTAATCATTTGATTGCCCGTTTGGCCTAGGCGTTGGCCTCGGTGGAGGCCATGCCATGGGACAGTGTGTTTGTGGTATCCTTCTTGTCCAGCAAGGGTCGACCGGAACAGCCTGCTGTGCTTAGCGGCCCGAACTCCGGAACCGTGCCAGCTGCATTTGCTTCCGCAAAGGTGACGGTGACCATCAGCTTGTCGAAAAAGGAAAGATTGGTTTTCATGGCAATTACTCCTGTTGCTCTTGAGTTATGTGTTCGTTTGCATTCGATTAAGAACATGTTCGCCCAAGGAGTTGCAGGGGGCGTGCCACAGGTGGAATAATTTAAAATTGCTTTTATTTCAGCCAGATAGCTGCATGGCCACCAACAGCCCCGGTGTTGCTAAATGAAACAGTCGAGGCCAGTATGGCCATACAAGGCGTGGTGAGTAAGGAAAGACGCTTTCTGTTGCAGAAAAATTATTGATGTTGCAGTATGCAACTCGTGGACATTTGTGCGGCTTGGGAGTATCCTCACTGAATCGATTTGAGACTGACGCGCTGCCGATGGTTCTGCCGGCAGGTTGTTTGGGCCTGGACACCCGGGTGGATTAAGATGAGGTTTTTCAAAAGCGAATTAAGTATCAGGCGGAAAATCACTTTCAGTTTCTATCTGCTGCTCATCGTCATTATGGGTACGGCTCTCGTCACCTATGGCATTGTGTGGCGGGTGGAGCAGAAAGTCGAACAGGTCGGGCTGATTGACGATTTTTTCAACCTCACCCTCGAACTACGGCGGTTTGAGAAGAATTTTTTTCTCTACGAGCAGAAAAAGGATTATGACGAAAACATCGATTACGGCGAAAAGCTCAAAGAGATGCTGCAGCAGAACAAGGAAACATTCTGTTCTCTGGCGCCGGTCGAAGAGGTGGAACACGCCCAGGAAATCCTGGATCATTACAGCCAGTACATGCGCAAGCTCGATCCCTTTAACAAAGGAGAGGGGGGGGAGAAGAATAACTGGCGGGAGTGGCACACCCTGCTGGATTTCATCCGCGCAAATGGCAAGGATCTCACCTCGTTCGCCGAAAAAACAGCCCGGGTGCAAAAAAAATATATTAATGCCCTGTTGCGCACCACGCGGCAGGTTCTTGTCTTTTCCCTGTGCGCCTTGTTTGTGCTCTCAATCACCATGGCCAGATTCCTGGCCAGTCGGGTAGTGCTGTCGCTCAAGCAGCTCGAGAATTATACCTGGAGACTTTCGCATGGCCAGTTGCTCGACATTCCCATCGAGGACGCCGAAAAAGAAATTCTTTCTATCTATCAGGCATTTAACAGAATGACGCATCAATTGAAGATTCATCAGCAGCAATTGGTCCAGTCGGAAAAGCTGGCGGCCTTCGGCACCCTGCTGGCCGGGGTTGCCCATGAGTTGAACAATCCGCTTTCCAATATTTCCACCTCGGCGCAGATTCTGGCGGAAGAGATTGAGGGTGATGACATCGAATTCAGAAAAAATCTGGTCAGTCAGATTGATGAGCAGTCTGACAAGGCCCGCGACATTGTCCGCAGTCTGCTTGAATTTTCGCGAACCAAGGAATTTGAGAAAAAAGAGCTTGAACTAAATAAACTCATTGGGGAGACGATCAGGCTTATCCGCGGACAGGTGCCCACCAAGGTGAACATTACGGTGGAAGTGCCGGAAGATCTCACCATTGTTGCGGATAAGCAGCGAATCCAGCAGGTCTTCCTCAATCTCATAAAAAATGCGGTTGATGCTCTGGACGAAAATGGCCGGATCTGGATCTCCGCCCGCCGATCATTGTCACGGAAGGATGACCCGGAGGAGGTGGAGATCATGGTCGAAGACAATGGGCCGGGTATTGAGCCCGAAAATATCAAGCGAATTTTCGATCCATTTTTTACAACCAAAGACGTAGGAAAGGGGTCAGGGCTTGGATTGTTCGTGGTGCATGACATCATCGAGGCCCACGGGGGAACCATCCGGGTTGACAGCAACCTCGGCCAGGGAACAACCTTTACCATCTGGCTCTCCAATGATAAGGAGAAACGTCATGCGTAATATTCCGAAGATTCTGGTGGTGGATGACGAAGCCATCGCCCTGAAAAACCTTTCTCATGTGTTAACAAAGGAAGGATATGAAGTCATTGCCGTACAGAGCGGCCCCGAGGCCTTGGAGCTGCTGGAACAGCAGGAATTCGCCCTGGTGATCACCGATCTGAAGATGGAAAAGGTGGATGGCCTGCGCATCCTGGAGAGATCCAAGGAGCTCTACGCCGACACCGAAGTCATCATGATCACCGGCTATGCCACCGTGGATACCGCCATCCTCGCCATGAAATCCGGGGCCTACCATTATATTGCCAAGCCGTACAAGCTTGACGAGGTGCGCAAGGTCGTCAAGGAGGCGCTGGAAAAGCACAGCCTCAAAAAGGAAAACATTCAACTCAAGGAGCATCTGCAGGTCGTACGGGGCAGCAATGAAATTATCACCGTCAACCTGAAGATGAAGAAATTACTGGAAATGGCGCGCCAGGTGGCCACAACTGACAGCAACGTGATGATCAGCGGCGAGTCCGGCACCGGCAAAGAACTTCTCGCCCGTTATCTGCACACCTGCAGCCGCCGCAAGAACGGGCCCCTGCTGTCAATGAACTGCGGAGTATTTAACGAGGAGTTGCTGGCCAATGAACTCTTCGGCCATGAAAAGGGGGCCTACACCGGCGCCACCGAGATGAAAAAAGGCCTGGTCGAGATGGCGAACGGGGGCACGCTGTTTTTGGATGAGATCACCGAGATGTCACCTGCCATGCAGGTAAAATTTCTGCGGGTAATTCAGGAGAAAGAGGTAACGCTGGTTGGCGGCACCCAGCCGGTCAAGGTCGATGTGCGCTTTATTGCCGCCACCAATCGCAACCTGCAGGATGAGGTGAAAGAAGGCCATTTCCGACAGGATTTATTCTTCCGGATCAACGTGGTTGCTTTAACCATCCTGCCGCTGGCGGACCGCAAGGATGATCTTCCCCTGCTCATCCAGCATTTTATAAAGAAATTCGCCGCGGTCATGCAAAAAAACATCAAGGATGTGAGCCCGGCGTTTGCCAATATCCTGATGCGTTATGATTTCCCCGGCAACGTGCGGGAATTGGAAAATATTATTGAACGCGGCGTGGCACTCGCCACTGGCGAAACCCTGGAGGTCGATCAACTGCCGGAGGATCTGCGCGGCATGCTGTTGCAGACCTTCAGAAAACGTGACGGCCAATTTCCGTCCCTGGCCGACCAGGAGAAATCTTATATCGAATGGGTGCTTTCGGAAACCGGAGACAACAAGACACTTGCCGCCCAGATTCTGGGCATTGATCGAGTCTCCCTCTGGAGAAAACTGAAGAAGTACGACCTGGATGAAACCTGAATCCCGCAACCGGTGAGTGGATTGACCTATGGGACGATCAATTCCTTGAAATAGACAATGGAGGGGAAATCCCTGGAATACCTGATCGGTCCCGTGCTGCTGGGCCGGGCCACGTAAATGAGCACGCCCATGCCGTACTGACGGGCGGAAAGCAGGACCTTTTCCGTATCATCGGCAAGCAGGGTTCTTTTGGGTTCAAAGTCGAGTAGTTTCTCGAGCCGCTGCCAGAATACCGGGTCCTCCTTGGCCATTCCCACCTCCTCGGCGCAGACGATCCGATCAAAGTGCTCGCCAATGGCGGTCTTGCGCATCTTGATTTCCAGGGTCTTGGAATGGGCATTGGTGACCAGATGGATCTTTTTGCCGATTGCCCGGCAGAATTTCAGAAAATCAATCACATATGGATGGACATCAATGAGATGCTCTATCTTTATTTTAAGGGCCGGAATGTCGAGGCCCAACTCTTGGGACCAGTAATCCAAGTCGGTCCACGCCAGGGTCCCTTCAGTCTTCTTGTAGGTGGCGAGCAACTCCCGGCGGGCCAACTCAACGGTTACGTCGTTCTTGGCCGCATAGACCTCCGGCACAAAATGCTCCCAGAAATAATCGTCAAAATGCCGGTCCAGCAGGGTGCCGTCCATATCGAGCAGGACCGTGTCCACCGTGCGCCAGTCCACCTCCCAGAAGAGCGGCGCCCTGTTTTCAATGGATATCTCTTGCAACAAACTCTTCTCCTTTGCGACCAGCCCTGCTGTTCCGGTCCTTAAGCTGGAAAAATCTATGGCTGAAAACCGGAAAAAACACGTATATTCCCTTAAAGACTTACCCCAACAAACAAGGCTGACAAAAAATGTACCGACTGTTCGTGGCCATAGATCTGCCGGACGATGTCCGGGCAGGGCTGGCTGATCTCTGTTTCGGCATCCCCGGAGCGAAGTGGGTGCCGCCGGAGCAGATTCATCTTACCCTGCGCTTTATCGGTGAGGTGGACGGCGCCATATTTCAGGATATTTCCGAGACCCTTGCCGATCTCCGCACACCGGGCTTTTCCCTCCGCCTGAAAGGGGTGGGGCATTTCCCGCCCCGCAAGCCGCCGCGGGTTCTCTGGGTGGGCGTCGAGCCGCAACCGGTTTTAATCCAGCTCAGAAACAAGGTAGAAACCGCCCTGATCCGGCTTGGCCTGCTGCCGGAAGGCAGAAAATTTGCGCCGCACATCACCCTGGCCCGGCTGCACAACACACCGCTCAACAAAATCGGCAACTTCCTGGCCGGCAACAGCTTGTTTGAATGCCCGCCTTTTCCGGTGGCCACATTCCAGCTTTACTCCAGCGTCCTCACCCCAAAGGGGGCGATCCACACCATCGAGACCGTCTATCCCCTTGGCTGAATCGGTCCCTGCGCTGCTTGATTCGCGTTATTTCGATTCCATGAGGACGACGGCGTAGGCCGCGATGCCCTCCTCGCGGCCGGCAAAGCCCAGCTTCTCGGTCGTTGTTGCCTTGCAGTTGATGACGGTCGGCGACACCCGGCAGGCGGTCGCGAGATTGGCGGTAATCTGCGGCAGAAAGTCGGCCAATCTGGGCCGCTGCGCCACCACGGTGATGTCGGCGTTGACCAGCATATATCCCCGCTGCGCGGCCAGCTCAACCACCTGCTCCAGGAGCCGCAGGCTGCAGATTCCCTTATAGGCATCATCCGAATCCGGAAAATGACGGCCGATATCACCGCCGCCCACCGCCCCCAGAATAGCATCGCACAGGGCATGAGTGAGGACATCGGCATCGGAATGACCCGCAAGCCCCAGATGGTGCGGGATCGTTACCCCGCCCAGCACCAGGGGCCGTTCCGGCACCAGGGCATGGACATCATAGCCGTGACCGACCCGCAGGCCGGCCAACGGCTGACAGTGCATTGTTTCGTGCATAAGCAGGGCCTCGGCAAGCTCCAGATCTTCGGGTCTGGTAATTTTGATGTTTCGCTCGGAGCCCGGGACGACGGAGACAGGCGCGTTGATATGTTCCAAAAGCGCTGCCTCGTCCGTACCGACAAAGCCGTCCTGTGCTGCCGCGGCAAAGGCCTTTTGCAAAAGATCCGTCCGCATGGCCTGGGGGGTCTGCGCCTGCCAGAGTTGCTGCCGGTCAACCGTGTTGAGGATCAGTCCATCCTCGGCGACCGCCTTCAGGGTATCTTTGACCGGGATGGCGGCCATGGCGGCGCCGATCTTGGCCGCTTCCCGCAGGCAGGCCCTGATCAAGGCAACCGGCACCAAGGGCCGAGCCCCGTCATGCACCAGAACAATTTCAGTGGTCGCCGGCAGAGAATCAAGGCCTGCCTTGACCGAATCCTGGCGCAGCCGACCGCCGGCCACCACCCCGAGGATCCGGGTCAACCGGTAACGGGAGACCAGTTCCTCAACCTGCGCCCGGTGCCCGGCCGGCACCACCACCACAATTCCGCCAAGTTCCTCGACCAGTTCCAGGCGGCGGAGAGTATGAATGAGGATTGGCAGTCCGGCCAGTTCATGGAACTGCTTGGGAACGGCAAGTCCCATCCGGGAACCCGTGCCGGCGGCCGGTACAATCGCGACCGCTAGGGAAGACATGAAACCGCAAAATGAGGAGAGGGGGCCGCGATTGTTTTGCGGAATTGCACATCCTTCAAGCGCGTCATTGCAGCCATACCGACGTTTTCTCCTGCCTTGGCGGGATTCCAGGTCTGGCCGCCAGAAAAAAAATTTGGAGCGGGTTATAAGCCGAATTCTGTACCCTGGAAAACCAGGGCCATGATCATTTATCTAGGATGCCGGTCGCCCGGCACCTCACGCGACCTACCCGAAAACATCGGACGGGCAGCCCTCAGACGTTTTCCTATTTGGTCTTGCTCCGGGTGGGGTTTGCCCTGCCTTTCATGTCGCCATGAAAGCGGTGAGCTCTTACCTCGCCTTTTCACCCTTACCGACATGCGGCGGTATGTTTTCTGTGGCACTTTCCCGGAATCGCTCCCGGTTCGCGTTACGAACCACCCTGCCCTGCGGAGTTCGGACTTTCCTCTGACCGTAAAAACGGCCAGCGATCATGCACCCGCTCCAAAACTGCTCCTGTTGTTTCGCTCTTGCTGCACAACAGAAATCTCTTCTACCCCGGCCCAGCATACCGGTTGCCATCTACTCAAGGACGACTGCTTACCTGCCGCTGCTCACCCTTCCTTTTTTTCCGGCAGATGAAACAGAATGCGCTGGCAGGTCGGACAGAACAACATCTTATCACCTTTCAGCAGATCATTGTACTGCTGCGGCGGGATGCTCATGAAACAACCCTGGCACACCCCACCCGTGACGCCGACTACCGCCCTGCCATTCCGCCGCAGCCGCAGCATATCGTATTTTTTGATCAGACTCGCGTTGAAACCCTGGGCCATCGCCGTTCTTTTCTTCTCGATGACAGCCTTCGCGGCGGCTAGCGAGGCCTTTCGACTCTCCGCTTCCTTTGTTTCATCGCTGATCAATGAGGTTTCGTCAACGCTGAGGTTGGCCTGCTCGCTCCCGATTTTCTCGAGGGATTCGATCTGCTCCATGAGTCGCACCATCTCTTCTTCGCGGCTCTTGTTGGCTTTCTTGCCGTCTTCAATTTCTTTCAAGATGCTCTGGTATTCGCGATTGGTCTGCACCTGCATCATTTTGGTTTGCCGGTCCTTGAGCCGGTTCAGTTCATCGGCAAGCTCCGCTTCCAACTCCCGCCGCCTGGCCTCGATTGTCTTTATCCGCCCCTGAAGCTCGACAATGGATTCCTGGCGTTCATTGTAGGCCTGAAGTCGTTTATCAATCTTGGCCTGCGCCGCTGACATTTCAATATCCAGCTTGGCGATTTCAAGATCGATGACCTGCAACTCTGTTAGTTGTCTGATTTCCTCATTCAATTGGTGGTCTCCTTCAAGAAGTTATCTCTACAGATGATCAGTCAAATCATTTGACTCCTGAACCAAACGCGCTGCGGTCGGCTCAATTTCCTCTATGTCAAACCTATGCCTTGCATCAATCAGCAAGGCGATGGAAGGCAAAAGGAGATTTCTGGTTTTCCGCGGCCCCGACCGCAACCCCCCAGTCTTTCTCCTTGGACGCCTGCTGGAGCAAAGCCTCCAGGGCCGGCACTACCGGATACTCGGTGGCAAAATGCCCGGCATCAACAACACAGAAACCGCTGGCCTCAGCCCATCGGGCCGTGCTGTGCTTGACCTCGCCGGTGATATAAACCTGCGCGCCTTCCGCATGGGCGGTTTCGGCAAAATCGGAACCGCTGCCGCCGCAGAGGGCCACGGTCCGGATCGTTGCCGGCAACTGCCCGGCTACGGCCAGAACCGGCAGAGCCAGTACCTCTGCCAGACGCCGTAAAAATTGAGAACCGTCGAGTATATCAGCCAAGTGTCCTATGCGACCAAAGCCGACCCCATTCCCCATACCTTGAAACCCGGGTTTCAAAACCAGCGGCCTGACCTGTTGAAGGCCCAAGGCGGTGGCCAGCACATCATTCACCCCGCCTGACGCCTGATCAAGATTGGTGTGGAGGCTTACCACGGCAATCTCATGCGCCATGGCAAGCTGCAGAAACCGGCCGACGGGTGAATCGGTATTTACTGTTTTGAGGGGATGAAAAATCAACGGGTGGTGGGTAACAAGGACATTGGCTCCGCGGTCAATCGTCTCGGCCAAAACTTCTGCGGTGGGATCAAGGGCTATCAGGATGCCCGAGATCCGGTGCCCGAGGTTGCCGACCATCAGGCCGACATTATCCCAAACTTCGGCCAGGGCAACTGAGGCAATTTCATCAAGATATGTGAGCAGATCTTTTACTGTCGGGCATTGCGCCATTCTGTCATACCGGCACTAATAAAACAAAAAAGGCACACCTCTGTTACTGGTGCACCTTTTCTCTGGACACTGACCCGGCCGCTCCTGTCTCCTCCCAGAAAATAAACCTCCTGGGCCTCGATGGTTGACGGACGAACCAATGTAATCGCGCGTTTTCTGTAAAACCTATCCTTTTCATCATACTCAAAACGAGCCCCGATCCCCATGAGTCGCCCAGGCAATTCCGCCTGTGCAAAACAACCGGACTCTCGCAATATAACATTTTCCTGCCGTATCACCTTCGCAATTTCGGGCAATATCACTCCGCAATACTTGTTTTCGGCTGGCAGCAAGCTGGTGGGCCCACCTGGACTCGAACCAGGGACCGACCGGTTATGAGCCGGTGGCTCTAGCCAACTGAGCTATAGGCCCTTCCGCATGGTTAATTTTATATAATAAACCACCACAAAATTGTTTGTCAACGACAAACTCCATATCGATCCCCAGAAAAAAACCTGCCAAAGAAACAATCTCTAGTCTCAGCTGGCTGTTTTACTTGACCCAAGCCGCCCAGGTCGATATATTTTTTCTTCACCTTAATCCGCAGGATTTCTGTTCCGAGCTCCTGCTGCACTCTCTTTAAAATAAGCTCGAAGGCTCGCAACCAACTCTTCTTTCTTCATCAGACAACCTTCATCCGTCATTGCGGGCATTCGGCAGCAAGAACCACCGCATAATCGGCCTTTTTCTGCCACTCCGGGACCACCCGGAAAAGGAACTGCTCTATTGATCTACAATAATCTCCTTTATTTGCTTGTTGTCGTTCTTATCCTCTCCACCGGCAGCGTCCCGAAGCAGCCGTCTCTCCCCCTGGTCGATGGTCTTCTCTTTTTTCTGCTCAAGGCCTTTGTCTATCATGCTCTGCTGAGCCGTGCCCACCGGGGTACCCGCAGCAAAAACAGCCGGGCATATTTTGCCACGGAACAGCATTTTTCCATCCTGGCTGTTCTTTCCTTGGCGGTTGATGTCTATCTGCTTGACTGCAAATACTATTTCGCCCACATTCCCCTTGCCGCCCAGCTGCCGGTCCTTACCGACCTGGCCGGTATCAGCCTTTTTTTCTGTTATCTGGCCATGCTCTGGGCACGAGCCCGGCGGAGCTACCTGATTGTTTTTGAAAGGTTCTATACGGCCAAGGCCTTTATTCTCTCAAACCTCAAGACCAACCTGCCTCTCATTTTACCCTGGCTGTTGCTTTCCCTGCTGCTCGACATCCTGCAGTTGATTCCCCTGCCATCCCCTTGGCGTCTGCAGCTTTCCCAGTGGGGAGAACAGGCTATCCTGCTGTTTTTTTTCGTGCTGCTCGCCGCGGTTTTTCCGGCGTTAATCCGACGGCTCTGGGGTTGTACCCCCCTGCCGGCCGGCTCTTTCCGCAGCCAGATTGAACGGTTCTGCCACCAGCAGAACTTTGCCTATACCGAAATCATGCTCTGGCCATTGTTCGAAGGTCGGGCGCTCACCGCGGGCGTAATGGGAATTTCAAAAAAACTGCGCTACCTGCTGGTTACGCCAGTACTGCTCGAAACCCTGACAACGGACGAACTGGAGGCGGTCATGGCGCACGAGATCGGCCATGTGAAAAAATACCATCTCCAACTCTATCTCGTCCTCTTCCTGGGTTTCTCTCTTCTGATCGGCATGATTGCCGACCCGCTCCTCTATCTGCTGCTCAGCTCCAATCTTTTTTATAAGATAACCAGCTTCACCCATACCGACGCCGAGGCAGCCCTGGCTTTCTGGGGCACGGTGCCGCTGCTGCTCATCATGATTCTCTATTTCCGCTATGTATTCGGTTTTTTTATGCGCAATTTCGAACGGCAGGCTGACCTCCATGTCTTTACAGCCACCGGCAACAGTGAACCCCTGGTCCAGTCACTTGAAAAAATCGGCTGGCTGAGCGGAAACATTCGCGATCTGCCCAGCTGGCATCACTTCGGCATCGGCCAACGCGTGGACTTTCTGAACCGCTGCCGAATCAACCCCGGCCTGATAAAATGGCACGACCTCAAAATTTACGGCGCCCTTCTTCTCTATCTGGTTGTCCTGGGAGGCAGTGCCGGGCTGTTGCAAATCATGCCGATGGATATTCTTAAGGCAAACTCGGCCAACAAATTCGTCGAAGCGGTGCTAAAGCAAAAAATCAGACAAGAACCTGACAACGCACTCTGGTACCGACTCATGGGCGATCTCAAGCAGGAGAACAAACAGGATGCCGAAGCCAGGAGTGCTTACGAAAAGGCCCTGACCCTGAAGCCGACCAATCCGGAAATCATGAACAACTTGGCCTGGCTGCTGGTCATGTCCGAGAAACAGGATGTCCGTGAGCCGGCAACGGCTTTGCGCCTTGCCCAAACGGCCGCCGACATTGAACCGGCCGGGTATATCCTCGACACCCTGGCCACCGCCTACTGGGTAAACGGCTTCATCAAAGAGGCCATCGCGACGGAGCAGGAGGCAGCGGCCAGGGATCCGGCCAACCGGCAATACTACCGGCAACAGATTGAGGCCTTTACAACAAACAACCCGCCGCCACGACCAACCCAAGGAGATCAGTGAAAAAAATGCCCCTGATTCTGGTTACCAACGACGACGGCATTTACGCCCCGGGTCTGCATGCCCTTTTCCGGGCCATGCAGCAGATCGGTCAGCCGGTTATCGTTGCGCCCATACAGGACAACAGCGCCGTCAGCCACTCTCTGACCATGCATCGACCGCTCAGGGTCACCAAGGTTGACGATTACACCTTTACCGTGGACGGCACCCCAACGGACTGCGTCACCATCGGCCTCAGCAAACTCCTGCCGACAAGACCGGCCCTGGTTGTTTCCGGCATCAACCCGGGCGCCAACCTCGGCGACGACATCAGCTACTCGGGAACCGTTTCCGCGGCCATCGAGGCCACCATGCTGGGCATACCCTCCATGGCGGTGTCCCTGGCCGGCACCGCGCCATACTTTTTTGAAACCGCGGCGCACATTGCCAAAAACCTGGCTCGAAAAATTCTTGCCGAGGGCTTGCCCAAGGATACCCTCTTAAATATTAACGTCCCCAACCTCAAGATCCAGGAGATCAGTGGCCTCCGTTTTACCCGGCAAGGCCGGCGGCTCTATGATGACGCCATCAAGGAAACCTTTGATCCCTGGGGCAGAAAACATTACTGGATCGGCGGCGGCACCCCATCGTGGGACAATGGTCACGATACGGACTCCTCAGTCATCCAGGCCAACCAGGTTTCCATAACCCCCATTCATCTCGATCTGACCAACTACGAGGCCCTGGCCTATCTGCAGGAGCACTGGCCTTTCTCCCTGTCTGACGATTGACAAACCGGTGCGACATCGCCTGGCAACGGAACTGACGACAGATATTTCCTGCTGCCGGGCCTAAAAATATGACGAAAACAGATAGCGGATGTCTTCCAGGGAATCCTTGATAGCGTAAGGCATGGTCTTGGCGTAAATATCCAGCAGGACAACGGCGTTAATCGAGGCGTCCGTCTCGGAGGCGGCCCGCAGCCTGTCGGCAATTGCCAGATTGACTTTCTGGAGTATCTTGTAGCGTTCCACAAGCCCTTCCAGGCTGAAATCCACCGCCCGCTCTTCGTTTTTTAAAAAATACTGGGCCAGCAGATACATGGAGGTTGCCCGGTAGATAGTTTCCTCCTCGCTCGCCAGTGGCAGATGAAATCGGGCCATGGGCCTCAAAAAGGTGGAATGCGGGCAGCCGCTGGTGGCGACAATCAGGCCCATCAATGAACTGATGGCCCGCTGGGCCGTAGTCCGCTGGGCGATTCTTCTTTCCTGGGTGATGACCTCCATCAGGACTTCATCGTGCGAAATTAATTTATTTGAAAACCGCATCACATCAACGAGGTTAACCGCCAGCGCGCAACGAGGGTGGGTCAGGACGGACAAAGGACAGTTCGGACACTGATGATACGCCAGCGCGGTCCATGATGGTAGGGCATCGGGGGCCGTGTTTTGATGCAGAACCTCAAGATGCCCGTCAAGCAACAGGTCGATGGTTTCCCGGGCGCCGTCCGGCAAAGTCAAAACATATTGAATGGTTACATTATCTGTTAACGGTTCCGTCACTCCCGACACCCCGCGGGAACTTTGTTGATAACAACCAGCGCGACAAAACATTTCTACTTGGGTTGGCGCGCCGCGTCAACACCGAAGAAAAGACACGCCCGGGAAAAAACTATAATTCTTGGAGAAGCAAGCCGATAAAAGATATGATCGTTTGTTTTCACCAAGGGAAAGAGAATGGAACCACAGGGAATCAATAACATCTCCTCTTTGTTTTCACCACCGCTCACCGGCAGTGAAAAATCCGCCGCCCTGCCGAACGACCGCTCATTCCGGGCAATCCTGGCAAAGTCCTTGACTCCGGACGCCACCTTACGGCCGACCCGGACCATGCCGCGCACCAGCGCATGGCAAGAACTCCCGACCGCCTCGCCGCCCCGTCTCAGGAATAGCGCCGTTGCCAATGCCTACCAACAACAGCTTGCAAACGCCGGCCGCGAACCCGGCCGCCCCCCCAGCGGTTGGCAGAAATACAAAGATGATCAACTGCTGAGCAACCCAGGCGGCGACCAATACTCCCTGGAACAAAAAAAAATATTGCCGGAGCCCGAACCCTCCTTTTTCAAACGCCTTGGTAAAGATCTAGGCGATGCTTTTGACAATGTGAAAAACTTTTTCAGCAATTTCCTGTTCGGCGCCACTGTCTGCCGGCGCGATGCCAACGATCAAATCCAGACAACCAAGAACAAAGGGTTCGTCGGGTCGATTGTCGATTTCTGCAAGGATCTGGGCAGCGCGCTTTCCTTCGGCACCTGGCGGCCGGATGGCGAGGCTGCCCCCCAGGGACCGATGGCGCGCCTTGCCTTTTTCGCCGGTAAAATCAAGGAGGCGGTGCTCGGCGATCTGCTGGGCGGCATCGGCAGCAGCATCAACCACATGGGGGAGGATCTGGTACTGGCAGGCTGGAACCTTGTGGAAGTGTTGCCCGATGCGACAATCGGCAATATGGCGGCCGGCCGGCAACTGACTTCGACCATTTTCGACAACGGTCAGGTGGCCATCGACTACCTCACGGACATCCTGCCTTTTGGCGAGGCCTGGCTGCGCGTCCACGCCCCGAATCTTAAAAGCGGCGACCTGCCCATTCTCTACAATCTTAAACTGCCGGAAAATTATCCCGAGGATGAACGCTGGCAGAACATCCGCAACACGCCGTTTAGGAAAAAAATCGAAACCGTCGGCGCCCTGCTGGCGGACATTGTCTCCCTGGGCCTGCTGGGGCAGATCACCGCAACCAGCGAAAAACGTCATTAGCCAACTCCCCGTTGATACAATTAATGAACTGCTCGGCAGAGAAATCATTTTTTATTCCGCGCCGGACCTGTCAGGGTATTTTTTCCTTGCTTTTTTATTGGGTATTCTGGCAACAAAGTAGTGAGATAATAAAATTCACGCTCAACTGAGTAACCAACCGGGCGGAAAACCGATTACCTGCCATCGGACTTTTTGTATAACTGGATGAGGTTCCACATGAAGGAGATTCGAGATGCTGTTCTTCATTGCCTGGAAAAAAATGGCAACGAAGAACAACTGGTCAAAGAACTGGACAAAATAATCGCGAAATCCGGCGAAAGTGTTTACAGCGTCATCCTGCATGTCTTCACCCATCTCTCGCTAGAGCAAAAAGAAGCCAAGACCTACTGGCATCAGATTATCGCTCAATGGCATGATCTTGGCCGGATACTTGGCCGCCAGGTCAGCCTGCGCACGGCAATCTGCGATTATTTCTGTTCGGTGCAGAAGTCCTTGAAAAACCCGAAGGTCGTGGAAATTCAGGTTTTTGAAAAAACCATCAGAGACTCCAGGCATGATGACCTCACCGGTCTGCTGAACCGCAAGTTTTTTGATGAAACCCTGACACGGGAGGTTGCGCTGGCAAAACGGCATGGCATGGATCTCTCCCTGCTGTTTCTTGACCTGGATAACTTCAAGGAGGTTAACGACACATACGGCCACAAAACCGGCGACATGGTGCTTCGGGAGGTGGCAAAGATAATCAAGAAAGAATTGCGCGGCGAGGATATCGCCTGCCGTTACGGCGGCGAGGAACTGGTCATTGTCTTCCCGCAAATATCCAGGGAAGATGCCCTCTTTGTGGGCGAACGAATTCGGACCAGCGTGGAAAGAAAAAAAATAGCCCACAAGGGTGGGGAGTTCTCCATTACGGTGAGCGGCGGCCTTGTCTCTTTTCCGGTCGACAGCGAAGAGGCCGCCGGGCTTCTGGCCTGTGCGGATAACGCCATGTATCGGGCCAAGGGCTCCGGCAAGAATAAAATCTCCTTCTGTTCCTCGGACAAACGCCGCTATCTTCGCCTTAACGTCGAGAAAGAAATCAGGGTCAAGGAACTCGGGGTCAATGGCTCGCCGATAGAAACCTCAATAAGCAAGGATATCAGTGTCGGCGGCCTGCTCTTCGAATACAGCAGCCCGCTGGAAATCGGCACCCAGATTCAATTGGAGATCCCCCTGAAAGCAAAAAAACCGCTCTTTGTCATTGGCAGAGTGGTGCGGGTGGAATGCATCAACCAGCACCGCTATGATATTGGCATCACCATTTCCTTTCTAAAAATGGACAAAGCCGCAAAGCAGGAAATTTCAAGCTATCTGCATGAACAGCTTGCGCATGCGGCAATCTGAAGATCTCGGGATTCAATCCGGTTGTGGGTAAATAACAAGGGGTTATGGCGTGGGCCATAACCCCTTGTTTATTCCTGGTGGAGATGAGGGGATTCGAACCCCTGACATCCACGTTGCGAACGTGGCGCTCTCCCAGCTGAGCTACATCCCCTGAAAACTCACCGTAACGGCCAGTTGCTTTCCGCCTTCTCCGTATCGGCTGTGCATAATAGCATGATGCACAGCCGGAGACAAGCGCTCTCATTGCGCGGTTGTCCGCTTTTCCCTGAAGGTTAACCCAGCGAAGCTGGATAAGCCCCTTAACATCATGAACACCAGCATATCCCGCGCGGGCTGGTGTATGAATTTTTTTGACCGCAAACCGTTAACACTCAACGCTTAAGGGGCTAATAGGAAAAAGACATCGTGATGGACCCGAAGGAGTGGTATTTGTCTTGGCATTCAAACTCCCTTGTCCGTAGCGCCTGCGCATAGGAGAGCTTGAAATTATAGAGAAGCAGGCTGATGCCGGCGGCCGCATCGGCCACGAAATGTTCCTTTGCAACACGGTGACTGTCGGCAAAGCTGTTGCCGTCGACAAAGATATCGCGGGCCACGGCACGGCCGTCCAGCGTTGAAAAAAGATGCACCCCGAACCGCGCTGAGGAAGAAAGACGGGTATCCCTGCTATCAAGCGGCGCATTGGTATCACCGGCTGGCCGGATCAATGACGTGCCGAAATCAACCGGGATGTTCCAGCCCAGCCGCAGGCAAAGCCCGGAATTGGCATAGATGGCGACATTGCCGAGGGCCGCGCCCAGATGACCGATGGCATCGGCGCCGAGGCCGGAGAGACTGGCAATCTGCCAAAGCCGTAGCTTCCGCTCGTAGATCATCTCCAGCCCGGGCTCGTTGTCAAGCTGATGGTCCCAGCCCTGCGGCCGCTGCAGACCCCGGAGCTTATGGACCAGATCCTGGGTCTGCTCGGCAAAGGACAGGGGACCGACCATGCCCAGCTGGAGTTCCATGGAATCCAGTCGCCGGCTGTTTTTGCTGTGAAAGGCAACGGCCCCGTACGTCCAGCCGCTGTATGGCCGATCGTCGACCGTCAGCTCCCGCCGGGAAATATCCCGCGGGGTATACATGTTCTGGCCGATGGCAAAGGCCAGGTTCCGCTTCAGGCCAGGTTCGTTGATGAACGGCAGCCGCTTGACATAGGGAAGAAACCACTTGGGCAGCCGGTCACTGCTGGCATAGCTGGTCAGATCCGGCGATATCCAGGTGAGTTTGGTGCCGTTGGTGTAATTTCGATCCGTGCCCGCAAACATATCGTTTTCAAAATAAAAACTGAATGTCCACGAATCGGCGCGGCGCAAATCGGCCTCTGTGGCGGCGGCCGGTGCGCAGAAGAGGGCGGTGAGCAGCAGGCCGGCGCCCAGAGAAAACGGCCAGCGCTTTAATGAAAAAATTTCATACGCCGGCACAGGGGATGACCCGGGTGCGGATGACGCCGGGATGGGCCTCGATGGCGGCCACGAGATCCGCGGGAATCGGCGCCTCCAAATCGATAATGTTATAGCCGATCACGCCGTTGCTCTCGTTAAGATAGCTGACGATATTGATGCCGCGTGCGCCGATGGCCTGAGACGCAAAGCCGATCATGCCGGGAACATCCCGGTTGATCATGATGAAACGGCTGTGGCAGTTGCCGGACGGAATGGATTCGACAACCGGGAAATTCACGCTGCGGATGACCGTACCATACTCCAGATAGGCCTTCAACTCCTTGACCGCCAGGCGGGCACTGTTTTCCTCCGACTCCTCGGTGCTTGCCCCCAGGTGGGGCGAAACCAGAATCTGGGGATGGTCGACCGTGACGGCGGTCGGAAAATCAGCCAGATAGCCGCCAAGCTGACCGGAGTCCAAGGCCGCCAGCACTGCGGTCTCATCGACGATCTCGCCCCTGGCATAGTTGACCAGCAGGGCGCCGTGCTTCATCTGCTCGATCAGACCCCGGTTGACAAAGCCGCGCGTCTTGCTGTTCAAGGGAACGTGAATGGAAAGGATATCCGCCTCGCGGACCACCTCGGCCAGGGAACGGGCCAAGGCTACCTCGGGTGACAGCTGGTGAATGTTTTCCAGGGCCGGAAAGGGATCAAAGCCGACGGCCCGCATATGCCGCTGGATGCCGCCGTTGGCCACCAGCACCCCGATCTTGCCGAGCCCGAGGACGCCGAGGCTCTTGCCGGCCAACTCCACGCCCCGGAAGGCCGCCTTCTGCGCCTCCACGGTCCGGCTGATCTCCTCGTCGGTCCGGCCGGCCTGATTCCGGCAAAATTCAATGCCCCGGTGGATGTTGCGTATCCAGACCCCCAGCATGGTAAAGACCAGTTCCGCCACTGCATTGGCATTGGCGCCCGGGGTGTTGAACACGCAAATCCCCTTTTCCGTAGCTCGGTCAACCGTAATATTGTTGACGCCGGCCCCGGCCCGGGCCACGGCCAGCAAGCCGGGATACGCATCGGTATCCACCGGTGAACTCCGGACGATTATGGCCTGGGGATCAGGGACCTCGGCGCCGACCTGATAACGCGCGCCGAAAAGCGCTAAACCTTCCTGATCGATTTTGTTGATGATTTTCACACGAAACTCTGCCATGCGTCGCCCCTGTAAGGAAATCAAGAAGTTGGCGCGCGACCAAGCATGCCGCGCATTCTTCAAATAATACTACACTACATTCCCTGACCGCGCCGTCAAGATTTGTGACTACTCAGGTTGTTTAGACTGTAGTCCGTTAGGCAAAAAATGGCTAAATCTGCGGGGCCAAAGCAGGCCTCATCTTGTAATTTCCCATCACTAATAGACTAAACACCTACAGACTATCCATCTGAATAGTTACCAAAAGTTATCCTTATCAGGCCATGTGGTTACAAGCGAACACCCCGACAATGCAGGCCAAGTCAAGGCCTTGCCGGGAGCGCAAAGTCAGCCGCGCGGTGCCGGCCGGACTTCGACTTTTTGCAACGCCAGTAAGTTTGCGCTGTAAAGTCTGCCGATCCTATGGTAAAAATGGCGGGAACTTTCATCAGGACAGGATGCAATGATTATCGGCATACCCAAGGAAATCAAGGACCGCGAGTATCGGGTCGGCATCGTGCCGGCCGGGGTGAAAACCCTGGCCAATAGCGGGCATACCATCCTGGTGGAAACCGGTGCCGGCCTGGGCAGCGACATCACCGATGCCGAATACGAACGGGCCGGCGCCCGGATCGTCGCCGCGGCCGCCGCGGCCTACCAGGCCGACCTGGTCATGAAGGTCAAGGAACCGCAGCCGGCCGAATACCCGCTGCTGCGCGAGAATCTGATTCTCTATACCTATCTGCACTTGGCGCCGCTGCCGGAGTTGACCGCCATTCTCATGGAAAAAAAGGTTTCGGCCATCGGCTATGAGACCGTGCGGCTTGACAACGGCTACCTGCCCCTGCTTGCCCCGATGAGCGAGGTTGCCGGGCGGATGGCCATCCAGGTCGGCGCCCACTTCCTGGCCAAGGAAAATGGCGGCCGGGGGCTGCTGCTGGGCGGTGTGCCCGGAGTGGAACATGGCCATGTCACCATTATCGGCGGCGGGACCGTGGGCAGCAACGCCGCCCGGGTCGCCACCGCCCTTGGCGCCACGGTCACCGTCCTCGACACCGACCTGCACCGGCTCGCCTATCTGGAAGACATCTTCGCCGGCCGGATCACCACCCTGATGTCCAACCAGCACAATATCGAGGCGGAACTCGCCCGGGCCGACCTGGTGGTGGGCGCAGTGCTCATTCCCGGCAGCAGCGCGCCTTGCCTGGTCTGCCGGGACATGCTAAAATTGATGAAAAAGGGCGTGGTCATCGTTGATGTGGCCATTGACCAGGGCGGCTGCATCGAGACCTCCAGGCCGACGACTCACTCGAAGCCGATCTTCGAGATAGATGGCATCATTCACTACTGCGTCACCAATATGCCGGGGGCCGTGCCCCGCACCTCGACCTTTGCGCTGACCAACGTCACTCTGCCGCTGGCCCAGGCCGTCGCCGACCAGGGCCTGAAGAAGGCGGCCCTTGCAAACCCTGCCCTGCGGCGGGGAATAAACGTGTACCAGGGGAAAATCACCAACAAGGAAGTAGCGGTTTCTCAGGGGAGAAACTGGGAGGAATATCGACAATGACCACGGAAATCAACCCCGAACGACTGGCAGACCTTTTTACCACCCTGTGCGAGATCGACAGCCCGTCAAGAAAAGAAGGCCGGATGGCCGCCGAGCTTACGAAAATTTTTTCCGGCATGGGCGCCACCGTGCTGGAGGATGATTCTGCGCCGCGCACCGGCTCGGAATGCGGCAACCTGCTCGTCCGCTTTCCGGACGGCGGCCTCGATCTTGCGCCGGTCTTCTTCAACTGCCATCTGGACACCGTGCAGCCGGGCATCGGCGTCAAGGTCGTCCGCCGCGGCGATACCTTTGCCAGCAAGGGCGACACCGTACTGGGCGCTGACGACAAATCCGGCATCGCCGTTCTCATCGA
>MGTE01000045.1:45467-59472 GCA_001799275.1 Deltaproteobacteria bacterium RIFOXYD12_FULL_57_12
CCGCGCACGGGCCGGTGGAATTTATCTTCACCACCTGCGAAGAGACCGGACTCCAGGGCGCCAAGGCCTTTGATCCCGGCCAGCTGCGGGCAAAAATGGGCTACGCCCTCGACACTACCGCCACCAACCGGGTCATCATCGGCGCGCCTGCCGCCAATCGGTTTGTCGTAGAGATTGCCGGAGTGTCGGCCCATGCCGGCCTCAACCCGGAACAGGGCGTCAACGCCATCCAGCTGGCCAGCCGGGCCATTGCCGAACTGCACCTGGGCCGGCTGGACGAGGAAAGCACCGCCAACATTGGCCTGATCGCCGGCGGCACCGCCACCAATATCGTCCCGGACCTGGTCAAGATACACGGCGAGATCCGCAGCCACTCCGACGCCAAACTCTTCGCCCATACCGAGGAGTTCAAAGAAACCTTCTATCAGGTGATCGACGACTGGACCGATCCGAGCGGCCGGGCCGCCGGCAAACCCGCCGTCTCCATGACCGTTACCCCGGAGTATCCGGCCATGCGCCTGGCAATGGATGCCAAGGTGCTTGCCAGAGTCCGGAATGCGGCCGCCGGATTGCCCGGTGCTGCCCTGGAATTTGTGGTAGCCGGCGGCGGCAGCGATGCCAATATCTTCACCAGCCGCGGGCTGGACTGCGCCATCATCGGCACGGGCATGACCAAGGTCCACACGGTGGAGGAAACCATCCACCTGCAGGACATGTGCCGCTGCGCCGAGCTCGTCCTGAAGATTCTGACCGTCGGCTAAAACAGAACGCAACAAAACATGGGGGAAGCCTTGCCCTCGATCTGGCGGAAAATTTTCCTTCTGTACCGGGACGGCCTGCGGAACATGCGGCTGGGCCGTACCCTCTGGGTCATCATCCTGCTCAAGCTCTTTGTAATCTTTGCCATTCTCAAGACCTTCTTCTTTCCGGACCTGCTCGCCACCCGCTTTGCCACCGATGCAGAAAGGGCCGGTCATGTTCTAGAGCAGCTGACCGCAATGCCGGACCGCTAACCGGGAGAGAATGCCATGCTGGAACATCTTGATCTGACCATGGTCAACTGGGCGCGGGCGCAGTTCGCCCTCACTGCCATGTATCACTGGCTATTCGTGCCGCTTACCCTGGGGCTCTCGCTGCTGCTGGCATTTTTCGAGACCCTTTATTTCAAAACCGGCAACGCGGCATGGAAGCGGATAACCAAATTCTGGATGGCGCTGTTCGCGATCAATTTCGCGATCGGGGTGGCTACCGGCATCATCCTGGAATTCGAGTTCGGCACCAACTGGTCCAATTATTCCTGGATGGTCGGCGACATCTTCGGGGCGCCCCTGGCGATCGAGGGCATCTTCGCCTTCTTCCTCGAGGCCACCTTCTTTAGCGTAATGTTCTTCGGCTGGGACCGGCTCTCCAAGGGAATGCACCTCTTTTCAACCTGGATGGTGGCCCTCGGCTCCAACCTCTCGGCCGTCTGGATCCTCGTGGCCAACGGCTGGATGCAGCACCCGGTCGGCATGGCCTTCAACCCGGACCGCGCCCGCTTCGAGATGCAGGATTTCTGGGCAGTGGCTGGCTCGCCGGTGGCGATCAGCAAGTTCACCCATGCCACCAGTTCGAGCTTCCAGCTCGCCGCCTTCTTTGTAATCGGGGTCTCCTCCTGGTTTCTCCTGAAGGGCCGGCATATGGAAATGGCCAAGAAGAGCATTATCGTGGCCGCGGTCCTTGGCCTGCTCTCCTCCGGTTTCGTAGCCTTCACCGGCGATGAGGCGGCCCATACCACTGCTCGGGTGCAGCCCATGAAACTGGCCGCCATGGAGAACCTCTATACCGGCCGGGCCGGCGCCGGCCTCGTGGCCCTCGGTGTGCCGAACCCGGAAAAACGGCCGGGCGACAACCGCGACGCCTTTCTGTTCAAGGTGGAGATTCCCTTTCTGCTCTCCTTTCTTGCCAACCGCGATCCGCGCTCTTTTGTGCCCGGCATCAATGATCTGGTCTACGGCAACCCGGACCGGCAGCTCCTCGCCACCGGCAAGAAGATCGAAAAAGGGCAAATCGCCATCGCCAGCCTCAAGGAATACAAAAAGGCGCGGGCGAACAACGACCGGACAAGAAGCGCGGCAGCGCTCAGCAATTTCGAAAATTACAAAAACTTTCTCGGCTACGGCTATTTGAAAAATCCCGAAGAGGCGGTGCCACCGGTGGTACTCGTCTTCTATGCCTTCCGAATCATGGTTGCCCTAGGCACCTTGTTCCCGCTCATCTTTGCCGCCTTCCTGTTCTTCAGCTACAAAGACACCATCGCCCGCCAGAAGTGGCTGCTCGCCCTGGGCATCTTCTCGATCTTCCTGGCCTTTGTGGCTAGCGAGGCCGGCTGGGTGGTGGCCGAGGTGGGCCGCCAGCCCTGGGCCATCCAGGACCTGCTGCCGGTGTCCGTGGCCCGCAGTAATCTGACCGCGGCCACGGTGCAGACGACCTTCTTCCTGTTCCTGACGCTCTTTACCGTTCTGCTGATCGCCGAGGTGCGCATCATGCTCAACCAGATCAAGCAAGGACCGGAGGCGGAATAATGTTCACGGCCCTGCAACTGAGCCAACTGCAGCAACTCTGGTGGGCGATCATCTCGGTCGTCGGCGCGCTCTTCATTTTTCTCACCTTTGTGCAGGGCGGCCAGACGCTGCTGGTAACCGAGGCGCAAAACAACATGGAACGGCGCGCCATCGCCAACTCGCTTGGCCGCAAATGGGAGCTCACCTTCACGACCCTGGTGCTGTTCGGCGGCGCCCTGTTCGCCGCCTTCCCGCTCTTTTACGCCACCAGCTTCGGCGGCGCCTACTGGCTGTGGATCGCCATCCTCTTCACCTTCATCCTCCAGGCGGTGAGCTACGAATTCCGCGGCAAGCCCGGCAACCTGCTGGGCACCCGGACCTACGACCGCTTTCTCTTCATCAACGGCAGCGTTGGCCTGTTTTTAATCGGCGTTGCCATCGGCACCTTCTTCACCGGCGCCGATTTTTCGCTCAACGAATTCAATGCCGTTACCTGGCAGCACCCGCTCCGCGGCCTGGAGGCGATCCTCGACCTGTTCAACGTTACCCTCGGGCTTTTTCTTGTCTTTCTAGCCCGAATGCTGGGCGCCATGTACCTGGTGAACAACATCGACTTTATCCACCCGGATCTCCTCGGCCTGAATGACCGGCTACGCCGGAGCGCCTTCAAAAGCCTCCTGCTGGCGCTGCCCTTCCTGCTTTACGTGCTGGCCAGTTGGGCGGTCATGACCGGCTATGCCGTTGAGCAGGCCCACGGCCGGATTGTGCTGGAGGAGGGCAAATACCTCCACAATTTGCTGGCCATGCCGGCCAACCTGGTCCTGCTCGGCTTCGGTTTCGTTCTGGTGCTGCTCGCCGTCATCATTACCCGCCGCACCCAGTCCAGCCGCGGCATCTGGCTTGGCGGCTTCGGCAGCATTTTGATGGCGCTTGCCATCTTCTTCACGGCCGGATTTAACAACACCGCCTTCTATCCGTCCCGCTTCGATTTGCAGAGCAGCCTCACCATCGCCAACGCCTCAAGCAGCCGCTATACCCTGACAGTCATGAGCTACGTCGCCCTGGCCGTGCCAATAGTGCTGGCCTACATCGCTTACTTCTGGCACCGGATGGATGCCAAAAAAATTTCAGCCGAGGAAATTATCCGCGGCGAGTCCGCCAGGGAAATGTATTAATTGGAACTTTTGCCGAGGGAAAAACCATGAAGTATGTACTGCTGCTTGGCTGGGTTACCCTGCTGATTGCAGCATACAAGGGCACGGAAATCGTGTTGAAAAAAACGGGCCGGCTGTAGCCGGAATAAGCAGATCCCAGAGGGGCAATGCCTTCTTGCTCTTCCCCTTGAGCAAGCGTGCCGTTGCCCACCCATCGATCAGGCACTAATTGTGTGCGTCTTGGTCCTTACCGTGGCCGCGTTTTTATTCATCCTCCCCTTATGAAAAAAGTTTCGCTTTGGTGGCCGTGAAACTGGAATCATCACCCTTGTGAAAGTGAAGGCGGCCGGTCATGACCTTGCCCTTTACCTGCGCCCAGCCCCGACCGCAAATCGGATCGCCTTCTTCCATCCCATCAAAGAAAAATTCGCGCCGCTCAAGCCCGCTTACCGTCTCGATCCGGCAGTCGAGCCAGGCCTCGATGGCCCCGAATTGCAATTCTCCATCGCCGTCCGCCTTGACCGTAAGGAGGCCCGGCCCCATCAGATCGATATAGTCCTGGTCCCATTGTTCCATTTCAGTAATCCGCCAATTGCCGACATGGGGCTTACTGATCTTCCTCCTGACTTTCCTGCTGTACGGCTTGATTCGGTGTGCTTACACATCGGCAAATTGGTTCAGCTTCCTCTTTCGTTCCTCGTAGTCCGGCATAAGCTTCACCAACAGCCGCCAAAATTTTGGCCCATGAAAGAGGACCTTCAAATGGCAGAGTTCATGCATGATGACATAGTCAATGCACTCTTTCGAGGCCTTGATTAACTCCAGGTTCAGACAAACCAGGCCCTTGCCGGAGCAACTCCCCCAGCGCGTTGACATCTTACGGATGAACAGGGGCGGCTCTTCGATACCCTGCACCACAGCGCGTTTGCAGCACTCGGCCAACCGCTCGCGGAAGACCAGTCGGGCGTGTTCCCGGTACCACTCTTCGAGCAGTTCCTTTGTTTTTTGGGAATTCGGCGTTACCCGGCTGGTCACCGTGAGATAACCGCGCAAGCACTTGACCGAATCCTCGCTCCCCTGTTCGGCGCGCAAACGATACTGCCGCCCCAGGTAGCGGTGGGTTTCACCGTTGACATAACGGCGGGGTGGCTGCTTGGGGAGATATAGTTCGAACTCGCGCCAGGCTTTCCTGATCCATGCCCCGCGTCGCAGCACCTTTTCACGGATTTTGTCTGGCGGCGTATCGATAGGGGCGCGCACCTCCACCGAGAGATCGGGGCGAACACTGATCGCCAGGGTTTTTCGCGATGAAAACCTATAGGTGTAGGGGATCTCGATCCGCCCCCAGCGGACCGTATCACGCTTCATAGCCGGCCAGCTTCTTGGCTACCGCGATGCAGCGTTCAATGATTGTGTCCATCTCTTCGGTGGAAAGGCGTACTCCGTGCTGTTCCTCCAACTCGAAGAGATAGTCGTCCAGGTCGTTCTGCATCCCCTTGATCACGTCTTCCATGGTCGCCCAGTCCCGCTTCTTCCGCTGGTCGACGATTTTCTGGATGGCCAGGGCCATCTCGGTGGCCAGCTTCTTGCGCTCGTCTTCCTTGGTCCGGTACTCGCCCATGGACTCGTTCAGGATGCCGTAATAGGCGGGAGCCTCGGTATAGTAGGCCAGCTCCTTGGGCAACTCCCGGTCATGGCCGCGCCGGACGGTGGTCATATAATCGCTGACCAGCCGTAGGTATTCGGCGTCGCTGATCCTCTTCGCTCGGTAGTCGTCGATGGCTTTCTGCACGAGGTCGGCGAATTTTTTGTAGAAGACCGGGTCCTCGTCCATCTTCTCACGGATGGTCTTCACCGTTCGGCTGGCGATGGTATCGGCCTTGGCCGCCGTTCCGACCTTATCCTCCACGACCTTATCGAAGGCCTCCACGTCGAAGATGTTGACCAGGTCGGTCACCACCTCCACGTCGGGCGACTGGATATGGCTGTCCATCACCTTGCGGATCTGCTTTTCATACTGGCTGTAATCGATGGTCTCGGCGTAGCGCTGCTGCACCGAGGCGCGCAAACTGCGGAAGAACTTCAGGTCAGCCTTATAGGTCTTGATCCGCTCCTCCGGGGTCTCGTCGAAGAAATGCTCGGTGGCCAGGGCCACGGTCAGGGTCTTCTGGTATTCCCGCAACGCCTCGTAAAATTCCTGGCGTTTGTCCTCGGGGGCCAGATGCACCTCGAAGCCCTCCACATCCTTCTTGTTGGCCATCTCCTTGAACACCGCCCAGAGGTCGGAGTGGTGCTGCGGCAGCTTGGCCACCTCCTGGCGGGTATCGAATACCGCCCCGGTCAGGTCCACGTCCTCGGGATCGAAACCGCCCAAGGCGTCATAAGTGTTCATCGCCTCGTTCAACTGGCCCAGCACGCCCCGATAGTCGACGATGTAGCCGAACTCCTTGCCCTGGTAGAGCCGGTTCACCCGGGCGATGGCCTGGAGGATGTTGTGCTCCTTGAGGCTCTTATCGATATAGAGCACCGTATTGCGGGGCTCGTCGAAACCGGTAAGCAGCTTGTCGATGACGATCAGGATTTCCGTCCCGTCCTCGCGGCCAAAGGAGGCCAGCAGTTCCTTGTTGTAGCGCTCCTCCGAGCCGAAGCGCTCCAGCATCTCCTCCCAGAAAAGGATGACCGCAGGGGTATCCTCCTCGGCTGTCGATTCCTGCCCCTTGCGGGTGTCGGGCTGGCTCATCACCACCTCGGCCTCCACCAGCCCAAAGTCCTTCAGGAACCTGCGGTAGAGAATGGCGCTGTGGCGGCTGTCGGCGGCCAGCTGCGCCTTGAAGCCGGTACCCTGAAAGTTCTCGGCGTAGTGGGTCGAGATATCGAAACCGATCATCTTGATCCGCTGCTCCGCCTGCTGCACCGCCCCGACGTCGGCCATCTTGCGCTTGAGATCCGCCTTCTGGGCCTCGGAGAGATTGGCGGTGATCCGGTCAAACCACTTCTGCATCGCCTCCCTGTTCTGGGTAAGCAGCGCCATGCGTCCTTCGTAGAGCAACGGTACCACGGCCTTGTCCACCACCGCCTCGCGCATGGTGTAGGAGTGGATAAAGCCCCCGAACTTTCGGGCGGTCTCCTTCTCTTTTTTCAGCAGCGGCGTACCGGTGAAGCCCAGATAGCAGGCATTGGGGAAGACCCGCCGCATCTGGGCGGCGACGGTGCCATAGTTGGAGCGGTGGCTCTCGTCCACCAGCACGAAGATATTGGGGTTCTCGTCCTTCACCCCGTGCTTCCCTCGCACCGTCTGGAACTTGTTGATGATGGTGGTCACCACGCTGGTCTTGCCTTCGGTGATCAGCCGCATCAGGTGCTCGCCGGTGGCGGCCTTGGCGGCGGATTTGCCGCAGGCCTCAAAGGTCCGCCAGATCTGGTCGTCGAGATCGATCCGGTCGGTGACGATGATCACCCGGGGGTTGGGAATCGCCGGATGCAGGGCCAACGCCTTGGCCAGCATGACCATGGTCAGCGACTTGCCGCTGCCGGTGGTATGCCAGATCACCCCGCCCCGCCGCCTGCCCTCGCGCAGGGTGGCCACCCGCTCGATGGTCTCCTTGACCGCGAAGTACTGCTGATAGCGGGCAACCTTGCGCACCCCGGCATCGAAGACCGTAAAACCATAGGCCAGCTCCAGCAACCGCTCGGGCCGCAGCAGCGCCCACAGAGTCCGATCCTGGACCGTGGGCAGCCGCTCGCCTTCGGTCCACAGTTCCTCGAAGTAGCGCCGGGCATCGGCCAGGGGCACAGCCTCCCTTTCCTCGATAGGAGTGAAGAGTTTGTTGCGCATCTCGAAGGAGGGCACCTGGTTGGCAACCCGCCGCACCGCCGCAGCAACAATCTCGGTGTCGCCGCCCTCCTCCCAGA
This sequence comes from Deltaproteobacteria bacterium RIFOXYD12_FULL_57_12, assembly GCA_001799275.1. GTDB lineage: Bacteria > Desulfobacterota > Desulfobulbia > Desulfobulbales > BM004 > YD12-FULL-57-12. The sequence continues at coordinate 53,077 of MGTE01000045.1, forward strand.
CCGACCAGAACTTCTTCGGTGTTCCCACTGCCCCGTAGCGAATCTCGTTGACGCTGGTGCCCAGCAGCAGCTGGGCGTATTGGAAGAGATGGGGAATATAGTCGGGCCGCTGGTTGCGCAGCATCTGTTCGATGGCGATATCGATCTGCTTCTCGCCCGCCTCCTTGTCCTTGTCGCGCCGCTTGCACTCGATGACCACGAAGGGAATGCCGTTGACGAAGAGCACCAGGTCCGGCCGCGCCGTGTCATGGGACTTGCTCCGCTCCACCACGAACTCGTCGGAGACATGGAAGACGTTGTTGCGCCAGTTCTTCCAATTCAGGTAGTGCAGCGAGCGCCCCTTGCGGTCGACCTCCACGGTCTGGTCCAGACTGGTGCCCAGGGTCAGCAGGTGATAGATTTTCTCGTTGGTCCGCACCAACCCGTCAAAGGGCTCGTCGGTCAGCCGCCGAACCGCCTCGCAAATATTTGCCTCCGAGAACGCTTGCTTCTCTCCCTTGACCTCAAAACGGGCATTGGCCGCCAGCCACGGCTTGAGCACCCCGGCCAACACCACCTGATCCAGCCGCCCGTCGCGCAACCGCACCGCCTCGTCACGCCCCAGGTACTGCCAGCCCAGGGCGCACAGCACCTGGATCGCCGGGATCTTGGAATCGAAGTCTTCGAGGTAGGAGAGTTGCATGGTGACTACCTTTTCTTGCCCCTGGAACCAATCCGCCCTGCCTGTTTAGGCAGTTTCTTTTCTTCGGACTTCACCCGGCGTTCAAGTTTCTTTATGTCTTCTGCCGGTGGAAGCGCTTCCGGCCTAATTCCGCGATCGGTAAGTACCTTGCGCACGTCTTGATTGTTCCTGACGTGCTCATGACTGATGGCGTTCTCATTTCTCAGGCTATCATCCTTCTTGATATTAAAATTGGTGATCTCGGTGGCGAAGTCCTTGGCCTTGATCGTGATGGTCGGGAGGAAATCGGCCAGCGCCCGGTTGTCCGGGACGCCCAGGTAGTCCTTCATCTGCTGCGTATTCTTGCCGCCGAAAAGCGCTGCGTCACCTTTGCTGCGGATTCTGGCAAATCCGGAGGTGTCGCCGATGTACTCATAGAGCAGGCCGGACAGCGCTTTTTCCGAAAAGGTCAGCTTTTGGCGGGCCTGCATGCGCTCGATTTCGCCGATCCGTTTTTCAATCAGTTCGATGCGGCGGGTCTGGACGGCGAAGTAGGTCTGAGCAAAAGCGATCTCGACCTTGCGCGGGTCGCCGTTCTGGGCGATCAGGTAGCAGGCGTAGCGGGTCAGCATGATGTCTTCGACTTCCCGCTCCGCACCGGAACCGATATCGACCATTTTGCTGACGTCAGCAAAATGGTCCGAAACCTCATGGCCAGACGTTCGACAGGCACTTTTGGCCTTGTCAATGACTTGCTCGAAGTTGCGCCACTGGGTGTAGCCAAGGAGTCCTTGCAGCTCCCGCGCGAACCAGAATTCCTCGCCGTCGATCTGGTGAGCAAATTCTTCAAAATTCTTGTGCAAAGTTATAATGATATCGCTTTTCATGGTTCCTCCGAAAAATCAGCGCTATTTTTGCTATACAAAATCGAGAATCGTGGTACTGTAATAATTAAATAAAGTGAAAGGTCCCGCTCCGATGACAAGAGCCCACGGGGCTCTCCCTCACACGAGGGTAGTCGGAGCGGTCATTTTTTCTGGTCAGTAATAATACCTCACGCCGTTCATAAAGATTTCGAACTGACTGCGCACCATCCCAGCCATCAAGTCCAGACTCCGCCGATCACCCCTCTCCCACGCCCTGAAAATCGCCCAGTTGAGGTAGTCCGCCACCTGCAGACTGCTCGATGACTTGCTCGCGTGGTGCAGCACTCGATACTTAACTCCATCCGGCAGCATGCTGCTGAGCGTCTGCTTCACCGCCTTTTCAATCACCTTTCGCCTTTTTTCGACGGGAATTGCGTCGGTGATGACGATCAACTCCGAGTAGTCATCCCGGATGCTCTCCACCACATAACGAAGAAGATACCCCAGCATGCGCGGATAGAACTTCTCCGGTGGCCGCAGGGCCGGGCCGGTCTTGCGCTTTTCCACAACGACGCTATCCACCTGCAAACGGTCGGCATTGGTCTTGATCACCTCAAAAACCCGGTCCCTGACCGGCTGCCGATCCTCCGTGGCGTGGAACTACTCGATATCCAGGCCGCTCTCGATTAGGTCGAAGCGAAGCTCTGTCAACTGCCCATACATGTTGAACGGGCGTCGCTTGAGTACACTGGTCAGGGTGAAAAACTTTGTTCCCTTGTCGGAAAAATCGAAATTCCCGCCCTCGTCCAGAAAAATATAGATTGCATCCACCAGCATTGTTTGACTCTTAACCCTTCCTCGCGTCGAACGTATCAATCAGAAACAGCGCTATCGTTGCCGCCGCGTTCACGGCCAACATGGCGTGTCGCGGCTGAAGGACAAACGCATGGCCTTGCCCCTTGCCATGCGCATCCCCATGCTTGCCTCGGAGTCGCTGGAGGCCGTCGACCACCCCCGAGCAGCCGCCGAGAATCTTCTTGAAGATCTGCTCATCGTGCTGGTCCTGGGAAATATTCAACTGCTTGGCGGTGTCGCGGTAGAGTTCAGTGAGCGACGCATCGCCTGCATACGCAATACCGTACTTATCGAGAATATGCTTGCAGATGCTCTCCAAAAGAGTCCGGGCCATCGTCACCGCGCCGTCCGGGTCGGTCGTAGCGCGGGCAAGCATCTTTTTCCACTCCGCATTCACCGTGTCACTGCCGAAGTTTTTGATGATCGCCGTCAACTCGCCAACCGGTTGACCGGCATTCCGGCAGGCTTGGATCAGCGGGGCGAACTCCTGCCCCAGGTAGGTCCGCCGCTCGGCATAGGTGCCAAATTTCGGTTTGATGAATCCCCAGAACTGACCGAGGGCGAACATGGGTGGCAGCCACTGGGGCAGCACATCCCGATACTGAGACTGGCAGAAGTAGCGATGAAGGTTCAGGAACGCAGCTTCGTCCCCTGCGCCGCCGGTGGCCTGAGCCTCCAGGATGTTGTAAAGGTAAAGGGCACGTGCCTCGTCGTTCTTGAAGTTCGATACGTCGATCATACCTTTACCCGTTTCTTACCGGTCAACAGTTGCTGCATCAGGCCCTTCTTCTGCTGGCGAAGAACATCGGCCTTGGCTTGGAGCAGTTCGATTTCTCGGTCGGCAACACTGATAACCTTTACAATTTCGCGTTGTTCGTCGAGGGTGGGCAATGGCACATGGAGACGCGAAAACTCTGGCCAGCGCAGGCTGCCGCGACGATCAACGGAGGCACTGGTGTTCACCTCAAATATGTGGCGATATAGTTCGGTTTTCAGGAGCAGGAACAAGAAGCGATCATCAATCTTTTTGCCCGCTTCAAAAACGGTATACATGGGGCTGATGACCGCCGCATCATGAAGGTTCTGGTAGCCAATGGAGCCTTCCTCAATGTGGTTGGTCGCGTACGCGAACTGCCCACGCTGTACGACCTTGTAGGTCGAAAGGTCTTTGCTGAATACTTGTTTGCCGAAATACTCCATGCTGTCGACTAGCCCCCGATGCTTCGTGCAGGACAAAACTGGGAGGGATGCTCCACCCTGGTTCTTTGTGGAGACGTGCTTTGCAATTTCTCCGATACGTGGGTATCCCCAGTCAGCAGGGTAGTTGCCCCATCGGGTGCGACGAACCTCTTTTGATTTTTCAAACCCAGGCAGGCGGCGTTTGCCGGTGGGGAGTTGTTGCATGAGCCCCTTGCGGCGCAACCGCTTCTCATCAATCAATCGCTCGGCAAAGTCGATGGCGGCGTCCCATTGATTCAGGGTTTTTACAATATTGCCCTGCTCGACAAGGGGCGGGAAAGGCCAGATAACCGTTTTGATTTTTTGCGGAGAGGTGTGTTTAACCTTTGTGCCACCTGAAGCAGTGGATATTTGTTTCCTGACATCTGGCATATTTAATATATGGAACAAATATTGGTAACTTACTTGCAAAGGACTCTGGATAATTATTAGTCCGAGTCGCTGATTGTGGAGGTACACACCACTTTCAGGCACTATAACTGGACTGCCAAGAAGCCCTGGAGCCTGTTCCGTCATGGCTATTAACAGGGCACCTTTCGAAAGCAAATAGCTGTTGGGAACGAGCCCATCATAATATTTCTGTTTTTCTTCAAGAGCGCGGAATCCTCCTTCCTCCCGAAAGTGTGCCGGGGTCAACAGCTTGTATCCGATCCCGACGTCGTTAAAGTGGGTACTCTTAAAGGCGAACCCATGTTTTATTTCCAGGAGTTCTCCCAATTTCCATTGGTGCCAGCCAAGCGGGATCATATAACCATTACCTTCATTTCTTCCCCCGCCCCTTGCCTTCCACTTTCACCCGCGCCAGCACTTGCGTCGCCTTTACTACCCGATCAAAATCCGACTCGATTTTCTGAGTCCAATTGAACTCGGCGTATTCGGCCAACGCCTTGTCTGCGGCCTGGGCCTTGCTCATGCGGCCCTTGTCGGTCAACAGCCGGTATTCGTTGAAGGTCAGGAACTTGTCCACCGCCTGCGCCATGTCGTCCATGGTCATCTGCACGCGGTTTTCGATGATGTTTTCGATGTAGTCGAAAAAGCCCGCGATGGTGCGCTCCAGCCGCTTGATCTCCGGCTCGCCCAGGTAGTTCTTGGCCACCGTCACATCGGAGGCCAGCACCCGGCCATGGGGTGCGTTCTTCCAGGTGAGCAACCCCATGTAAGGGGCGTTGTGGTCAGCCTTGTCGTGGATGATCTCGGCGGCGGTCTGGCCGGTGATAGCGTAGTGGAACTTGTTCTGCACCATGGCATAGAAGTTCTGGGTGAGCTCCGCCTTCGGATCGTAGTCCACGCTGCACTCGGCGAAGATGTCGGTGATCTGCTGGTAGATACGGCGTTCGCTGGCGCGGATGGAGCGGACCCGCTCCAGAAGTTCCCGGAAATAGTCTTCGCCGAATACCTGTTTGCCCTGCTTGAGACGGTCGTCGTCCAGCACAAAGCCTTTCTTTATGTACTCCTTGAGAATCTGCGTGGCCCAAATGCGGAATTGGGTGGCGCGCCGGGAACTGACCCGGTAGCCCACGGCGATGATGGCGTCGAGGTTGTAATGCCGGAGCATGCGGCGCACGGCACGACCGCCTTCGTTTTGAACTACCGAGAAATTCTCGGCAGTTGCCGCCTCGGCCAGTTCTCCCTCGGCATAAATATTCTTCAAGTGCAGGCCGATGTTGTCTGCCGTGGTCTGGAACAGTTCGGCCATAAGACGTTGCGGCAGCCAGAGGGTCTCACCATGGATCAGCACCCGGACATGAACCTTTTCATCGTCACCGGCATAGAGCAGGAAAGGCGTCTCCGTCGGTACCGGCGGCTGCGCCGGAAGAGCGGGAGGCTTGGTCTTTCTGCTCATAACCCCAACTCCTTCAGACACTTGGCCATTTCCCCCCGCACTTGGTCAAGTTCCTTTTCTAGGCCCTCAATGCGCTGCTGGACGGCGATGATGTCCACCTCCTCTTCCTCCACAAAGGTATCGACGTAGCGGGAGATGTTGAGGTTGTGGTCGTTCTCCTTAATCTCCTCACGACTGGCTACGTAAGAGTATTTGTCCACGGTCACCCGCTGGCGGTAGGTCTCGACGATCTTGGCGACTTCCACCTCTTCCCGGAGTTTGTTCTGATTTTTGTTCTGCTCGAACTCACGGCTGGCGTCGATGAAAATCACGTCGGTGCGCTCGCCCCGGTCGCGGCGGAAGATGAGGATGGCCGCCGGAATGCCGGTGCCGAAGAAGCAGTTGGCGGGAAGGCCGATGACGGCGTCGAGGAGGTTTTCTTCAATCAGCGCCTGGCGAATCCGACCCTCGGCCCCGCCCCGGAAGAGTACCCCGTGGGGAACGATGACGCCAACCCGCCCGGTGGTCTCGGTGGAGGTCTCGATCATGTGGCTGATAAAGGCGTAATCGCCCTTGGACTTGGGCGGTAAGCCCCGGTGCCAGCGGTTATAGTGCTTGGACTCCTCGCCCTCCTTGTCGGCCCCCCACTTGTCGAGGCTGAAGGGCGGATTAGCGACCACCACCTCGAACTTCATCAGCTTGTCGCCCTCAATGAGCTTAGGCTCCAGGAGCGTATCGCCCCATTCGATGCGGGGGCCGTCCTCATTATGGAGGAACATGTTCATCATGGCCAGCGCCCAGGTGGAGCTGATGGCCTCCTGGCCGAACAGGGAATAATTGTGCGAGCCGTAAGTTTGGCGCACGTGGTTGGCGCACTTCAAGAGCAAAGAACCGGAACCGGTGGTCGGGTCGCAGATGCGTTCACCGGGCTTGGGATCGAGGAGCATGGCCAG
>MGTE01000045.1:59554-65992 GCA_001799275.1 Deltaproteobacteria bacterium RIFOXYD12_FULL_57_12
TAGGCGTTGCCGATAACATCAAGGGTGCCGATGCGCGAAGGGCGCAGGTCGAGGCGCTTGTCGGCGAAGTCTTCCAGGACGTTCTTCAGAATGTGGTTGCGCTTCTTGGTATTGCCGAGCCGCGCCTCCGAGTTGAAATCGATATTGCGAAAGACATTGGCAAGCTTGGTCTTGTTGGCCAGTTCGACTTGCTCCAAGGCAATGTTGATCAATTCCCCGAGGTTGGGTGCCTCGCGATTGGCGAAAAGGCTGTAAAAGCTCGACTCGGGAGGCAAAACAAAACGCTCGCGTTCCAACTTGCGCTGGATGCGCCGCTCGTCTCCACCGTATTCCTTGTTGTACTGGTCATGGTGGTCCTGCCAGACATCGGAGATGTACTTCAGGAAAAGCATGGTCAGGATGTATTCCTTGTACTCGGTGGAATCCACCGTGCCCCGGAGCGAATCGCAGGCGCGCCAGAGTATGTCGTTGATTTCCTGCTGGGATACTTGTGGGCTCATCTCTTCTCTCTTTATTTGACTCTTTCATCGAAAAGGCGCTGCCCGACAAGTCGGTACAGACGCGTGGATTCATCAAGAAGCTGTTGGCGGAGTTCGCGCTCCCGGTTATGCAACCGCCAGAAATCGGCGATCCGATGCTGGGTGGCCATGTCCGGCAGGGAGATGGTGATCTCCATGAATCCCTTGCGCGGAATGGTGGGCGTTCCGGCTCCGGTGCGCAATGCGTTTAACTGCGCCTCGGTTTGCGGCTGCGCCAGACACCACACCAGATATTCCGGCACCACGTTGGGACGGGGCGTGAGGATAAAGAAGGTTGCGGGTGCCACGGTATGCTCGGGTACCGACTCGATCAACACCGGATAGGTGACGGCACCGCGCGACATGTAAAGGATGTCGCCGGGTTGCAGAACATACCGGCTCAGGTCCCGCTCCGGCTTAATCCGGAGGCGATCTTCTTCCTTGTAAGAATAAGGCTCGCCCTGGGTCAGGTGCTTGCCCATCACCACCTGATAGGTACCGTCCGGCTCGTCACGGAGCGCCCCCTGGGTGGAAAAGCCGGGCAGGACCTCGGCACAATCCATGATTCGAACAATCTGTGTCTTCATGGTCCTGCCCGGCCCCCGATCAGAAATTACAGGCGGTTTTGTAGTTGCCTAGCCGGTCACGCTCGATGGCAAGACGCGCCGCTTCCAAATTCTCTACTCGTACCCCAATATGAGTCCTGGCGTTGCGATCGAAGCACCCCTGCTTATGATGGTCGTCGAAGCGTTCGCTCAAATCCCCGGTCTGGCCGATGTAGAGGATATCATGCGTCGATATAATGCCGATTCTCTTCCTGAGTACGAGGTATACGCCGCCTACGGGGTTGAATGCCTGCCCCCAACGGAAAACAGCAAACTCATACTTTTGTCCCGATGATCCGATTACCGTTACAATTTCTTCTTGCGCCATATCATTCACCATAATTGAATTTAGACCTGGCTTGCAATCGGATCATGGATGAAGTACACTTTCGTCACCACAACGAGGTCTTCGACTGTTCCTGGCGCAAGCCTGGCCGGTTGAAGCCCTGAAAAACCCGGCGCCTGTCGTCGGGTTTTTTTACAGGGCATTGCAAACAATAATAACATTACCTTGTTTTGGCAAGTTTTTTATTTAGAAAATACTGGGGTAATTCACATACACAAAAAGTCGTTTTGCCGGGACAGTACTCACTTTTTCTATTGCTCACCCCCGAGGAGCAATAGCGTATATCCCGGTGACAGCATCCTTAATTCTTGACTGCGCGGCCATGTAGTTCACAAACTTCACTACGCTTGGCCCGAACGGTAAAACACTTGTGCGGCTTTGAGGTCGGAAAAAATACGGCTCAGGTTCAGTGAAACGACAGACGGCCCTTTTCGTCTTCCTTGAGGCTCTGGCCTGTCGTGACGTCAAAACAAAGCTGTCGCGTCCCGCTCTGTTTTTAACCCCTCGAATATGATAGCCCCTTGTCGTCCGCCTGCCATAAAATCAGGCCGGCGCCATCCGCGCGAGCATGACCTCAACCACCGCCTCAACGCTCAAGACGGATGAGTCGATGATTATGGCATCCGGGGCTGCGCTCAAAGGGGCCAGGGCACGGCTGCTGTCATCCCGATCGCGCTTTTCAATCTGCGCCAGAATCTCCTGGCGGTCCATCTCCTGCCCCTTTTCCCGCAACTGCTCCCAGCGGCGGCGGGCCCGTTCCTCGGGGCTCGCGTCCAGATAGAACTTGTATGCCGCCTGCGGAAAAACAACGGTGCCCGTGTCCCGGCCTTCGGCCACCACCCCGCCTTGCAGTCCGAATTGCCGCTGCATCTCAGTCAGTTTCTGCCGTACCACAGGCTCGGCCGAAACCCGCGAGGCCACCAGGCCCATCTCCGCGGTGCGGATGGCAGCACTGATCTCTTCGCCGTCCAGAAACACCCGGGTTTCCTCGCCTGCCCGTGCGGCCAGGGCCAGTTGCAAATCAAGCTCGGCCAGGAGCTTAACCAACCGGGGCCGGTCGGCCGGGTTGTCCAGATCAATGCCCGCCTGCCGGACCTTGAGCCCCACGGCCCGATACATGGCGCCGGTATCCAGATAGGTGTAGTGCAGCCGTGCGGCCAGCATCCGGCTGATCGTGCTCTTGCCCGAGCCGGACGGCCCGTCAATGGTAACCACCGCGCCTTTTTTTTCAGACATAGCCAAGCTCCTGCATACTTGCGGCGAGCGCCGCGACAAAACGGTGGTTTTCCGCCTCCTGCCCGACGGTGATCCGGATATGGTTGGGGAAGCCGTAGGCCTGCATGGGCCGGACAATTACCCCCTTGGAGAGCATCTGCTCATAGAGCTTTTTGCCGTTGCCCAGCACATCGATCAGGAAAAAATTAGTATGCGAGGGCAGGGGCCGGCAGCCGAGTTCGGCCACCTCTTTGGCAAGCCAGGCCATGCCGGCGGCGGTGCCATCCAGGGTGCGGCGATAATGCTCCTCGTCGTCGAGAGCGGCCAGCGCCCCGATCTGGGCCAGGTTGTTGACGTTAAACGGTTGGCGGACCCGGTGCAGATAGCCGGCCAGCTTCGCCGCCATCACGCCGTAGCCGATCCTGAGCCCGGCAAGACCGTAAGCCTTGGAAAAGGTCCGCAGGGTGACCACGGTTTTCCGCAAGGCCGGCTCATTCTCACGGTCCGGCAGATAGGCAAGGGCGTCAAGGCGCACCTTTGGGTCGACAAAATCCACATAGGCCTCGTCGAGCACCACCACCACCTGTTCAGGCACCTGCCGCAGAAAATTTTCAAACTCCGCCTTCGTGATGATGGTGCCGCACGGGTTGTTGGGAATGTCGAGAAAGATCAACCGGGTTTTTCCCGTAATCGCCGCCAGGATCGCTGGCAGGTCGTGGTGCATGTCTTTGAGCGGCACGATCCGGTTGCAGGCGCCTTGGACCTGCACCAGCTTCTGGTACATGAGAAAGGTCGGCTGGCAGGTGATGACCTCCTCGCCCGGCGCCACCAGCGCGGTGATCAGCAGGCCGATGATCTCGTTGGAGCCGTTGCCGAAAATGATCTGCGACGATTGCACGCCGAGTCGCTCCGCCAGTTTGGCGCCGAGATAGTGGCAGCTGCCGTCCGGGTAGCGATGCAGGTTGACCAGGGCCTCGCGGATGGCGGCGACCGCCTTCGGCGACGGCCCCCAGGCGTTTTCGTTGGAGGCGAGCTTGATGGAGCCGGTGATGCCGTATTCCCGTTCGAGCTCCTCCAGCGGCTTGCCCGGCGGATAGGGAACGAGCGATTCGATATGGGGCGCAATCCTGAATTTCACCATCATGTCCTGAAAAGGTTGGTTAAAAGCCTATACGGCCTTGGGGCGCGGCGGCGTAATGGTCAGCCGCTGCTCCAGATTATAGGCCACGGCCAGCAGTTTTTCCTCCTGAAAATGGGCGGCCTGGAGCTGCAGGCCGATGGGCAGGCCGGCCTGGCTGAACCCGCAGGGGATCGACATGCCGGGGATGCCGGCAAGATTGGCGGAGATCGTCATGATGTCGGACAGATAGACGCTGAGCGGGTCATCGTTCTTCTCGCCCAGCCGCCAAGCCGGGGTAGGCGCTACGGGAGAGGCCAGCACATCGCACTGGGCAAAGGCTTTTTTGAAATCCTCGATAATCAGGGTCCGCACCTGGGAGGCCTTTTTGTAATAGGCATCATAATAGCCGGAGGAAAGCGCATAGGTGCCGATCAGAATCCGTCGCTTTACTTCGTCGCCAAAGCCCTGGGAACGGGTGTTGCGGTACATGTCAGCCAGAGTTTCGGCCGCGCGGGCCCGAAAACCGTATTTAACGCCGTCATAACGGGCCAGGTTGGAACTGGCCTCGGCCGGAGCGACCAGATAATAAACCGCCACGCAGTAGTCGGTATGGGGTAAAGAGACCTCGACGATCTCGGCGCCGGCGGCCTGCAATGTTGCAATACCCTGCCGGACCGCCCGCTCCACCTCGGGATCCAGCCCGGCCCCGAAGTATTCTTTGGGAATGCCGATCCGCAGACCGGTAAGTCCCGGGGTTAAAGCAGCGGTAAAATCTGGCACCGCCTGCGCCACCGACGTGGAATCCCTGGCATCGTGGCCGCTAATTACGTTCATCAGCAGAGCGCAGTCCCGCACATCCTTGGTCAGCGGTCCCACCTGATCCAGAGAAGAGGCAAAGGCCACGAGCCCGAACCGGGAGACCCGGCCATAGGTGGGCTTCAGTCCCACGACTCCGCAGTGGGAGGCCGGCTGACGGATGGAGCCGCCTGTATCGGAACCCAGGGAGGCATAGCATTCATCCGCGGCCACGGACGCTGCCGAACCGCCGCTGGAACCGCCGCAGATGTAGTCGAGATTCCAGGGATTCCTTGGTGTGCCAAAGGCGCAGTTCTCCGTGGTCGAACCCATGGCAAACTCATCCATCGCCACCTTGCCGACAATAACGGCGCCGGCGTCTTTCAGCTTCTCCACCACGGTGGCATCGTAGGGCGGCAAAAAATTCTCCAGGATGCGAGAGCCGCAGGTGGTACGCAACCCCTTGGTGCAGAGCACATCTTTAACCGAAACCGGCACCCCGCACAACGCCCCGCCCTGGCCGGCCGCCAGCAGACGATCGGCAGCGACTGCCTGCGCCATGGCCATTTCCGGCGCCAGGGTAGTAAAGGCACCGACCTGTTTTTCCACCGCGGCGATCCGGTCCAGCAGCGCGCGGGTGACTTCGGTTGCCGACACCTCCCGACTGGCCAGCAATTCCTTTACTTCATGTATGGTCAGGGAATAAAGCTCCACGTTTTTCCTCAAAATGTTTTCAAGTACACTTTCATCCGTCCTGCCTTGCGCGCGGCTCTAGCCGCCACCGCTCAGATAATCCTGGGCACGACAAAGGCCTCGCCGTTCTGTTGCGGGCCGTTGGCCAGGGCCTCGGCCTGCGTCAGGGATGAATGCACCTCATCCGCACGAAAGGCATTGTGGATGGCAAGGGCATGGGTGGTTGGCTGGACACCTTCCGTCTCCAAGGCATTGAGTTTAGCCACATACGACAGAATCCGGTCAAGCTGCTCGGTCATGGCGTGTACTTCGACCGCACTCAAGTCCAGATGGGCCAGCCTGGCAACATGTTCTGTTTCTTCAGGTGTGATTTTCATTTTTGTTTCCAATAACAGGTCTTCTGTCCGTTGACAGAATCAGATTTCATAAATAAAAACGCCGAGGACTCCAGAATAATTCACTGGCGGTCAATCAACTCATCCTGCTCTTCGTCCGACTCCAGAATGGCAACGAAGATCTCGACCACGGCCGGATCAAACTGTGTGTCGGCGCAGCGTCGCAATTCATCGATCGCCTCCGCCTTTGTTTTATTTGGTTTATAGTCCCGCCTGGAGGTCATAGCATCATAACTGTCCGCCACCGTGATGATCCTGGTCAGCACATCCAACTCAGCGCGGCCCTTTGCCGAGGGATACCCCCGGCCATCGACCCGTTCATGGTGATGGCGGATAATGAACTCCTCTCGCCGGAGAAAACCAAGGTGTTTTACAATATTTCGACCCACCTCGGGATGCTTCTTCACCCAGTCCCATTCCTTATCGCTCAACGGGCCGGGTTTTCTAATCGAACTGGTATCGATCACCAGCTTGCCGATATCGTGCAGTTGGGCGGCACGTTCCAGAACCTGCAGATCCTCCCCTAAAAGCTGCATGGCCTGGCCGATCTTCAGGGCGTACTCGGTGACCCGCACGGTATGGCCGGCCGTATACCCATCCTTTTCTTCCATGGCGGTCTGCAGAGTCAGCATGATGTTGAGGGCTGCCTCCTCCAGGTGCCGGCTGTATTTTTCCAGCAGCTTGTTCTTTTCCGCCAGCTCGCGGGTCTTGGCCTTGACCTCGGCCTCAAGTTGCTCCTTGTAGGCCTTGT
>MGTE01000045.1:66002-115138 GCA_001799275.1 Deltaproteobacteria bacterium RIFOXYD12_FULL_57_12
CGTTATCCATCGACCCGGCACCGGTCAGAAAAAGAACCGGAATCTCCACCCCCCTCTCGTTCAATTGCTTCAGGGTGGCAAAACCGTCCATGCCCGGCATATTGATGTCCAGAATAACGACATCCATGCTTTCGCAAACCGCAGCCATGGCCTCCTGGCCACTGGCCACGGCCACCACGTCATAATCGAACGTCTCGAGAACGGCACGGATGGCGCCGCGAACGGCGTCATCGTCATCGACGATCAGTATGCTGCCTTTTTTATTTTCCGATCCAGACACGGCCAACTACTCTATATGTTCCAGTATTTTTTTGCAATATCCCGGGTCTGATTCAAGCCGGGGATCTGGATCTCCCCCTGACTCAAAAATTTATTGTCTGCGCCGTTCACCGGCAGACCGTACCCATGGCCCGACAATTCGGCCAGCACGGCAAGCACCCCGTCCTTCTGGCCTTCCAGATTGTAGCCGCCCTCAAGGACCATAAATAAACGCCCGTCGCAAAGCTCCTCGGCAAGTTTCGTCAAAATCCTGGCTAGCCCGGCGAAACCTTGGGTCGTGACAGCCATGCTGCCCAGAGGATCACCGACAAAAATATCAAATCCGGCCGAAACCATGATGAGGTCCGGTCTGTACTGTCTGGCGACCGGCGCCAGGATTTCATTGAAAATACGCAGGTATGCCCTGTCATTCAGTCCGCCGCGCAACGGCACATTAATGGTGAATCCCTTGCCGCGGCCCACGCCGACCTCGTCCACCCCGCCGGTGCCAGGATAATAAGGATACTGGTGCGTTGAAAAATAGAGAACCCGATCCGTATCGTAGAAGCTGTGCTGGGTGCCGTTGCCATGATGCAGATCCCAGTCGACCAGCAGAATTCTTGTTGCGCCAAGTGCGTCAAGGGCGTGCCGGGCGCCCACCGCGATATTGTTGAACAGGCAGAACCCCATGGCCCGATCCGCCTCGGCATGATGACCCGGCGGCCTTACCAGGGCAAAGCCGTTGTCACACGCACCGGCCATCACCATTTCCACCCCCTTGATGACTGCGCCGGCGGCCAGGCGGGCCGCCTCATACGACTGCGGCGATGTCTGGGTATCGGGATCAAGGCTGGCAAAGGGTCGGCCGGCAGTGGCCGCCACCCGCGCCACATGCGCCGGGGTGTGGATGCGCTGCAGCATCTCGGGGGTCGCCGCGGAAAATTTGGGAAATAGATAGCGCGCCTGGAATTCCGGGCGTGCCAACTGTTCGTAAATCACCGCCAGCCGCTCGGGCGATTCCACATGCTGAAACCCGGGCTGATGGTCCAGAAATAGTTTGTTTATAAAGACCGCTGTTTTTTTCATGCAATTACCCCGGGTTGTCCGCCAACCGCCATCACCCTTTCCTCGGTTATCAGATAATGCACGGGTTGATCATGGGAGAGCGTCGGCACCCGGGATACCACCTGCGTTTCGAAAGCCAGCCCGATCCGCCAGGCCCGGCGGGCGTCGTTCTGCAGAAATCGGTCATAATAACCGCCCCCGTACCCAAGCCGCCCGCCGTGGGCGTCAAAAACACTGCCCGGCACAATTACCACATCGATCATCTGCGGGTCAACCGCTGAAAGCCGGCCTGCATCCGGTTCCGGAATCCCGCAGTAACCGGGTCGCAGATCAACGTCCGGATCGACAAGCGCATACGGGATCAACCGCACCTCCCGAGAGACGGTTACAGGCGCGCTTACTGTCTGGCCACGGGCAAGGCATTGGCGGATAAGCGGCAGGGTTTCCACCTCGCTTCGAAAATTGACATAGATACACAGTATCCTGGCCTCAAGAAAAACCGGAAGCTGCCAGAGCATTGCCCCAATTCGCACACTTTTCCGGTGCCGCTCACCGGGGGAAAGGGCATCCCTTCCGGCTAGGACCTGCTGCCGTAATTTCTGTCGTGCCTCTGCTTGTCCTTGCATCTCTTATCAAACTACTGGTAAAGTATTTGAGTCAGAAAAAAGTCCGGCCCCACCGCATGCTTCCATAATACTAATACGAAAAGCTACCCTGATTAGTTAACAGCGCGCCATAGAAATAACTGGCGAATCGGAAAAAAGCCCGGGATTTTTTTAAAAGTTTGCCTGCAAGAGCTACTGCTGCTGCTATTTGACGCCGCCACGAATATCCCTGTTGAAAAGAGCAAAAAGCAAAAAAAATAATGAGTGTGAATTCACTTTTCTCAAGATATTAACCATGATTTGTTGTACCATTTTGTGGTACTTTGATCGTTATCAGCCATGACAGATGTGATTTTCCCTGTGTTGCACCGAATCTGGTCGGAGGCCCGGCAAAATGGATCTTGATGACATTGCTCCCGATGTCACGATAGACGCCAAGGGTTTGACTTGCCCCATGCCCCTGCTGAAGGCCAAGCAGGCCATGGAAAAACTGGCGTCCGGCCAGGTCTTGGCGGTCCTAGGCACGGATCCTGGTTCGCAAGTCGACTTGCCCGGCTGGTGCAAGTACGCTGGCCACACCTTCCTTGGCAGCAGGGAAGAAGCGGCTGGTTCTTATATATACTATCTCAAGAAGGGCTGAACCCGGAAACCCTGTGTTGGAATCACGCGAAACCGCGGTTCCAACCCACTGAAAGTGATGGAGGAAAACATGGCAAAGAGTTTAGGTATTTTCGTAACAAACCCCAACAACATGAAACATGTTATGGGGGTCGCAAAGGCGGCGACGGCCAAGGGCTCAAAGGTAAAAATATTTTTTACCTGGAAAGGGACCTTGCTCTGCAAGGATCCGAGCTTCCCGGCCCTGTGCAAGATTGCGGATGTTTACATCTGCGCCGACAGCTATAAAAAAATGGGGTATGACCCGATCAACGACATCCCAGAAGGTCTCACGGAAAAAAAGATGTCAACCCAGTCGTCGCACGGCGATATCCTTACAAACTATGAATGCTATATGACTTTATAGGGGGCGCGCACCATGGCAAAAGTGTTTTTTCTTTTTGATACGTGTACTGATGAAAAAGATATTCTTGACGGGATGCGCTCCACCCTGGGGCTTTCCGTGGCAAACCACTATGCTTTCTGTGCGGTTCTGAGCCACACCCTGGCACCCTTCGATGACTACAACAAGGAAAACCTTGAATGGATCCGCGACATGGAAGGCGACGCCTTCACCCTGGTGCCAGCCAATCAGGATAACGGCCTGACCCTTATCTCCATTGAAGAGCTTGGCCAGAAACTTCGCGATGTGGATTTTATCGTTCCCTACGGCAATTAATCAGAGAGCGCAGGAGTAACTACTATGAAGATGCTGCATGTATATAGATCCGAACCAAACGATATCATTAAAAAACTTGTGGAGATCGTCTCCGAAGACAGGGAGTGTACGAGCTTCAATCTCAACGTTGAAAACCCGGATTACGACAAGCTGGTGGACATGGTTTTGGCTGCCGACAAAACGGTCTGCTGGTTCTGATCCCAGATCATCGCCTGCCGGAAGGGCTTGAAACCCTTCCGGCAGCGCCGCAACCCGTCGTCTTGCACCTTCCCGGCTTCCCCTGCCCGCCGCCATGATCATTCATCGTTCCGCAGCCTCACCCGAATTATGAACTGATCACAGAGCAATGAGACCACATACAGCGCCCAGCTTCCAAGCCAGTAAGCGGTTACAGGGTGCCGCAGATCCGCGAAAGAGGCCTGTTCGCTATACATCAGGTATGCGGACAGGCCGATGCCAAAGGAGATGTGGTGCCCTGTGACCGCTTACGAATTATGACCTTGCCCATGGCGCCACTGATCTCCATAATCATCCCGAACCACAACGGCGGCGCCACCCTTGGCAACTGTCTTCACGCGGCCTTTGCCTCGCGGTATGCGAATTTCGAGGTCCTTGTCGTGGATGACTGTTCCGCGGATAATTCCCTCGACATCATCAGGGATTTCCCGCGCTGCAAACTGCACCGGTTGCAATGCCATGCCGGCGCGGCCGTGGCCCGCAATACCGGCGCCCGCCACAGTGCCGGCGAAATCCTCTTTTTCACCGATGCCGACTGCCTGCTGGAGCCCGATGCCCTGGAACGCGCCGCGGCCGCCATTGCCCTGCACGGCCCAGAAGCCGTCATCGGCGGCACCTATACCCTGCGGCCCCACGATCCAGGCTTCTTCAGCCTGTTTCAGTCGGCCTTCATCCACTATTCCGAAACCAAACATCTGAAAAATCCGGACTACATCGCTTCCCACGCCCTGGTGATCTCCGCTGTCAACTTCAGAAAGTCCGGCGGGTTTCCGGAAAAATTCATGCCAATCATCGAGGATGTGGAGCTCAGCCATCGCTTGCGAAAAAACGGCTACCGGCTGGTCATGGAGCCCGCTATCCTAGTCCGCCATATCTTCAACTTCACCTTTGTTTCCTCGCTCCGCAACGCCTTTCGCAAATCCTGCTACTGGACACGGTATTCGTTGCAAAACCGAGACCTGCTCGCTGATTCGGGCACAGCCTCCAGGGAACTGAAAACCAATGTGGTCGCCTGGTTTGTTGTTTTTTCGCTGTTTGTTATCGGTCATATCTTTCAAGAGGTTGCCTGGCTTATGCCCGTCCCGATCCTCTGTGCCGGAAACATCATACTCAACCGCGCCCTCTTGGCCACCTTTCTCCGCGCGGCCGGTCCAGGCTTCATGCTGGCGGCAGCCCTCTATTATCTGCTGGTCTATCCACCTGCCGTTGGGGCCGGCGCCGCCGTCGGCATTGTCCTTTACCTCAAAAAAGGACTTCGTTGATGCGCTATAGTCCACTGCGTCATATCGCTGCGGTTTTCTGCAAGCGCCGTCCCCTGCAGTTCACCTTTTTTGTGACCAAACGCTGCAACGCCCGCTGTCCTTTTTGTTTTTACAGCAACCGCGAGGCACACAGCGAATCATTGCCAGCCGAGCTTTCCCTAGCCGAAATCGATGCCATTGCCGCCTCGCTGCCAAATCTGCTTTGGCTAGCCTTTTCCGGCGGCGAGATCTTTTTGCGTGAGGATCTACCAGAAATAACAAAGATTTTTTATAAACGAAACAAGCCGGCCATTATTCTCTTCCCGACCAACGGACTGCTGACCAGCCGGATCAAGGAGGTGGTAAGCGAAATCCTCCGCGCCTGCCCCAAGAGCACCATTGTGGTCAAGCTTTCCCTGGACGGCGATGAAACCCTGCATGACGCGATCAGGGGGGTGCCGGGCTGCTATCGGAAAACCATGGAAACCTACGCCGCCCTAGGGGAACTGCTGGACCAATTTCCCAACTTCGACCTGGGAATCAACTCGGTCTTCTGTGCAAAGAATCAGGAGGTGATGGCGGAACTGATTGACAAGGTGGGCCGGATGGAACGGATCAAGACACATACCGTTTCCCTGATCCGGGGGGAGATGGCGGAAAACGGCCTAAAAGAAGTGGAGCTTAAAAAATACCTCGCCGTCATCACCAGGCTGGAGGCCAACCTCAAGACGCAGGCGGCTGCCATCTATCGCTTTCCAGGGGCGCGGCTCAAGGCGGCGCAGGATATTATCCAGCGCCGGCTGATCTACGAAACCGCCCGTCAAAACCGGCGGCTCATCCCCTGTTATGCCGGTCGCCTCAATCTGGTGCTCAGCGAAACCGGCGAACTCTTTCCCTGCGAATCATTCACCATGGGCCTCGGCAATGTCCGGGACCACGACCTTAACATCAATCGGGTGCTGGCCTCCGGGCAGGCGCAAGGGGTCTTGGCCCGCATCAGAAACAACGGCTGCCATTGCACACATGAGTGCTACTTCATGACCAACATCCTCTTTAACCCGCGCCTCTATCCGACCCTGCTGAAGGAATATCTGCAAGTACGCCCAGCCGGCTCGGCCTTGAGTTGAGCACTAAAACCCCTTAAATTTCTTGCCCGCGCAAAGAAAAGGCCGCGGTTCACTCAACGGAACTCGCGGCCTTCCTTGAAAAAAACGACCAGATTTATTCGACCTGCTTGAGCGGTGCCCCGCAGCCGCAGGTACCCGGCTTCTGGCTGATCGTATTGCAGGTGCAGCCGCCGCCGCAGGCACAAGCATACTTGCCAACCGTGCTGAACTCCTGTTGCCGGTCGCCGATGGCAATGACCGCCTTGCCCTCGCCCACACTTACTACCTTGCCCTCCACAAGGGCGCTGCCGCAGCCGCAGGTGCCCGGCTTGCTGGATAAGGTATTGCAGGTGCAATCAGCACCGCAGGCACAGACGTAGACCTTGTCTCCGGCAACCGCTTTGAAAACGGGCGAATCGGCCCAGACCGCGACACCCGCCACCAGACAGAGAAACAACACCGCCAGCGCCACCACATTTTTTCTCATACGCCACCCCCCTTAAATAATTGAGAATCAAGCAAACGGCCAGCCACCTGGCCACTCTCTACGAATTGCGGTCGTTTGCAAACACTTTGGGTTAATAATGCTAAACGGGAAGACGGTCGTCAATATAAACCTGTTCTTCTCGTTTGAGACGAATCACGGGTGGATATTTATTCTCTGTGAAACGCTCAGGAACGCCTGAAGACACCGCTTTTTGCCCAGAGCCAAAACATGCTCCGCAGCCCGTACAGGGCTGCTCGTAAATCATTGCCAGTGCGAATCTTAAGAAGACGGCGCGCAAGAAAACGGGGCCGGGAATAAAATCGGCGGAAGGCAATCTGGCGCAACTCGGCAATCTGCTCCCTGGTCATCGAGTAGGGGACAAAGGCCGCACCCTGATAGGAGAAATCCTGCAAATTCGTTGACATCGTTCCGTACTTCTCTATGTTGTCGTAGAGTTCAGTGCCAGGAAATGGCGTGATGGCATGGAAGTTGGCAATATCCGGATCAAGCTCGCAGGCGAATTCGATGGACTGCAGGCCATCGGCAAAGGTCTGTCCCGGAATGCCGAAAAGAAACGGGGTATACACGGTGAGGCCGACCTCCTTGGCCGCCTTGACCGCCAGTCTGATCTGGGCCAGGGTGATCCCCTTGCGGATGGTGTTGAGATCCTTTTGGACGCCGCTTTCCGCCCCAAAGAGCACGGCCCAGCAACCGGCATCCTTAAAGGCCTGCAGCAGCGGCTTATCCACCTGGTTGACGCAGGCAGAGGCAAACCAACTGAAATCCAGCCCCCTGGCCTTGATTTGTCGGGCGATCTCCATGGCCCGGTCGTAATCGGCGGCCAGGGTGTCGTCGATAAACTTGATCTCTTTATAGCCCTGGCTGAGGATGAGTTCTATTTCCGCCATGACATTGGCCACGGACCGATAGCGGATTCCACTTTTCCGGCTTTTGTCGATCTGAAAGCAGTACAGGCAACGCCGATTGCAGCCGCGGGAGGTAATGAGCACGGCCACCGGCCGCCGTTTGTAAGTGGCCGGCGGCGGGATATAGTGATCGGCATCGCCCAGCAATTCGCGGGCCGGAGGCGGCAATGCATCAAGGTCGGTAATGAGCGGCCGGGTCGGATTTTTCCTGATTGCATCTTGGTCGCGATACACCACGCCAGCCACGCCGGCCAGGGATTGGCAACTGGCTAACCGCGCCACCATCTCCGGCACGGTCAATTCGCCTTCGCCGGTGACCGTGGCATCGATAGCCTCGCAGTCCTCAAGACATTTTTCCTGCATGGCAATGGGATACGGGCCGCCGACCGCGATAAAAAGATGGCCATGCCTGGTCTTCAAATCACGGGCGGTCTGTTTGGCCTTGGGCCAGCCAAAGGTGGTGGAATAGAGTCCGACAAACTCCGGCCGAAATTCTTCGACAGCCAGGAGAATTGCGGCCTGGCTCATAAAGGCACCATTGAAAAATCGAACCTCGTGGCCGGCCTGAATCAAAGAGGAAGCTACATACAACGTCCCGAGCGGTTGCCAGTAATTGATCTGGGAGCCGGCGGTTTTTGATGAAAAAATCTCATCCGGCACCCAGGCCGGAATGATAAGTGCACACTTCATTTTTCGCTGATCCCGTTATTGAACGTTGCCTTGGCCCTGAAACAATCTCTCTCTAGAACAAAAAAATACCAGAAAGACCAACAGAACATGCCTGTAGTCTTTCTGGTATGTAAAACAACCGCGGATACTTGGCAAGCGACAACGCCGCTTGTCAGTAAAACAAACTCCATGCACCCTTGCCGGGGCCGATGTTATTTAACAATCAAGACCGGCCGATCGGCTGTATTGGCAACCTCGCGGCTGACGCTGCCCATGAACAATAGATTGGCGGCCCGTTGGCCTCTGGAGCCGATCAGGATCATGCTTACATCCTCAGCCTTGGCTACGGCCACAATCTGTTCGGCCGGATGACCGGACTTAATCTCAGTTCTGACATTGAGACCCGGAACACCTGCCGCGAGTTGTCCTTTGTAATAATTCAAGACGTTCGCAGCCCGCCGGTCCAGTGCCTCTTTATATTCCGTGCCTTCAAGAACTTCTTTCAGGGTGCCAAGCTCGGCATCTCCCAGCATTTCGTCGATCAGGGATTTGCCTTCAAATTTTTCAACATAAAGGAGAATTATCTCTTCCGGTGACATGCATTTGCATATCTGCATACACTTGGAAAAAATTTCTTTCGAACTCTTAGTATCATCTACAGCAATCAATATCTTTTTCATATTTTCTTCGCTCCCCTGTCTATTTTAAAAAGACATGCGGATGACCTTTGCTACTTGGCACCATAACCGCCAGTGGCAGGAGCAACAGGAGCAGCGCTATAACCGCCAGTGGCCGGAGCAGCAGGAGCTGAGCCGTAACCGCCAGTGGCCGGAGCCGCGGGAGCTGTGCCGTAGCCACCACCAGCCGGAGCAGCAGGAGCTGAGCCGTAGCCACCACCGGCCGGAGCTTGCTGTCCGCCAGCGGCAGCCGGCGCCTTTGCTGGCGCGGCCACGCTGTGCCGGACCACGCTCACATCTGTCGGGGCAACGCTGTAGCCGATGATGAAGCCCAGGATCCCCACCAGGATGATGATAATAATCGAAACATGTGTCTTCATGTATTTCCTCCCCTCCTCAGGAAACTTTTTAATGACTTCTCTCTGCCAACTGACTGCCTTATCATAAAAACCTGCGAAGAAGGCGTCGGAGAGCTCTCCGACGCCTTCTTCGCTCCGTTAACAAATCAACCTTTCTCGATTTTAAGGTAAATCTTGCCGCCTTCGGTCTTCGATTCAATGATATCATTGCCAGCCGCTTCACACATCTGCACAATGGTTTCCTTGGAAGAGGGGTTGTCAAAAACAAGATTCAGGATGGCGCCTTCAGCGATTTTTTCCAGAGACTTTTTGGCATACAGCTGGGGATGCGGGCAAACAAAGCCGCAGACATCCAGATTATATTCAGTGTCGCTTACTTTCTCAAATTTCATCTCAGCCATGGTTTTTACCTCCAACTTATTATTTTTATTAATTAACTAGAAGTCCGCCATCTGTTGCCGCATTCTTCTTTCCGTGAACCAGTTCAAAAAGGTTCCCCCGATAAAGCCCCCCCCAATCATGCCGACACCGTATCCCCAGCCGTTGGGATCTCCACCGGCCGCCCTGATGAAAAACCCGCCGATGTTGCAGCCAAGGGAAGGCCGGGAACCGAAACCCATGAGGATACCACCGGACACGCCCCAAATGATCAGTTCTGTCGAAGGCAGCTTGAATTTAAATTCATTGCTCAACCGGGCCATGACCATGGCGCCGAAAATAATGCCCAGGGACATCCAGAGAGCCGGATTGCGGATGGGCTCGGGCAAACCGTTTACAAACCCGAAAAAGATGTTGTCATGCATGTTCCAACCGAACTTCTCGAGAATCCAGGCGCCCAACTGGCCTTCCTGGCTGGTGATGTACCAGTAGCCCGGATCAAAGACCTCGCCTTTCAGAGAGACATCGGAAAAATGGCCCATTCTCTTCAGCAGGGCGCCAAAATTGGTAACCCCGAATTTTTTCTGGATGCCGGCCATGGTCAGAATATGAAGGCCAGCGGTGATACCCACCAGGATGCCCATCCAGCTGGTTCGCTTGGAAGAGGTGATCATGGCCCAGATACCGGCCATTTCATCGCTAAAGCCGGTAACCGGCTCCTTGCCCGCCTTCTTCATCTCCTTCTTTCTCTTCTTCATGAAATTCTTGCGGGGATAGAAGAAATAGATGAGGGTCAATATGATAAGGGCGGGCAGCATCGCGTTAATGAACGCATTGCCCACAAAAAAATGGATCGCGGTTGGATGGCCGCCGGAAATAAGCTTGGCAATGGTAAACGAGGGCTGGTGCCAGATATAACCTGCCAGATAATAATCAAACCAGGAATTGACCGGAAGGTTGATGCCAGCCTGCAGCATGCCGGCCTGAGTCTGCATGGCCTTGTCAACCCAGGCCTGGGGCATAAGATTGTTGAACACACCGCCCGTATCCACAAAGATCGCCTGACCAAGGCATAGGCCGAAAATTACCGCCAGCAGTGAGGTCATGTTGCCCTCGCCCACCTTGTACAGGGAGCCGGAGGCACAGCCGCCAGCCAGACACATGCCCACTCCGAACACCGCGCCTGAAATCAGCATGTGAATGCCAAAGGGCGCGGCATGAAAGGTACTCATGTTAACGGACTCAAGTGTTGCCTGGATAAAGCTGAAAAAGATGAGCGCCACCATGATGCCGACCGCCATGCGCGGCACCCCTGCGGCAATTAAATCACGCGATGCTGAGGCAAAACAGAACCTTCCGTACTGCAGCATCATACCGTAGGCGAACCCGAACCAGATGTAGATCACCATATACATGTAATAAACATCGGTTGCCCAATACAGGAGACTGATTAGAATCATCGCTCCGGTAATCAGGTACGCCCACATGGCATTCCTTTTTTCTTCCATGTTTAGGTTTCCTCCCCTCATATTGTTTCAAATACTATCGAAATTCTTTCTCCACACTGCCCACCCCGTTCGTTTTCTGCTTTTGCCTCCCCCTCTAGTTTTATCTACTGAACATCTGCCGCCGCCTCAATTCTGCTCTGCCGAACAGCCCCGAACACTCCCTCATTCTCTTTTCGAAACGTTTCTTGTGATTAATTTGTCCAATTGTAATTGTCAAGCAAAAAGGCTGACACGCTGTGGCACCGGTCCGTTGCGCTATGATCAAAAATTTCGGCGGGATAGCTGCCAATCAACTTTGTAGTTATGCTAATTCGACATGCTACGATGTGGCACCTTTGCTGATGATTTCAGCTAGTTGTGATATACAGCAACAAAGGTTTGGTGCAGGAAGACGCCGGTGGACTTCTGGAAACGGTCGATCCGGGAAAAATCTTTTATCTTCTCCAGGGCAGCAGGGGGAAGCAGCAGCTCCGGGCTGTCGCTCACCACGACCAGTGCCCCGGGTTTCACGTTATTTCCGTTTTCATAGAATTTCGGTGATTGAAATTCCCAGGTAAACCGCAAGGGGGAGGTAGCGTGGTTGTCAAGTTCGCGACGGGAAACAGGCAGATCCTGATAAACTATCTTCTTGTCGGTGTGCAGATCAAGGAGGGGAACCGTAATCTTCGGATGGACCGCCACCTCTTTCGTGATCGGCGTCAAGACCTCCACGCCATCCACCGCCAAAGTATCAATAAACTGACCGGCATCCTTCAGGTTCATCTCCCCCATTGAAAGCAGGAATGGACGATACGCCATAAGGGCAACGACCAGGGACGTATTGATCGCGGCAAAAACAACGAACATCCTGATGCGCCGGTCGCTAATCCGGCAGACACCATAGGCGGCCATCAAGGCAACCATGGGAAAAATCGGGATAAGATATCGGCACCGTTTAATTTGCATAACCAGAACCAACAGCACCACCCAGGCGATACCAACATATTTGATATCCCTTTTTTTGAGGGCGACCCCGAGGGAAGCAAGGGCCGCCAGAGAAACCACCGGGTGAATCTGAAAGAAAAATGTCGATATAAAACTCTCGCCCCAGCGTTCCAGGCCAGGCTTCTGATACTCGGCCAGGAATTTAATCTGCTGTACAACCACCTCCTGTTGCGAGATAAAAAACATCATGAGAGGAAGAAGACAACAGAGAACAAGGGCGGCAACCCTTTTAAGAGAAGCCTGCGGCGATCTTGCCAGATAGATAAGAAAAATCACGGCCAGCACGGAAAGAAAGGGCCAGCTCGAATACTTGGCAAGAATCGCAAGGCACAGCAAAACAGCGGCCAGAATTATTCGGCCATTACCGCCACACTGCATTGCGCGGGTAAAGGCCCAGACAGCAGCCAGAAAAAAAAACATCGTCGGCACGTCAACAAGCATGAGCGGTACCTGGGTGTAAAGATAAGGAAAAGCCAACAGCAGCAGGCCGGCACAGTAACCAACCTCCTCATCCCAAAGTGTTTTGCCAAGCTGGTAAACAAGCACAACCGACAACGAAAAAAGAATCGTATTGAAAAACTGGATGAATATCCGTGTCTCACCAAAATATTTAAAAATCAACCCATAACAGAAGGACAACAGGGGAAGATCGGTCCAGGCAAAAATGTTCTTCCCCCATTCTCTGAAAAAATATTGGATTCCGAACAATTCAAGATGTTTTGCCTGGCTGAAATAGCGCGCCGCATCCACGATAACCTCGGGTTCAGACCAAAACAAAGCTCCAAGACAGAACGACAGCAGAAAAAGAAAGAGAACCCTAAACCTGGAAAAAGAAAGCAGCGAGAGAGGGAGCGCCACTACAACGCCCAGAAGTGAGAATACAAATAAACCAATCACACCCTTGGTGGCGAAAACCCACTGCCAACTGGTTAGCCGGTTATCATCAAGCGATCTGGCAATATAAAGAACAAGCGGCACACACAGGAACAAAAACCCGATCAGTAGTCGCCATTCGTTTTTCGTCAAAGAAATACGGAACACAATGTTGCTTCCTTCGCCTTTCAATTAAAGCGGATTTACACAATAAACATGTCAGGTGTGGCGGTTTCCTTCAATCATACCATCATGATTAAGAAAACGACAGTAAGTAGCCAGTACGCGATCGCGCTGGTTTCACAAATCTGCGTTTTGCTTAAACCGGGCTTGATTCAGACCAATCAAATAGTGCCGCAATATTTCTCTGACCAGACATGCGGCTTTGCCAACAGGAACTGTTTTTCCTTGACCAAGAAACACGCTGTGGCTTTTTTTCTTGACCAATATACCACACCGTGGTATTAAAAATCGCATGTGTGGCAATTTGTCGCAGGGAAAACCAGCCCAAGAAAGTTGTCGCGGGAAAAACCAGCTCAACAAAGGTCAAACCGGATGATATTCGTGCCTTCTTGATACTGAATCGTCTGATTCTCCAATTTTGGTAATGCGTTCGTGAACGCGGAATTCCTGCCGATGAATTCATCGGCAGGGGGATGAGTGAAAAATTCAAGCTAAGGAGGTAACAGTCCGAATACCAACTGCCATTTTCTGAATAATTTTTTATCAAAAAAAAATTTCCTAACGGGGGGAAACATGAAGAAATTTGTATCAACTGTTGTGGCAATGTCTGTTGTGGTCGGTGGCTATCTGGCTTATTCCGCTCTTACTTCCAAATCTCCGGTTGCCGAGGCCTTGGCTGCCGCGAAGACATACTCCGCTACCATGTATGTTGCCGGCATGGGTGGGCATTTCGCAAAGGCCGATGTTACCATCGACCCGAACAACACAGAAAATCCCATCAAGGTAGACAAACTTGATATGGTTGATATCGGTGGCGCCACCCACCCGACCCATGATGCCAGAATCGATGCCAAAGACAAAAACACCATGTACTGGTCCACCTACAAGCTTGACACCTGGAAAGACAAGGACGCCAAGGGTGGTAATCTGCATGTCGGCAAAACCGATTTGAAAACAGGTAATGTAGTTAAGGATACGGCATTCCCTGCTCCTGAGCGGGCAAAATGGACCGGCGCCAACTACTGTGCATCGGGTCAGTCTGAAAAATACTTTATGCCGGTTTCCATGGCCGACGAAGGCTACATCGATGTTTTTGATAAGGCCACAATGGAACTGAAACATCGGGTCTTCTTCGATGACCTCGGCATCAAGGCGGGTGAGACCACGTTTGCTCACGGCATCAACACGCCGGACATGAAAAAGTTTCTCCTGACCGTGAACCTGTCGCCGGACGGCCACACCAAATTTAATGGTAACACCAAGCTGATCATGCTTGACATGGCAGCATTGGAACAGGGCAAGATGGTTAAACTGGCCGAGGGTGTTATCACCGGCAAACCGAAAGACGCCTCCGGCGGCACCATCACCTTCCGTCAGTTCTTCACTGCCGACGGCAAGACACTGTTCCAGTCCGGAGCCGACCGCGGCTATGTCATTGATGCCGCCACCCTGAAAGTCCTGGATGAAGTAACCCCGCTGCCGGGCGAAAACCATGACTTCATGCCCACCCCGGATGGCAAATATGCCGTACTTACCCTGCGTGAAAAAGCCAAAGATTTTGAAGGCAAGGATTCAACGGACGGCACCCTGCTGCTCTACGATGTCGCAGCGAAAAAGACCATAGGCAAATCCGCCTCGGTCTGCTTCGCGTGCCACAAGGAACAGAAGGTAGGCACGGCAGTTCTTTGCGGCTTGGATGCCAACTGGAAATAGCCAACCGACAGAACAGCTATAAACATAACTATTGAAAACAAGGGGGGCGCCGGGTTACACAGTATCCGGCACCCCCTTGTTTTGTTTTTAATAACCTTTCAACCAGATAACCAACATGAAAAAATTCACGTTTCTGGCGGTTGCCCTCAAGAACCTGAAAAGAAAACCTTTCAGAAGCGGCATCCTTATCAGTGCCATTGCTATCCTGGTATCCCTTTTAATCTTTGCGATTTCCTTCAGTATCAGTGTGGGCAGCAGCCTGAAAAAATCCTCAGACCGACTGGGGGCTGATCTGATTATCGTGCCGGTTGGCGCGCGCGGTTTTGCCGAAGAGTTTTTGCTCGAATCAAAGCACACCGCTTTTTATATGCCCAAAGAGATGATTAAACGGGTAGCCGCAATCGAAGGCATTGAGACCCTTACCCACCAGACCTATCTTTCCTCAATTTCTGGCCTGTGTTGCGATATTCTTCCCACGCGAATAATTGCTTTTGACCCGGAGAACGATTTCATCATAAAACCCTGGTTGCAGGGTTCGCTGGGGCGGCCATTGCAGAGAGGGGAAGCCATTGCCGGTTTCGGCACGAACGAAAACCTGGGCCTCGGCCTGCTGGCGGTGGAAACCACTATCTTCAACAATAAATTTAAGATCGTCGGAGTTCTTGAACAAACCGGCACCGGCTTGGACAACGCCCTCTTCATGACCGAAGAAAACCTGGCTGCCATCATTGAGAGCGGCAAGTCCCCTCTGAAAAAGGGAGAGATCTCGATTATTTTTGCCAAGGTGAAGAAAGGTGCCGATCCTGACTATGTGGGAAGGGTCGTGGAGGGCAGTATTGTTGATGTAGATGTGGTGGCCCGGAGCAATATGGGCGAAAAATTCCTCAATGTACTGGCAGATATAAACAAAATTTTTCTGATTTCCATCACCCTTTCCTCTCTGTTGACCATTTTTCTGGTCTGGGCAATTTTTTCAGCAATCGCCAATGAACGCGCCAAAGAGATCGGCATCATGCGGGCGATCGGTGCCAAGGAGTCGCATATCACAAAGCTATTCTTTCTGGAAGTTCTGACGTTGGGCATTATCGGCAGCCTCATCGGTGTTGCGGCGGGTACCCTTCTTGCCTTTTGGCTTGTGCACACTTTTACTTTGATCAAAACCATCTCTGCCCAGCTTAATCTTGTTCATCAGCTGGTTATCGCGGTGGCGGGATTGATCCTTGGATCAGGGATTTGTGTGGGAGGGGCCTTGCTCCCCATCAACAGAATTAAAAAAATGGAACCACTTCTGGTAATTAAAGAGGAATAAATTGTCTCAGATCGAAATAATCAAATTAAATAAATTTTATACGGTTGGCGACACCATTATCCCGGGAGTAAACGAGGTTTCACTCAACATCGAGCAGGGGGAGTTTCTTTCCGTGGTCGGCCATTCCGGTTCCGGAAAGACGACCCTGGTTTCCATTGTCGGTGGTATTTTACGACCGACTTCCGGGCAGGTGCTTTATAACGGCTGCGATATTTGTGAGCTTGATGACAACGGCCTGTCAGAATATCGAAACAAAAAAATCGGCTTCATGTTCCAATTTGCCAGCCTGCTGCCAATATTGACCGCCACGGAAAACGTTCTGCTGCCGGCACTCTTCAGCCCGGACCAACAACAGGCAAAAGACAACGCGGAAAAGGCCCAGAGATGCCTTGAGTTGGTTGGTATCGGTGAAAAGGGACTGGCCTATCCTTCGCAGCTCTCAGGCGGCCAGCAGCGCCGCGTGGCCATTGCCCGGGCCCTGATGAATGATCCTGAAATAATCCTTGCCGACGAACCAACGGGTGACCTTGATGAAGATACCGAACGGGAAATAATGGAACTTTTCAGTAGAATCAATGAGGAGCAAAAAGTTACCATTATTTTTATCACCCACAATCTTGAGCTGGCCCGTCAGGCAAAAAAACAAATAAGAATGCACCAGGGTATAGTTGAGGAGCTTGCGTTGTAAAAAATTGTCCTATTTGTTTCTCCTGCGCGCCAGAGACAGCTCACGGCCTTCACAGATAGAGATTTTTTATGATGCTGTCGTGGAGAACCGGCCTAAATTCCTTTATTTTATTGTTGTTTCTGTCAGGATGAACCCTGTTTGAAAGCAACACCATCGAGAGTTTTCTAGGATAATCAATCCAAAAAGATGTGCCAGTAAAGCCCAGGTGGCCAACGCTTTTCTCAGAGATATAGCGGCCGCCACTTGATGCTGTTGGTGCCGGGGTATCAAACCCCAACGCCCAGGTACTGCCTCCCACCCGTGCGAAAAAAGAAGCCAGGTCTTTGTTCGCATAATTTGGATGGGCTGCCCGACCATACCATTGGTCGAGCAGAAAGGAGGTAAGGGAAAGCACCCCCTCGATATTTCCGAAAAGACCGGCGTGGCCGGCAACCCCACCCATGACATAGCAGTTGTCATCGTGCACTTCGCCGCAGAGTATTTTCTTCCGCCAAGGACAGTTCTCGGTTGGAGCAAAAATTATTCCTTTTTTATTACCGCCATCCAATGCCCCAAACCATAAATTTTCTTCCAGGCCAAGGGGTTTCAGAACATTATTCGCTACGTATTCATTTAAAAGAATCCCGGACTTTTCTTCAATTATTCTACCAAGAAGCATAAATCCAAGGTCACTGTATTCTGATTTCGAACCAGGATGGTAAACTAACGGTTCCTTGAACAACTGAAGGAATATTTTTTCCTTTGCCTCCTGAAAGGAAAGACCTTTAGCTATTTCATAATACGGCCGGTACGCAGGAAAACCGGAGCAGTGGGATAATAATTGTTTGAGAGTGATATTTTTTTTCTCTCCATCCCAATCTCCGGCCAGGAGAGAAGGCAGGGTATCATTCAGGGAAACTATACTTTTTTTTAATAAACATAAAACAGCTAGAGTTGTCGCTAATGGCTTCGTAAGAGAGGCAAGATCATAATACGTTTCTTTCGCTGTGTTAATCTGATCCGGGAAATAGGAGTGTTTTCCATAAAAAAAACACAACTTCTTTTTTTCATGAGACAATCCAAAAGAAATACCTAACACCGCGCCCGGGAAAATATGATTGGTTGTGGCGGATTCAAACAGGCTTTCAATATCCTTTTTTAGTTGTGAAATCCTTTTTGTTGAAAACACATTAATCACCTGTTTTTATTAAAAATAATAAAAATCCCCCGCTGTTATATTTGTTGAATTTTCGCGGACGATAAACTATAGTTGTATAACTTTTTTGGGGTGGTGGTGTTAACTTTTTTTTAATAATTTGTTAATTTCTCTCTTTTGTTTTTTTCTTATCTTTTTTAAAAAACTTATCAAACATTAATTTATTAACAAATTAAAAAAGTTAAGTTGTTTTTTAACTTGTTGCCGTCCTTAATAATAACAATATTTTAACCCCTTTGTTTTCTTAAATAAGAAAGAGGACTTATTTATGACTATTAAATTTGAGGCTTCCAAGGAAAACCTTTTATATTCCCTTTCTTTATTGCAAAATATCGCAGGAAAAAAAGGAACACTGGCTATATTGTCTAATATTTTGATAAAATCACAAGGAAATAATGTTGAATTAATAGCTACAGACTTGGAAATTGGTATTAAAAATGAGCTCGATGCCAATATAATTAGTCAAGGTTCTATAACATTACCAGCAAAAATTTTATATGAACTTGTAAAAGAATCTTGCTCTGATTTTATATCAATTGAAGAACAGGATAATTATTGGGTTAAAATTGTTTCAGGTACTAGTGTCTATAATCTTGCTGGAATATCTTCCGAAGAATATCCGGATTTTCCTGAATATAATGAAGATATGCTTGTTGATGTTAAAGCCAATTTATTTAAAGAACTAATAGATAAAACTCTTTTTTCTATAGCTCATGACAGAGAGAATAATTTTACCTTGACAGGAGCTTTACTTGAAAAAGAACAAATAGATAATAATAATTATATTAGAATGGTATCATCGGATGGCCACAGGTTGTCTATAAAGCAGACTATGATTGAAGATGATTTATCTACTCTTAATATAGATAAAAATACAATAATACCAAGAAAGGGTATATTAGAAATAAGAAAATTATGTGAAACATCAGAAAATGATAATATAAAAATAGGATTTGATAATAAACAGTTAGTTGTAAAATCTAACAATTCATTAATGATTATTAGATTAATGAATGGAGATTTTCCTGATTACAAAAATCTTTTGAAAATAATTAATAGAAAAAATTCAATTGAGGTTGAAAGAAAAACATTTCTTGAATCATTGAGAAGAACAAACCTTTTCACTGAAAGCATATTTAACGCTGTTCATTTAAACATACAAAAAAATATAATGATATTATCTTCGCAAAATACGGATTACGGCAGCGCAACCGACAAAATTACAATTGAATATGAAGGAGAAACCTTGGCATTAGGTTTTAATTGTAAATATTTTATTGAAGCTATTCAAGTTATGTCCAGTGAATTTATAAATATTTATATAAATTCTGAGCAGAGTCCTTGTTTAATTGAAGGAAAAGATGATATTGGTTTTGTAAATATTATAATGCCAATGAAAATATAATTGTTTATTAGCCAGAAAGTTATATATCCAACGTGAAAATTTTGGATACCCGTTGGTCAATAATAAGAAGGGATAATTAACACCGTGGAAAATGTTAACGAATATGAAGCAGAGCAGATAAAGGTTTTGGCCGGTTTGGAAGCAGTCCGGAAAAGACCTTCCATGTATATCGGAAATACCGCCGAAGAAGGGTTGCACCATCTTGTTTATGAGGTGGTTGATAACAGCATAGATGAAGCGTTAGCCGGACACTGTACGAAAATCAGAGTCACCCTTCACAAAGACACCAGTGTAACAGTCGAAGACAATGGCAGGGGCATCCCGGTTGCAATACACCCGGAAGAAAATATTTCCGCCCTGGAGTTGGTAATGACCACGCTGCACGCCGGCGGGAAATTCGATAATTCCACCTACAAAGTTTCCGGTGGTCTGCATGGCGTAGGCGTTTCAGTAGTGAATGCCTTGAGTGAATGGACCGTTGCCGAGATAAAAAGAAACGGAAAAATTCATCGGCAGATGTACCGATTTGGGATACGGGCAAGCGATGTGGAAGAAATAGGGGAAAGCACCCACAACGGCACCACGATCACCTTTAAACCCGATGCAACTATTTTTACCGAGACCACTGAATTCAAATATGAAATAATTCAGACCCGAGTGCGCGAACTCGCCTTCCTTAACCGCGGCGTCAAAATTTATCTGAAAGATGAGCGAAGCGGCGCCGAAGACGAATTTCACTACAAAGGTGGTATTCAGGAATATGTGGAATACCTTAACAGGAAAAGAACCCCGATCAATTCCCAGCCGATAATCATCACCGGTGAAAGGGATCAGGTTCAGGTGGAAATAGGTTTTCAGTATTTCGACGGGTACAATGAAAGGCTTTTTTCCTTTGTTAACAACATAAACACCCGGGAAGGCGGAACCCATGTCGCGGGTTTTCGGGCGGCTTTAACAAAATGCATTAACCGTTATGCCAGCGACGACATCGTTCCAAAAAATTTGCGGGAAAAAATGGGGGGAGACGACGTCCGCGAAGGCTTAACCTGTGTTATTTCCGTGCGGGTTCCCAATCCGCAGTTTGAGGGACAGACCAAGACCAAACTCGGCAACAGCGAAGTGAAGTCCATTGTCGAAAGTGTATGTAACGAAAAACTGGCCATCTACCTCGAGCAGAACCCACAAGAAGCCAAGAAAATTTTGGGCAAGGTGGTGGATGCGGCCCGCGCCCGGGAGGCTGCCAGACGCGCCAAGGAGCTCTCCCGCAAAAAAGGCTCGGGCCTTGATCTGCTTATGGCGGGCAAACTGGCTGAGTGCCAGGAAAAAGATCC
This sequence comes from Deltaproteobacteria bacterium RIFOXYD12_FULL_57_12, assembly GCA_001799275.1. Taxonomy (GTDB): domain Bacteria; phylum Desulfobacterota; class Desulfobulbia; order Desulfobulbales; family BM004; genus YD12-FULL-57-12. The sequence continues at coordinate 86,536 of MGTE01000045.1, forward strand.
GAAGCTCCGGGAGGTTTTTTTGGTTGAGGGTGATTCGGCCGGCGGCAGCGCCAAACAGGGCAGAGACCGAGTATTTCAGGCGATTCTACCCTTGCGCGGCAAGATCATGAACGTGGAAAAGGCACGCTATGACAAAATCCTTGCCAGCGAAGAGATCAGGCAGATCATTGCCGCGTTGGGCACCGGGATCGGCAAGGACGAGTTTTCACTCGACACCCTGCGTTATCACAAAATCATCATCATGACCGATGCTGACGTAGATGGCGCCCATATCCGCACGTTACTGCTGACTTTTTTTTACAGGCAGATGCTGCCCCTGGTGGAAGGCGGGTTTGTCTACATCGGGCAGCCCCCTCTCTACCGTCTGGGGCGAGGCAAAAAGGAACAGTTCTTTACCGATGAGGAGACGCTTAACCAGTATCTTTTCCAGCAAGCCAGCGCCACAATGAAGCTCTTGGTGGATGGTGAGTCCGGCCAAACCATCGTTGAAAACCTTCCAGATTTATTGAAAAAACTATCGACATATCAAAAGATTCTCGATTTTCTGGACCGGGTCAGTCTTTGGGAAGAAATGGTCACCTTCTTACTGGAGAACGACATAGAATCCGCCGATCAGTTTGCCGACGAGGATTTTGTCGCGGGACTGAAGAACAAATTGAACGGAAAAAAACTGATCCTTGGCAATCTGCGGCCCTGCAGGTGGAAACCGAGTTGTTATGAGTTTGACGCCGCCATCAAGGATAAGGCCCATATGGTCATCACCATCGGCCCGCAGATTCCGCTCATTCCCGAATACCGGCGCGCCATCACCCTTTTTCCGCAGATCAAGGAATATCTGCAGCAGAAGTTTCTGGTGGAGACGGGCAACCAGCAGCTCAAGGCGGCTAACTGGCATGATATGCTTCTGGTAATCAGGAAGGAATCGTTTAAGGGCAGTTCGCTGCAACGGTATAAAGGTCTTGGTGAAATGAATCCCGAGCAGCTCTGGGAAACAACCATGAATCCTGAAAAACGCACCCTGGTTCAAGTGACCATCGACGACGCGGAAAAGGCCGATGACATTTTTATTACCCTGATGGGTGAAAAGGTGGAGCCGCGCCGGGATTTCATTCAGACGCACGCCCTTGAGGTCTCCGAGCTGGACATCTAACAATTCGCATTTTCCCGGTTCTCGGGAGCAGATACCATAGGATGTGTCATTCATGATTGAAGAACACGAGAAAATCAAGCACACCATTTCCATCGAGCAGGAACTTAAGAAATCCTATCTCGACTATGCCATGAGCGTTATCGTCGGGCGCGCCCTGCCGGATGTGCGGGACGGCTTAAAGCCGGTGCACCGGCGGGCCCTGTTCGCCATGCGCGAATTGAACAACTACCACAACCGGCCGCACCTGAAATCCGCAAGAATCGTCGGTGACGTTATCGGTAAATACCATCCGCACGGCGATACGGCGGTCTATGACACAATTGTCCGCATGGCCCAGGTTTTTTCCCTGCGCTACCCCCTGGTCGACGGGCAGGGCAACTTCGGATCGGTTGATGGCGACTCACCGGCGGCCATGCGGTACACCGAAGCCAGGATGACGAAAATCGACCAGGAGATGGTGTCGGATCTTGAAAAAGAAACCGTCGATTTTATTCCAAATTACGACAACAGCTTAACCGAGCCGGTGGTTTTTCCGGCAAAAATACCCAATCTTCTTGCCAACGGCTCTTCAGGCATTGCCGTGGGCATGGCCACCAACATTCCGCCCCACAACCTTGCCGAGGTTCTGGACGGACTCATGGCCATGATCGATGACCCAAACATTACCGTGCATCAATTAGGCCAAATCATCACCGGTCCGGATTTCCCTACTGGTGCCTTTATCTGCGGCCGGGCCGGGATCAGGGAAGCCTATGAAACAGGGCGCGGCTCCATCCTCATTCGCTCCAAGACCCATGTCGAACCGATCAAGCACGGCAACCGCGAGGCCATTATCATAACGGAAATCCCCTTTCAGCAAAACAAGGCGTCCCTGGTGGAAAAGATCGCCCTGCTGGTCAAGGAGAAGCGGGTCACCTCTATCTCGGAGATCCGCGACGAATCGGATCGACGCGGCATGCGTATCGTCCTGGAATTGAAAAAGGATGAATTCCCCGAGGTGGTGTTAAACCAGCTCTATAAGCACACGCCGCTGCAGAAGAGTTTCGGGATTATTCTTCTTTCCATTGTCAACAACAAACCTGAGATCCTCAATCTCCGGCAGATTCTTCAGCACTTCCTACTGCATCGCAAGACCATTGTGTACCGTCGCACGGTCTATGATCTGAAAAAGGCAGAGGAGCGGGCCCACATTCTCGAAGGCCTGAAGATCGCCATAACCAACATGGATGAGGTAGTTACTCTGATTAAAGAGTCTGCCAATCCCCTGGAGGCCCGCGTCGGTTTGATGGAACGCTTCGGCCTGAGCGAGATTCAGGCACAGTCCATTCTTGAAATGCGCCTCCAGCGGTTGACCGGCCTGGAACGTGAAAAGATCCTCAGCGAATATAATGAACTGTTGAAAGATATCACCTGGTACCATCAGATCTTGAGCGATGAAACCCTGGTGTTGAAAATTATTCGGGACGAGTTTGAACAGATCAAGCAGGAGTATGGCGACGCGCGACGGACCGAGATTATCGACGCTCCGGATGAGATTCTTCCCGAAGATATGATCACCCCGGAAACCATGGTGGTCACGGTCACCCATACCGGCTATATCAAACGCAATCCGGTGAGCCTGTATCGGGCGCAGAGAAGAGGCGGTAAGGGAATTACCGGCATAACCACCATCGAGGAGGATTTTGTCAGCAATCTCTATTTGGCCTCCACCCATGACACCTTCCTGTTTTTCACCAATCACGGCAAGGTGTTTTGGCGCAAGGTTTATGAAATTCCCCAGTCCGGTCGTACCGCCCGCGGCAAGGCTATTGTCAACTTTCTCGAGCTTACCGAGGGCGAGAAGGTGGCCGCCATCCTACCGGTTTCCAGTTTTGAGCGGAGCGATGAATTCGGTGTTTTCATGACCACAAAGCTCGGCCGGGTCAAGAAAACGAGCCTGCGAGAATTCAGCCGTCCCCTGCGCAAGGGGAAAATCGCGCTCACCATCAATGAGGATGACGAGATCATGTCGGCCGCCATTACCAGTGGCGACAACGAGATTCTGCTTATTTCCAGGAGGGGTATGTCGGTTCGGTTTCACGAGAGCGATGTTAGGACCATGGGCCGGGGAGCCGCCGGAGTCAGGGGGATTACCCTTGGTGCTGGAGACGAGGTGGTTGGCATGGTGGTGCTGGAAAAGGATAAATCCATTCTGGCGGTGACGGAAAACGGCTATGGTAAGCGAAGCCCGATTGAGGAATACCGGTTACAGAAGCGTGGCGGCCGAGGGGTGATCGCCATCAAGGCCAGCCCCCGCAACGGCAACATTATCGGCGTTCTGCTGGTCACCGATGAAGATGAGGTGATGATGATTGCCAGCAGCGGCAAGATTATCCGGATGAACATGGAAAACGTTAGGGTGATCGGTCGGAACACCCAAGGGGTCAGATTGATTAACCTGCAGGGCAACGAAAAGGTGGTTGGCCTGGATCGCGTTGCCCCGGGTTCTGATTCCGATGAGGAGGATGAGGAATTCACGGCAGAGGAGCAGGAGCAGGAATAATGGTTTCGGCTGAGAAGATAGCCGTCATCGGAGCCGGCAGCTGGGGCACAGCCTTAACCAAACCGCTGGGTGAGAATGACAGGAAGATTTTTCTCTGGGGCCACCGGCCGGAGTTTGTGGAGCAGCTACGGCAGAACGGCGAAAATGTGGCATATCTGCCGGGGTATCGCTTTTCCACCAGCGTCAAACCGGTGGCAGATTTACAGGCGGCGGTATCCGGCAGCCGGCTGGTGGTGATGGTGGTCCCTTCCCATGTGTACCGCGGCGTGTTCCGTCAGCTTATCCCCTTTCTGGCCGACGGGGTTTTTATTATTTCCGCCACCAAGGGCATTGAAAACGAAACCCTGGCCACCATGACCCGGGTTATGGAAGAAGAACTGGTGGGCTGCTGTCAACCTTTCCACCTCGGGGTTCTTTCCGGACCGAGTTTTGCCAGGGAGGTCGTACAAGGCACACCCACGGCGGTCACGGTCGCCGCCGGCACCATGGAGGAGGCCCAATATTTTCAGCGAGTTTTTTCAACGGAAAAATTCAGGGTGTATGCCAGCACCGACGTCATCGGCCTTGAGCTGGGCGGGGCGCTGAAGAACATCATTGCCATTGCCGCCGGGATCTGTGATGGTCTGGGGTACGGCACCAATACCCGGGCAGCCCTTATTACCAGGGGGTTGGCAGAAATAAGCCGGCTGGGGGTGAAGATGGGGGCCCGCCCCCTTACCTTTTCAGGATTGGCCGGGCTGGGCGATCTGGTCCTCACCTGCACCGGCGATCTCAGCCGCAATCGCACTGTCGGCCTGAAGCTTGGCCAGGGCAAGAGCCTCGCCGCCATTCTCGGGGAAATGAATATGGTGGCAGAGGGCATAAAAACCACGCGATCTGCCTGGAATCTGGCCAGAAAGCAAGGGGTTGACATGCCGATTCTCGAGCAGATCCACGCGGTACTCTATGACGGCAAGCCCTGCGAGGCGGCGGTTAAGGATCTTTTGACCCGCGATCTCAAGGAAGAACTGGGCTGATTATACCATTTTGTCTTTTGACCAGTCGTTGTGCTCAAATTCCCTGTGGTCCGGCTTCGGGGGTTTTACTTCGAGCAGGCGGGCTCGTAACCAGGCCATCACCTTGTCGAATTCCGCGGCCAGTTCACCCAGGGCCTTGCCGCGATGGCTGATCCGGTTTTTTTCCTCAATGGTTAACTCCGCAAAGGTTTTGCCGAACGGCCGATAATAAAAAACCGGGTCATAACCGAAACCTTCTTCACCCCGAGGCGCATCGAGTATCTCCCCTTCGCAGCGGCCTTCATAGGTGAGAGCCGGGCCGGAGGGAACAGCGAGGGAGAGAACACACTCAAAGGCGGCTTTCCGGTTTTCTTTGCCGGCCATTTCCCGCAAAAGTTTGTCGGTGTTTTCCGCATCGGTGGCCTTGGCGCCGGCATAGCGGGCCGACCACACCCCCGGCGCCCCGCCCAGTGCCTCCACTACCAGCCCGGAATCATCGGCAATAGCCGGCAACCCTAACACCTTGGCGGTGAACAGGGCCTTTTTGTAGGCATTTTCTTCAAAGGTTGCGCCGTCCTCAACCGCCTCTGGTATCGGACCAAAATCATTCAAACTTTTTATTTCTACCGGGAAGTCCTTGACGATTGCCCGGAACTCCTTGACTTTGCCCGCATTGCGGGAGGCCAGTACAATAATGTTTACCATGGGTGTTTCCCCGATTATTTTTTTTCTAACCTGTCGACCAGCGAAGATTTTTACACTGCCATGTTTTTACCATCTGCATCAAAATTGACAAGAGGGTTTACACAACTCTTTTTTTTCTGGTATTTTTTCTCTTGACCTTCCGCCAAAAATCATGATGTAGTAACGCGCAAACATTGACGGATCCGGAACGTCCTGCAAACAAAGACAACACACACATGTTGTCTTATCGATAAGGGTGAAAGAGATGGCAGAGATAAAAAGCACTTTAGAAAAGGCCATGGAACGACTGGCACGGATGGGAGAAGTCTCGTCACAGGAAATCGCCGAGGAGGAAAGCCTGAAGCGTGGAATGCGCCTGGCAGCTGAATATCTGAGCAAGAGCAGGGCGACCCTGGCAGAAGCCCTAGTCGGGCAGGGGCCGGCCGAGCAGCGCCAGTTGCGGAAAGGCATGGTGCAGACCTTGTTACGTAATATCGTGCTGCCGCGGGACGAGGTCAACCAGGCAGCGACCATGGCGATGGCCGGCTTGATGGAACTGGCCGGCGCCGCCGGCGACATGGCGACAATTTTCGGCGAGATGCAGCAGATTCTGGAGCGGTATGTCGGCCAGCGCACGGAGTTGCGCCGGCAATTGGAGGGCGCGCTCCGGCAGCAGCTGGAGATGGCAATGGCACGGCAACCCGGCGGGCAGGCGGATCCCGGAGTTAAGATCGATCCGACCCGACATCCCAGGTTTGCCGAGGAATGGCAGCGGATCCAGAGTGATTTGACCGACCAGTACAGCCGTGCTTTAAACCAATACAAAGAACTGATCACGCAGCGTCTGGCCTGAGGCTTATGGAAATCGAAATACAGTTGGAAACCGGCAACGAGAACAGCCCGGAACAGGATCTGGTCATCGACCGCCGGTTGCGGGAATGGCATGCCGATGGCGCCGAAATCCGTTATGACAAGGTCTGCCTGGGCGGGCTGACCGTTCTTGAAGAGGCCCGGCGTTATCGGGTTGATCTGCGTAATTTCGATCCGTTGACCGCTATCCGCGAGTTGCATGCCAGGCTGTATCGTTTCGGTGTCAAGGTTTTCGTTCATTTTCTTCCCTAGAAACCGGCACGGGCTTGCAATGACAGATTCCCTGATGCGACTTCAAGCAGTCTTGCAGCGCAAGCAGCAGGACGCCCTGCTGGTGACCAACCCGGAAAACAGATACTATCTGAGCGGTTATTCCGCCCACGACACCTCGCCGGCCGAAAGCGCCGGCGCCCTGCTGATTCCCGCCAGGGGCCGGCCTTTTCTGCTGACTGATTTTCGTTTCCAGTTGCAGGCCGAAGCCGAGGCGGCAAGTTTTCGCGTGGTGCTCTATCGTCGCGGCCTTCTGGCCCTTCTCAAGAGAATGCTGCCTGGCCTAGGCATAAAGAAGCTGGTTTTTGAAAGTCATGCCATGCTCTACGGCACGGGCCGGCAGCTCTGTGAAATTCTGCAGAAACTCGCAATAGAGCCGATACCGGTAACAGGATTGGTGGAAAAGCTGCGGATCAGGAAGTCGGCCGGAGAGCTGGAAAAAATCCGGCAGGCTGTTTTGCTGAACGAGGCGGTGTTTCAGGAGATCTACGCCGAGCTTGCACCGGGACAGACCGAGCGTCAGGTGGCGAATAAAATCGAGGCGACGATGCGGGCAAAAGGCGCCGAAGGCCCCAGCTTTGCGACCATTGTCGCCAGCGGCCCGAACGGTGCCCAGCCCCATGCCGTTCCCGGCCATCGGCTGATCCGGCCGGGGGAGCCGGTGGTGATCGATATGGGCGTGCGGTTGCATGGCTACTGCTCAGACATGACCCGCACCGTGGTTCTTGGCCGGCCCGATGACCGCACAGTTGAACTCATTCGCCTGGTGCGTCGGGCGCAACTGACCGGACTCGCCGCGATCAGGGCCGGGGTCACGTCCCGGGCTGTGGATAAAGCGGCCAGGGAGGTAATTACCCGGGCCGGCTACGCCAAATATTTCGGTCATGGTTTGGGGCATGGCGTTGGTCTGGCCGTTCATGAAGCGCCTGCCCTCAACCGTCGTTGCCGAAAAAAACTGCAGGTCGGGATGGTGGTGACCGTCGAGCCCGGCATCTATCTGCCTGGCTGGGGCGGGGTCCGGCTTGAAAATATGGTGATCGTAACCGAATCCGGACCAGAGATCATTAACAAAGACAGCACGTTTCTTGACATATGAATTGTAAAAGCCCGGTAACCGAAAACCCTTAGATTCAAGGATACAACATGGCTAAATATTTCGTCCTGGACACCAATGTTTTGCTTCACAACGCCGAATCCATTGATTCATTCGCAGATAATTTTGTCGTGCTGCCGATGACGGTTATCGAGGAGCTGGACAAATTCAAATCACACAACGATGAATTGGGGCGGAATGCCAGGCAGGTCATCCGGCGGCTGGATAATCTGAGGAGCCGTGGCAAGCTCGGCGAGGGTGTCCAGATGGAAAATGGCGGCACCCTGCTGATTGTTGTTGAAAAGGACAAGGTCGTCGCGGCGCACGGCCTGGATATGTCGGTGCCGGATAACCGGATTCTGGCGGTTGCCAACCATCTGTTGCAGAAAAAAAAGCGGGTGATTTTTGTCTCGAAAGACATCAGTGCCCGCCTGAAGGCCGACGCCCTGGGTCTTGAGGTGATGGATTTTGAGAAGCAGACCGTCAATTTCGATGAGCTGTTCAGCGGATATCGGGAGATGCTGGTGCCCGGTCAGATGATTGAGGATTTTTTCAAAAATGACGTGCTGGCCGTGGAAAGCGGCGATCTGTCGCCCAATGAATTTGTCCTGCTGGTGGATCAAGCCAATGAAAAACACACCGGCATGGGCAGGTTTGTGCAGAATATCGGTTTGGTGCATCTCGACTCACGGTATGACAGCGCCTGGAACCTGCGGCCGCGCAACAAGGAACAGCGGATGGCCCTTGAATTGCTCATGGACCAGACCGTCGAGGTGGTGACCCTGGTTGGGCAGGCCGGTACCGGTAAGACCCTGCTTGCCCTGGCCGCCGGTCTGGAAACCACGGTGAAGCTGAAGCAGTACGACAAATTACTGGTCTCCAGACCGATTATCCCGCTTGGCAAGGATATCGGCTATCTGCCCGGCAGCAAGGATGACAAGCTTTCCCTCTGGATGCAGCCTATTTTTGATAACCTGACATATCTGGTGAGTGGCGATGCCCGGCGGCGGGAAGATAATGGCGCCACGTCGCGGCAGAAGGTGGAAAAGCTCCTGAAGGACAATGTGGTGGAGCTGGAGGCTTTAAGCTATATCCGCGGTCGTTCCATTCCCAGACAGTATGTGATCGTCGACGAGGCCCAGAACCTGACGCCTCACGAGGTGAAGACCATAATCAGCCGTGCCGGCGAGGGCACCAAGGTGGTGCTGACCGGCGACCCGTGCCAGATCGACAACCCCTATCTTGATTCGCGTAGCAATGGCCTGGCCTATGCGGTGGAGCGCCTGAAGAACCAGGCCGTGCATGGCCATATTACCCTCAGAAAGAGCGAGCGTAGCGCCCTTGCCGGAATCGCTGCGGAATTACTATAAATAACATTTGGTATTGAACAATGCGACAGTTGTTAATCGATGAGTTGACCAAGGAAGAACAGGACGCTATTGACAGCTATCTGCGGCGAGCTCTGCGGCCAGGTCCGATGGAAGGCCTGTTCTGGCTACCCCTGCCTCCGGATCTTCTGGCAGAGGCTCAGGTGGGACATGATAACTGCGGACCCTTCTGTTTTGCCGTGACGCTGGAGGCCGGAAAGCTGTGTTTTGAGCTTCTGGTCCGCAGCCAGATAGCCCTGCACTGTCAGTGTATCGCCCACGCCACCCCGGTCCAGCGGGAGTTTGTCCTGCGGTTCGCCGACAAACTGCTGGCCGAGGAGAAGATCAGGGCATGAAACATGTATCATTCCATATCCGGAAGGAGGCTGCCATGCACGGGATCGGCAAGGACATTGAGCAGGGAGGAAAAAAGACTCAGGAGGTGGCGGATAGCGTGAAGAATAAGATGTAGAAACCGCGATACCGCAGAGTTGCCCCAATAAAAATGGGGTCCGGGCATGAGCCCGGACCCCATTTTTATTTTCCGGAAGCCGGAAACTGTCCAGAGATCAACGGCAGAAACGGTATGGCTTTTGCATCAATAAAATTAACCGAACAATTTTATTGTATTTATTTGGAGGGACATTCGCCTACCGCTGCTTGAATAACCGACATCCGGTTGCCTCGGCCGCGCCGCAAAGTCTGCTGACATGAAAAAGAAAGTACTGATCGTCGACGACAATAAGGCCATTCTGGAGTTGCTGGCCATGTTTCTGCGGCAACTGGACTATGAGGTGCAGACCGCCATGAACGGCCTTGCGGCCCTGGATGTGCTGGAAATCTTTCAACCGCAGATCATGTTCGTTGATTTGATAATGCCCATCATCAATGGCGAAAAGCTCTGCCGGATAATTCGGAAAATGCCGGAGTTTAACTCTCTGTTTCTGGTCATCGTTTCCGCAATCGCCACCGAACAAAAAATAGACTTTCTCGGCCTGGGGGCCAATGCCTGTATTGCCAAGGGTCCCTTTGACGTCATGCAGCGACATATTATTTCTGTGCTGGAACACGTTGAAAACAACAAAACAGAATGGGTCGCAAATAAAATTTTCGGCAGCGAGAACATTCTTGAGCGGGATATAACAAAGGAGTTGCTCGCCAACAAAAATCACGTTGAAACTGCCCTGAACAACATGGATGACGGGTTGCTGGAGCTGACTGCGGATGCGAAAATCATTTATGCGAATACCGCGGCAACCCGCCTGTTGGGGCTTGTCGAGGAAAAGCTTCTTTCCGCCTTTTTTCCTGATTTTTTCCCGGCCGAACAGCGGCAACTCGTTATAGAGTCTCTTGGCCGGCAGGATTGCAGTGTGGCCAGGATCGGCGAAGAGCCCCCGATAATTTTGCACGGTAACAATCTGCTAATAAAGTTTGTGCCGTTTTTTGATCAGGGCAGGAAGTTTATCATCACCATGATTCACAACATTACCAGACGAAAGCAGGCGGAGTTGGCCTTAAGGCAACACGATGAAACCCTGGCGGAGTTGGTCAAAGAGCGCACCGCGGCCCTTGAAAAAACAAATGTCGAACTGGTCGGGGCGCTCGGCAAGATAAAAACCTTGAGCGGCATGCTGCCCATCTGTTCTTCCTGCAAGAATATCCGGGATGACCAGGGCTACTGGAACCAGATCGAAGTCTACATCCGGGACCACTCGGAAGCGGAATTCACCCATAGTATCTGTCCGGTATGCGCCCACAAGCTCTATCCGGAGATCTACCAGAAGATAGCCGGCAGGAAGCGGTAGCATAAGGCTGCTGAGGCAGAACGCAAAATGGGGTCCGGCCGGAAAGGCCAGACCCCATTTTTGCTTTGGCGTCCCTGACGGGAATCGAACCCGGGCTGCCGGCGTGAGAGGCTGGCCCAGAAGCGATCATCCCGATTTTTATTGCATTTTTTGGTGTCTGTTGTGCCCTTTTCGATTGTTTTCCGAAAAAAAACTCACAAGCGGCTCATAGCAGGGGGGGGGAAACGATTTTTTTTCTGTGCGCCGGCCTAGTACTTCCTGGCAAATGATTCTCGGCGCTGGCAAGGGCATGAGGGCCATATTACTAGGTCAATCTAGTAATATTTTCGAAAAAAACTAGTATTCCAATTTTCAGAAAACGCGGCTAGTTTGTTTGGAATAGATCGTTCCTTTGGCGATAGGCGGAAATAATCTATCAAAACAAGATGTTTCTGCCCACTACCTGTTGTGAGAAAGGAGTCAAAAATGTTTATGCGCAGTTTAGTGGCAGTGGCCTTATTTCTGGGAATTGTAGCGGTACCCTTAGTCGGGCATTCGGAAATACTACCAAAGGCAGTAGTAAGGTTCACCGGGCAAGAGATACGCGATAGTCAGCAGAGCGGCCTCATTGTATACCAGGCAAAAGGAATTCCGTTCATTGCAGTCGGAAGCGCGTACCATGACTACACACTACTTCTTCCCTATTCAGATGCTTGGGAGTTGGAGTCTGGAACGGAAGTGCCGCTCTTTGCCAGAGACAAGCGCTATATTGCTTCCGTAATGATAGGTGCCTCTCCAATCACAACACCCCTTGCTTATTACGACAACTTCTTGGATAACATGAAGAAGTCTGGCGAATACGAAACGCGAAGCGTTGAAATCATTAAGGCTCCCAATACGGGGAAACCTCTGCTTCGTTACCAAACAAGAAAAGCAGGATTGTCTAAAGAAGCTCAGGATATGAATAGATGGGTCTGGAACTACTGGGTAGCAGTGCCGTATGGCTCGCTATGGTACGCGCTTCACCTATCGGTGGCCGATGACGACGAGGAAACGTTTCGCCGGGAGGAACGTAAGGTAACATTCGCGCTTGATTCACTTTCACCCGGTATGCTTAAAAGAAAACCTGCGGACATAAGTCGTGAAAAGTGAAGACTTCATAACCAATCGCATGGACGTCGAACTGGCACCAACCGAGTTATGCGCTCGTTTAAGCAAGAAAGAACGGATAAGCAAATTTAAAACCATCCCCTTTTCTCTCATCAAAAAACGTTTATTACGGAGGTCAAGATCATTATGGAAGCAGCCAGCAGAAGGAGTTTCTTGAAAAAAAGCGCAATGGCGGCACTGGGAGTACTTGGGCTGTATGCTTTAACACCTGAAAGGGAAGCAGAAGCAGGTAAAGCAGGCAACCCACCTAAACCGCCCAGAGCTCCTCAAGCAGCTCGCGCACCTAAACCACCCAGAGGTAATCAAGGCGGCGGCAGCTCTCCCCCCAGCGGCAGCAGCGGCGCCGGCATCACCAACAGCGGTACCATCACCGCCACTTCTGGGTGCGAGGCATGGGGGCTGTGGTAGGGTAGTTAGGCCTGGCTTTGTCTTCACCTGACAGGGAAGGCTGCTACCACAAGTAATGCCCCCGCGATGATACAGATACATCCGAAGGCAAACGGGGCCACCTCTTGGCTTGCTGCCCGGCCGCCATTTTTATGGCCTCGCTTTCTTAGAAAGGGAATGCGGCAGGATCAAGGCTCGTGAAAAATGGTGCGCACGGTCCGCGGAATATCCCCTTTGGGAACCAGCGTATTGTCTTTTCCCAGCGCGTAGATTCCGAACCATTGCTCAGGGTCATCCCGGTCTTGACGGGTCGCCTCGGCCGGACTTTTGTGGCTTTTCCACCATTCGTCTTGAAGTTCGAAAAACACGAGTCCGCAGTATTTTTCATGGCCGCGCGCTGACCGCGTATCCTTCCAGACGGCGCGAAAGGTGGTCGGCACGTCCTCGACCCGGTGGCCGCCGAACCCCGGTACCAACGGCTTTGGCTCAAAAGGGGAGGTTGAGAGCCCCACCTGGGTTATCAGTATCGGTTTCGTCGTTCCGGCCGCGAGTTCTTCGAGGTAGCCCTGGTAGGCGGTGCCGGTGACTGAGCCGGGCGGCGATGTTCTGACGCCGCGCGCATAGGTGTAGATGTTCAGGCAGATCAGATCGCCCATGTCCGGCACCAGTACGTTGTCGCGCCCCACATCCAGATCCGGTCGATTCTCAAGCGGGCCGATGTGGGTCCAGCTCGTATGGGTATAGAGGTGCCGCCGGCCATAGCGCGTCAGCTCATAGTCCATGGCCCGGTCAATGAGGCGGGCAAGTGCCACCTCGGTAGGGGTACGGCCGGTCACGACCACATGTTTTCCCTGATAGTCATGCACATCAGGATGGCGGGCGTCGGTGCGGGTGACGGCTTCGGCCAGCAGCTCATCCCCGATGGAAAACAGCACCAGGCGCTCCGGCCGGCCGACCGCATAGGTGTGATCGATGACCTCCTTGATCTGATTAAAGGTGCTGGCCTGATAGTTCTCGTCGAGGTAATCTTCCACGCGGCTTTCCACCCAGACATCCTGACCATAGACAAGGTCGGTTTTGTCGAGCGCCCGAAAGAAGCCCGGCGGCATAAGACGCGGGAAGACGTGGAGGTAGTTCACGCCAAGCTCGCGAAAAAGTGCGAAATGTTCCGCGTAACGGCCGTCATCTCCCGGGCCGGCGCCATGGATCGGGGTTTCGCCCGATAGGTAGGGTGAGTAGCCGATTCCCCGGAAAAAGACCGGCGCATTCCCCGCAAGATCGACCAGCTCCGTGCCGCGGGTGACGAAGCGAAGCGGGGCCGGGGTTTCCTCGGTGAGGCGTGCTGTTTTGCCGGCCGGTTCAGCAGGCTCGGCCGCGACCTGGCCCGCCGTCATGACAGAAGAGAGAACGATGAAAGTAAGCAGCAGGATTCTGGTGATCATAGGGTCGGATGGCAAGAGTGGGTTGGATGTTTGGTTGCAAGGAGAGTCATCATCAGGGCTCGGCCGGCTTCTGGTCCATGGCCTGAGCCATGATCGTCATGTACTCATTCCGGTAGCCTTCGTTGTCAATGGGCGTGCTGTTGACGGCGAAGTTGCAGGCGTGGGTGCGGCAATATTTTCCCCTGGTCACAGAGTTGAGCACGATCTTCGGAAGGTCGTAGTGGTGAATGGCGCTGTATTTTACCGGTCGGCCGTTTTCAATGAAAAAGATGCGATTCATATGGATTGCCTCTTCGTCGCCAGCCAGATACTCGAGGCGTTTATAGGTTTCCTGGCCGTTGCTGAGACCGGGCAGGTGGTCGCTTACCAGAATGATCAGGCTTTCGGGGTCGATCCGCTGGAGTTCGGTCACGAAATCGGCAATGGCCTCGGTGCGGTAGTAATATTGATTGACCGCCCGCTCCAGCTGCTCATCCTTGTAATCGCCGAACATCTCGATAACCTTGGGCCGTTTGTCTTGGTTCATCGCATGGGTGGAATGGCCATACATGCTGATGACATAGTTGAAGATGGGGGTATCCGGGGCCTCTTTCATTCGTTGAGCGACAAACTCCAGGTTCTGGGAGAGAAGAGCGCCATCGAACATGAACTCTTCGTCCGTCGTATCGCCGGTGCTCAGATACGTCTCGCGGCCCTGGGCATACTCCCTGGGATAGTAGGTCTTTTCGAAGCCCAGGCCGGCGTAGGCATTGGTGGAATTAAAAAAGTCAGGCACAAAGGAATTGGTGGCAATGGTCTGGTAGCCGCCCTGGGAGAGCAGGTTGGGCAGGCAGAGGGTCCGGGCGCCGGTGAACACATCGAACTCGACGCCGGAGAGTTCTCGCATGGCCGGTACCCCGCAGAGTATTTCGAACTCGGCCTGCGCTGTGCCGCCGCCGAAGACCGGCGACACGGTAAACCCTTCCTTGCCCGCGAACAGCTTTTCAAACGAAGGATGCACCGGCTTTTGAGAATAACGGGCGCCGCGCAGGAGAGAGGGATCAAGAAAACTCTCAAGCACCACCATGTGAATGTTTTTTTTATTCCGCTCGCCATGCAGGGTGTTCGCCGTCGTTGTGAATGCATCGAGATAGGCAGAGGCGCCCCGATAGGAGGCGGTCTTTTCGCGACAACTGACCCTTCTGGCCTCGTTATAGAGCATCATGCTGATCCGGCCGTTGTTGCCGGCGCTGTACATGTCGGAGAAGGCAACGATGCCGTTCTGCGTTGCATGAAAGGCCTGCATAAAGGCGTCCGGGAAAAATTCAACGGCTGCGACAAGTGCAACCAGCGGCAGGCTGGCCAGGGCAAAGGCCTTTGCCCGGCGCAGATGCAGAAAGGAGAGAATGGCGAGCAGGGGCAAGGCCACCACGGCGCCGGCAAGTATCTGGTTGCCGGTCGACAGAACCCGGAACAACTCCGGCAGCTCGGTCACCTCGGCGATGCGGGGCAGGCGGCCAAGCTGCATGAAGTAGACGTCAAACCCCATGTAGACCAGAAAAATGGGCAAGGCGGCAATCAAGGGCTGCAGCCGGGATTCGCGGGTTATCAGATTGAGACAAAAATAGGCGCAGAGCAAAAGCGGAATCTCAAGCCGCCAGGCCGGGGACAACGGCGGCAACCCGCCCTGTTTCCGCATCAACCAGGTATAGGCGAGCAAGATCGAGAGGAAGATTACGTAACGGCTGAGGGGGGCAACGACTTTCAGCCAGTAGAGCAAGGCGCGCACGGACGAGGTTCCTGTCAGGGTAGATTTTAGTCCCTTATGCGTTGATTGTTGACGGCTTGCGGTCAAAAATTTCATAAACCTTACACTCACGAGACATGCGGGTGTTAACCGGCGTTAAGGGACTTACACCCCTCAAGGGGGTACTGAAAAGAGTCCAGCTCTGCTGGGTTAGGAGATATTATAATGCTTTTTGTTCGAGTATGTCGGGTTTATTTTGTCCAGCCACTTGAGCCTGTTGCAAGGCCGGCTCAAGAACCTCACATGGATGTGGGGCCGAATTCCACCGGTTTGAAAAACTAATGATTTCGTGAGGGTTGGCGAAGCCATGTTTTGCCAACTTGGTGGTTGCAAAGCCAGGACGGGTTTTGCAACTGGCTCAACAGATAACGGGATACCTGTCTGGATGTCAACGACCTGTTTCCTGTAGAATGTGAGTTCTTTGTTGAAAGCGACGAGCAGTTTCTCCGGGAAAAGCCCATAAGCTGCTCACAGAAACAAAAAAGGGCTGGCCAAATGGCCAACCCCTTTTTTTTATTCTGGCGTCCCCGACGGGATTTGAACCCGTGTCGCCGGCGTGAAAGGCCGGTGTCCTGGACCTGGCTAGACGACGGGGACTTTACGACTTTAAGCACCTTATTAAGCTGGTGGGTCGTGCGCGACTCGAACGCGCGACTCTCTGCTTAAAAGGCAGATACTCTACCGACTGAGTTAACGACCCACTGAAAGAACCGTCTAAATACAATAGCGGCAACGCGATGTCAAGTGTTTGCCATCATGTTTCGCTATTTTCCCGGCCTTTTTTTGATTCCTCGCCTGCCGGTCGTACCGTAGCGGCAACGATAAATCCTTGTCGGCGGTCCGCAGGTCTGCTATAGAACGGGAGCGGGCCGCATGATGGACATGCTGCCCCGAGTATCAACAGTTGGAGGTGTTCCCCATGGGTTTGTTAACAGCGTCCGCCAGTTTTGCCCGCTATACGGTTGAGGGTAAACCGCCGGACAATTTTTGGGAGTTTGCAGCGGAACGGATCAAGAGTTTTTCCTTCCGGGATATCGACGATACGGTGGACGAATATTCCATCGGCTGGGTTTCGGTCCAGAGCATGTTTGACAGCGAGTTTGCCTACGCCTCCCATGCCGTGGCCGACTATATTGTGCTGACGATGCGTATCGACGAGCGGAAGATTTCCGCGGCCGTGCTCAACAAGTTTGCCCGCAAGGAAGAAGAGCGGATCAAGCGGGAGCGGCAGGTGCCGAAACTGAGTAGGAACCATCGGCTGGAGATCAAGGAGCAGGTAAGGCAGCAGTTGATGAGCCGTGCCGTGCCGGTGCCGGCGGTGTACGACCTCTGCTGGAATCTGGCCGATAACACCCTGTTCTTTTTTTCCAACAACAAAAAGGCCCAGGCCGTGCTGGAGGATTTTTTCAAGGACAGTTTCGGGATGACGCTCGTGCTGCAGGTGCCTTTTCTGGCCGCCGGCAAGCTTGTTGACGCCGACGCGCAGGATGCCTTGGAACGGCTGCGGCCGGCAATTTTCGTATAATTCCGGCCAAGCCGGGAAAAGGATGGTCCGACTATTATGGATCTTATTGATATTATTGCAGAGAAGAAATTTGTCGGGCAGGAGTTTCTGACCTGGCTCTGGTATAAAAGCGAGGAGCGGGGCGGCGCGGTCTGCCTGCCTGGTGCCGGCGATATCCAGGTGGTTTTTGAAAAGCACATGCTGTTGGAATTCGGTGAGGGCGAGGCCCAGGAGAAATTGATCTGCCGTGGCCTGCAGACCGAACTCAAGGAGGCCCGCACCGGGCTGCTCATGGGCAAGAAGCTGGAACAGGCCAGGATTCGTCTGGCCCGCGGCGATTATGAATGGTATTTTACCCTGACCGCCACCCTGTTCGAATTCCGGGGCGTCAAGGTTCCCAAAACCGTCGAATCCGAGGATGAGGGGGACGGCCAGGCAGCGGTCGAGGGCAGGATGCTGGAGCGAATTGGCATGCTCGAGGAGATCTCCCGCACCGTGGATGAACTGTTCCGGATGTTTCTTACGGTGAGGACCGGCCCGGACTGGGAGGATGAGTTGCGCCGCGTGCGCACCTGGCTCCACAAGGCGGCCGAGAATTAATCCGTAATCGTTCAGCAGCACCCCATCTGCTTTGGCATCGGCCTGCTTACGTAGCACCAGTACAGCTCGCAGGCCTCTTTCGCGCATCTGGGGCACTGCTGAACGATTACAATGCCGGTGGTTATGGACCCTTTTAGCTCATCCGGTGAACGGTTCATTAATCCGGCAATATCGCGTGAACAATTCGGGGAACCTCAACCAGGAAAGAAAGCAGAGATCATACCATGGAGTTTGAAACCGTCATCGGGCTGGAGGTGCATGCCCAGCTCAAAACGAAAAGTAAAATATTCTGCGGCTGTTCCACCGCCTTTGGCGCGCCGCCCAACACCAACACCTGTCCGGTCTGCCTGGGCATGCCGGGTGTGCTGCCGGTTTTAAACCGCCAGGTGGTGGAATATTCCATCAGGATGGCCTTGGCCACCAACTGCCGGATCGAGCGGGTCAACCAGTTTGCCCGCAAGAATTATTTTTATCCGGACCTGCCCAAGGGCTATCAGATTTCCCAGTTTGAACTGCCCATTGCCCGGCATGGCTGGGTGGAGATCGAGGCGGCCGGCCAGGTGCGGCGGATCGGCTTGACCCGCATCCACATGGAAGAGGATGCCGGCAAACTCATCCACGACCCGCGCGAGCCGGTAAGCTATGTGGACCTCAACCGGACCGGCACGCCGCTGATCGAGATCGTCAGCGAACCTGAGATCCGGTCAGCCGAGGAGGCGGTGGCCTATTTGAAAAAATTGCACGCCATCCTCCGCTATCTGGATATCTGCGACGGCAACATGGAGGAGGGCAGCTTCCGCTGCGACGCCAATATCTCGCTCCGGCCAAAGGGTCAGGCGGAGCTGGGCACCCGCACCGAACTCAAGAACATGAACTCGTTCCGCAACGTGCAGCGCGCCCTGGAATTTGAGGAGCGGCGGCAGCGGGATATTCTGCTGGAGCACGGCAAGGTTGTCCAGGAAACCTTGCTCTGGGACGCGGATAAGAATATCACCACCTCCATGCGCGGCAAGGAGGAGGCCCATGACTACCGGTACTTCCCTGATCCCGACCTGATTCCGGTGGTGATCGACGAGGCGTGGATCGAGCGGGTGCGCGCGGCCATGCCCGAACTGCCTGATGCGCGCCAGGCCCGGTTTGTGGCGGAGCTAGGCCTGCCGGCCGCTGATGCCGAGGTGTTGACCGCCACCCGGGAGCTGGCTGATTATTTTGAACGGGCGCTTGCCCTGTATCCCCAGGCCAAGAAGCTTGGCAACTGGATCATGACCGAACTGCTGCGGGAGCTGAAGGGCGAGGATGGCATCGATATTAGCGCCTGCGCGGTGCGCCCGGAAGAACTGGCCGCCCTCATGAACATGATCGAGCAGGGCACGATCAGCGGCAAGATCGCCAAGGCGGTGTTCGTGGACATGCTGGCAACGGGCAAGCCCGCCGCCGTCGTGGTGCAGGAGAAAAATCTTGTCCAGATGAGCGATACGGGCGAACTGGTGCGGCTGATTCAGGAGATCATCGCGGCCAATCCCCAGCAGGTGGCGGACTACAAGGCGGGCAAGACCAAGCTGATCGGCTTTTTTGTGGGGCAGTTGATGCAAAAGACCAAGGGCCAGGCCAATCCCCAGCTGGCCAATCAGCTTTTTGCCAAGGCTTTGGCAACGGATTAGTCGGTATACCGCTGACTTAAGCGAATATTGTATTTTTGAACCGCAGAATATCGAACAAGGAATTTCGAATTTCGAAGTTTACTTACTTCATCATTCTGCGGTTTCTTGTTCGATATTCGATATTCGCTGTTAGATCGCAAGATTATTTCCTTAAGTGAACGGCATTGAGGCTAGCCGGCAAAAGCGTGCTTCCCCGAGGTGATCAGAGTGAAGATGGACCGGGAAGAGTGGCAAAAGAAGGGCGAGGGACATCGGCAGCGGCTCCGGGAGAAATTCCTGCAGTTGGGCATCAACGCCTTTACCGATGACGAGGTTCTGGAACTGCTGCTGACTTTTGGCACGCCGCGCACCGACTGCAAGGCCGCGGCCCGGGCCGCCAAGGCCCATTTCGGCACGCTTGCCGCCGTGCTTGCGGCGCCGCTGCCGGAGCTTCTCAAGATTAAAGGCCTCGGCCCCAAGAACATCTTTGCCCTGCATTTTGTCCAGGGGGTGGCCCGGCGCTATCTGAAGCAGCAACTGGCCAACAAGACCTATGTCACCTCGTCCCGGGCAGTGGCCGACTATCTCATCCATGAGATGCGCGACCGCAAGCGTGAAGTTTTCCTGGCCATGTTTCTGGATGCGGCCCACGCCATCATCGAGACCGAGGTGCTGGCCGAAGGCACGGTTTCGGTCAACACCGTCTATCCGCGCGAGCTGGTGCAGCGCGCCCTGGCCCATAACGCCGCAGCTCTGGTCGTGGCGCACAACCATCCTTCCGGTAGCCTGACCCCCTCCCGTCAGGATCTTGATTTAACAAAAACACTGCTGCTGGTCTGCTCCTTCATGAACATCGCCCTGCTCGATCATCTCATTGTCGGCGCCGGCGAGGAGGTGTACAGCTTTGCCGACCATGGTATCATGACCGACCTCCGGGCCCAGAGCGCCCGGCTGCTCAACCAGCCGGCCGGATGAGATTTTGAGCAGCAGTGGCACAGAGGGCCTGCCCGGACCGGGGGCCGGCGAGGGGGCGGCGGGGCTTTATGTGCATATCCCCTTCTGCCGGACGAAATGTCCCTACTGTTCGTTTACTTCCTTTCCGGGCGTTAGCGAGGCCGAGGCAACCGGCTATCTTGCGGCCCTGCAGCAGCAGGCCGCGGTCATGGCCGATCACCCGTGGGTTCGGGCTCAACAGTTCAGCACCATGTTTATCGGCGGTGGCACCCCGACCAGCCTGGAGAGCGATGGTCTGGCCGAGCTGATCAAGTGCTGTCTGGCCAGGTATCCCTTTGTTCAGGAGCGGCCGGGTGGACCGGAGGTGAGCCTGGAGACCAACCCCAACACGGTTACCTATGAAAAACTTGCGCGGTTGCGCCAGGCCGGGGCCAACCGCCTCAGCATCGGGGTGCAGTCGTTTGCCGATCATCTGCTGGCCGCCATCGGCCGCTCCCATTCGAGCGATGATGCAGTCCGCGCCGTGGCGTTGGCCCGCCGGGCCGGCTTTGCCAATATCAACCTGGACCTCATGTACGGCCTGCCCGGCCAGAGTCTGGCAGAGTGGCGGCAAACCCTTGAAACCGCCCTGGCCCTGCAACCGCAACATCTGGCCCTGTACGAACTGACAATCGAAGCGGATACTGTTTTTGCCGAGCGGGCCAGCCAGGGTAATCTCGACCTGCCCGGCGAGGAGGAAGCGCTGGCCATGGAGGAGGCGACAGCGGAGCTGCTCGGCGAGGCCGGTTTTGCGCGCTACGAAATCTCCAACTATGCCCGGCCGGGATACGCCTGCGGCCATAATAGCAACTACTGGGAAAACAGCTCCTATCTGGGGCTCGGCGCCGGCGCCGTCTCCTGTTTTTCCGGGGTCAGGGTCAGAAATGTGGCGGAGCCGGCCGCCTTTATCCGGCTGGTTACGGCCGGTCTGCCGCCCTTTTTCGAGGCGGAATGCCTGGATCATGCGACCCGTTTCCGGGAGAGCGTGATCATGGGGCTGCGGATGACGAAAGGGGTTTCGACGGCGCAGCTGGAGGCTCGGTTCGGGCTGAGCCTGGAAGCGTATTACGGCGCCGTTTTGCAGGAGTTGCTGGCCGGCGGCTGGCTGGCCATGTATGAAGGGCGACTGCGGCTTACCGAAAAGGGCCGGCCGGTTGCCAACAGCGTGTTGAGCGAACTTGTCTGATTAGTAATCGTTCAGCAGCACCCCATCTGCGGAGTTTATCCCCCATTTTTTGGGGGGATCATCGGCCTGCTCACGTAGCACCAGTACAGTTCGCAGGCCTCTTTCGCGCATCTGG
The DNA here is from genome assembly GCA_001799275.1 of Deltaproteobacteria bacterium RIFOXYD12_FULL_57_12. Classification (GTDB taxonomy): domain Bacteria; phylum Desulfobacterota; class Desulfobulbia; order Desulfobulbales; family BM004; genus YD12-FULL-57-12. The sequence continues at coordinate 108,114 of MGTE01000045.1, forward strand.
GGCACTGCTGAACGATTACACCACCGGTGGTTATTGGCCCTTTTAGCTCACCCGGTGAACGGTCTCTCTGATTGAAGTCATAATATAAGGATGCGCCATGAAGACCAAAAAAACGGAAACCATTTTTGTCTGCCAGGAGTGCGGAAGCCAGAGCCGGAAATGGCTGGGCCGCTGTCCGGACTGCAAGACCTGGCAGTCCATGGTCGAGGAGCGGTTGACTGCCCCGGCTGCTGGTGGCCGGCATGCCGTCGCCGCCCCTGCCAAGCCGCAGCCGCTCATTCTGGCACCCGATACCGGCGAGGAGAGGCTGCATACCGGGATCAGCGAGCTTGATCGGGTGCTGGGCGGCGGCGTGGTGCCGGGCTCTCTTATCTTAATCGGCGGCGATCCCGGCATCGGCAAGTCGACGCTTATGCTGCACATGCTGGCCGGCATCGCGGCGGCCGGCCAACGGGTGCTCTACGTGAGCGGCGAGGAGTCGGTTCAGCAGATCAAGATGCGGGCCAGACGGTTGCAGGCCCTGCACCCGGAGATCTATCTGGCCATGGAAAGCAATGTCGAGGCGATTCTGGCCATGAGCAGCGAGATGCGGCCCGGCCTTCTGGTGGTGGATTCCATCCAGACCCTGTTTACCGAAGATTTTCCCTCGGCGCCGGGCAGTGTCACCCAGGTTCGCGAGTCAGCGGCCCGTTTAATGACCATGGCCAAGACCACTATGCTGCCGGTGGTTCTGGTTGGCCATGTGACCAAGGACGGCGCCATTGCCGGCCCCCGGGTTCTGGAGCACATGGTGGACTGCGTGCTTTATTTTGAGGGGGATCGGGGCCATGCCTACCGGATTCTGCGCACGGTCAAGAACCGGTACGGCTCCACCAACGAGATCGGCGTGTTTGAGATGAAGGAGGAAGGGTTGGTGGCGGTGGAAAATCCTTCGGAGATTTTTCTGGCCGAGCGCTCGGTCAATGTGCCCGGCTCGGTGGTGCTGCCGAGTATCGAAGGCAGCCGGCCGATCCTGGTGGAGGTGCAGGCCCTGGTCAGTTCCGCCGCTTTCGGCACCCCGCGGCGGACCGCCATCGGCGCCGACCAGCAGCGGCTGGCCCTGTTGACCGCCGTGCTTGAAAAAAAGGCGGGTCTGTCTCTCTTTCAGAACGACATTTTTCTGAATATCGCCGGCGGGATACGGATTGAGGAGCCGGCCCTTGATCTGGGGGTGATCTGCGCCATCGCCTCCAGTCTGCTGGAAAAGCCGATCCCACCCACTACCGTGGTCTGCGGCGAGGTGGGGCTGGCCGGCGAGGTACGGGCCGTGGGCCAGATCGAGCTGCGGCTGCAGGAGGCGCAGCGTCTGGGCTTTACCCGTTTTATCCTGCCGCGGAGCAACCGGGCAGGTTTCCAGGGCAGGGCCGGCAAGGGTCTGGCCATGGAAATCGTCGGCGTGGCCGGGATTGATGAGGTTTTGGAAAAGCTGTTTTAAAGAAAGGTGCCGGGTTCCTCGTCAATGTCGTTGACGCAAGGAAATAATTTATAGCGATCTAACAGCGAATATCGAATATTGAACAAGAAACCGTAGAATGATGAAGTAGTTCTACTTCGACATTCGACATTCCTTGATGTCCAAGGATGGGCTAATGCCGCAGGGGAGCCAGGGATGGCGGGAGCGGTGTTCGATATTCTGCGGTTCAAAAACAGAAAATTCGCTTAAGTCACCGGCATCTGGTTCCTGTCAGCAACTCGCCTACTTCCGGAGGGCAAGCTCCAGAATCCCGGCGGCTTCCTGCAGGGAAAGTGTGCGGATCGTGAGAATCTTGGCGCGGCTCTGGTGGCCGGTTTTGATGGTCAGGGCCGATTTTGGTAGGCGAAACAGCCTGGCCAGAAACTCGATAACCATGTCATTGGCCCTGCCGTCCAGAGGCGGGGCGGTGATGCCGAGTTTGACCGCATTGCCGTGCAGCCCGCAGAGCCTGGTTCTGGAGGCGCGCGGCTGAACATGCACGGTCAGGCTCAGGGTGCCGTCCTGCTGCTCGACCAGGCAGGATGCGGGAAGATCGCCTGCGTTAGCTGTTTTCATCCTCGCCAAAGTTGATCGCCGGCCCGCGGGTCTCGGCATTCTCTTCAAGCGGTTCCAGCGAAAACAGCATATCTTCTCGTGGGGTGCTTCTGGCCAGCCGGCGGGTTTTTGGCGGTGGGGCCTCGGCCGGCCGGGTGGCTTCGGCAACCGTCACCGGCGCCGGGCGCTGGGTTGGAGGGGGCGGCGCCGGTGACGCCGTGGCTGGCGGTTCGGCAGGCAGTTCCACCTTTTCGTAGAGCTCAAAATCGTCCGCAGTATCTTCCTGAACGACCATCGCAACAGGGGCAATGGTCGGCGCCGGCCAGGCGACGAGGCTGGTCAGGACCGGTGTTACCGTGTTGTCAACGGCAATCTGCTGCCGGTATCGGTCAAGGGTGGTGAGCAGTTCGTCGCGGAGGTTGACGCGCAGGGCGTCAAGCTGGCGGCGTTCGACCTCCAGTTTCCGAAGGGCGAGTTTTTCCGCTTCCTGAAATTCCGCCTGGGCGCGGGCCAGGATTGCCTCCGCCTCCTGGCGGCTTGCAATCTTGATCTCCTCGGCGCTTTTTTTGGCGGCCAGAACCGCCTCCTTTAACGCCTGTTCCTGGTTGCGATAAGCCTGATTGCTTTTCTCCAGATGCGCGGCCTGTTCCCGCAGCCGGCTGTTCTCTTCGCGCAGCTGGCCGCACTCCTGGATGATCGTATAGTAGTCTTCCGCGACCACCTCAAGAAAGGCATCCACCTCGTCTATGTCAAAGCCGCGGAATCGAACGTGAAATTCTTGTTTTTGGATATCTTCCGGGGTTAACGCCATTCCATTGCTCCTGGGGCCGTTTGCCTTGTTATTGCCATTGTTGAAGTTCTGCTATCTTACCCGCCCCGCTTTATTGCCGGCAAGCCAATCTTACGGACGCGGACAATGGGGAGGGAAGTACGGTCATCCCATGGTGACGGCCAGTTGTTTGAGGGTGGGAACCAGAAAGCTCTGCAGAAAGATGATGGCCAGGATCAGAATCATGGGCGATAAATCCATGCCGCCGATGAAAGCCGGAATAACCCGGCGGATCCGCGAGAGGACCGGTTCGGTGACTTCATAGAGAAAACGGACAATGGGATTATACGGGTCAGGGTTCACCCATGAGATGATAGCCCGGCCAACGATGATCCACATATAGGCGCCTAACACGAAGTCGATGAGTTTGGCAAGCGCGAGTAAAAAGTTGCTGATCATGAACATGGTTGCTCCTCCGATATCATTGTCCATTAGTCCCTTAGGCGTTGATTGTTAACAGGTTACGGTTATAAATTTCATAGACCTTACGCTCACGAGATATTCTGGCGTTAACTGGAGTTAAGGGACTTATCCAGCTCCGCTGGGCTCGGGTGATGGAATCCGGTTGTTAGTGTTGCGCCAGGGCATCTTAGAGCGCTTGTCCCGGGTCAGGAGAGTCGGCTGCCCGGCGGCATCTGGCCGGAGACGCCGGCCAGCACCAGGGTTTCGCCGGTTGCGGTCTTGCCCTTGGCCGCCAAAACCATGCCCTGCGAAGCGATGCCCATCAGTTTTGCCGGTTTCAGGTTGGCGACGATCACCACCTGGCGGCCAACCAGTTCCTCTGGTTGATAATATTCGGCAATGCCGGCGACAATGGTCCGCTCTTCCGGCGCTTTAACCGTGAGTTTCAGGAGACGGGTCGATTTCTCAACCCGCTCCGCCGCCACCACCTCGGCTACCCGGAGATCAATTTTTTTGAAATCCTCAAAGGTGATCTGTTCCACGGTCCCGGCCGCCGGGGTCGGGGCGGCCGCATTCTTGGCCCGGGCCGCCGCCGGGTTCTCCTTGACCGTGGCGGGAGGTTTCTGCTCGCCTTCCTTGTCGCGCCGCGGGAATAACGGCGGCCCCAGGGTAAGCAACGTGCCGGGCCGGCTGAGTCCCCATCGCCCCTGGCTGACCAGATTCGGAGTCTCGGTGATCCCGAGGGCCGCGGACATTTTTGCGGCCGTGGCCGGCATGATCGGCTGCAGGACCAGGCTGAGCAGCCGGAGGGTTTCCGCCAGATGGTATAAAACCGTGGCCAGGCGGGGAGCCAGGTCCGGGTTCTTAGCCAGTTCCCAGGGGGCATTGACCACGATGTAGCGATTGGCCAGGCCGATGACCTCCCAGACCGCCTGCAGGGCCCGGTTAAAGCTAAAGCGCTCCATCTGGGCGGTGTAGTCGGCGAGCATCCGTTGGGCCGCCGCGGTCAGTTCCTGGTCGCCGGCCTCGGGGGTTGCCGGCTCCGGCACCCGGCCGTTGGCAAATTTGTTGAGCATGGTCAGGGCCCGGCTGAACAGGTTGCCAAGATCATTGGCCAGGTCCGAGTTCTGGCGGGCCACCAGGCTTTCGGTGCTGAAGGAGGCGTCAAGCCCGAAGGACATCTCGCGCAGCAGAAAATAGCGGACCGCATCGACGCCGTATTCCTTGACGAGCTCGCCGGGCCGCACCACGTTGCCGATGCTCTTCGACATCTTGGTTTCGTTGACGTTCCAGTACCCGTGCACATGCAGGCAATGGAACGGCGTTAGCCCCATGGCCTTGAGTATGGTCGGCCAGTAGATGGCGTGCGGCTTCAGAATATCCTTGGCGATGAGATGGGTGGCTTCCTGCCAGTAGCGCGCAAAATCGGGACCATCCGGATAGCCGATGCCGGTGAGGTAGTTGATGAGGGCATCGAACCAGACATAGGTGACAAAGCGGTTGTCGAACGGCAGTGGGATGCCCCAGGTAAGCCGGCTGGTCGGCCGCGAGATACAGAGATCCTCCAGCGGGTCGGCGAGAAAGGCCAGCACCTCGTTGCGATAGCGCTCCGGGGTGATGAACTCCGGGTGGTTGTTGATATGCTCGATCAGCCACTCCTGATACTTGTGCATCCGGAAGAAATAGTTCTGCTCGGAGATCATCTGAGGCGGCGTCTGGTGGTCCGGACAGTTGCCGTCAATGAGCTCTTTTTCCGTCAGAAATCGCTCGCAGCCTTTGCAGTAGAGCCCGGAATAGCTGCCCAGATAGATGTCACCCTGATCGTACACCTGTTGGAGGATGGCCTGCACCGTGCTGATGTGCCGGGGTTCGGTCGTGCGGATAAAGGTGTCCGGCTCCACGTCGAGCAGCGGCCAGGCCTGACGGAACAGGTCACTGATCCGGTCGGTGAATGCCTGGGGTGAATCGCCCGCCTTGGCCGCCGCCTCGACGATCTTGTCGCCGTGTTCGTCCGTGCCGGTCTGAAACCGGACATCCTCACCGCATAACCGCTTGAACCGGCAGGCCACGTCCGCGACAATGGAGGTGTAGGCATGGCCGAGATGGGGCTGGGCATTGACATAATATATCGGGGTGGTGATGTAGAAACTCATTGTTTAACCTTGTTATGTAACTGCTCAGGTTGTTTAGCCTGTTAGACTGTAGTCTGTTAGCAAAAAATGACTGGGAGTAAGGTGCAACGCATACAATCCCTGGCATTTTTTAGTTGCTAATAGACTAAACACCTACAGACTATCCACCTGAGTAGTTATTTTTATTTCGCGTGCGGCGTTTTGACCGGCTCCACGGTCGCTGCGAGCCAATCGTTTTTGGCAAGGGTGCTTTCCTTGCCCTCGGCAGAGATTACCTGGATGGTCTCCTTGAGGATGTTGTGGCGGCAGACCTTATAGGTCTGGCCGGCCAGGGTGATGCGTTTGCCGACCTTCGGCATGTTTTTTCTGATAGCCTTGTAGGTGGCGAATTCGTAGTTCAGACAGCAGAGCAGCCGATTGCAGGCGCCGGAAATTTTGACCGGGTTGAGCGGCAGATTCTGTTCCTTGGCCATTTTGATGGAAACCGACTCGAAATTTTTGATAAAAGACGCGCAGCACAGTTCCCGGCCGCAACAGCCCATGCCGCCGAGCATCATGGTTTCGTGGCGTACCCCGATCTGTCGCATTTCCACCCGGGTCCGGAATTCCTGCACCAGGGTTTTGACCAGTTCCCGGAAATCGACCCGGTTTTCCGCGGTAAAATAAAAGATGATTTTGCTGCCGTTAAAAAATCGTTCCACCTTGACCAGTCGCATGGGCAGTTTGTTTTTTTCAATCTGCCCGGCACAGAAGGCAAAGGCCTTATCCTCCATGCTCCTCAGGTTGGTGTACTTGGCAATTTCATCGCGGGTGCTGCGGCGGACGATGGTAAAGGGTGTGGCTGGCCCGACACTCTGCTCTTCGGGGCAGAGCGGGACGATGCTGAGCACCCGCGCCGGTTCAAGACCGTGGTCGGTCTGCACCATCACCATCTCGTCCCGCCGAAGGTTGTGCGGGCGGGAGGCAGCGGTGTGGGTCTGCTCTTCTTGGCGGAATTGAATTTTATAATAGGATTTCAGGCGGTCCGCAGCGGGTTGCGACTCCTTTGCGGGTTCCTGTGGTGTCTCTGCCGGCGAAGCGCTCAATTCCGGCGCAGCCGGCTCTGTTTCTGTAAGGTCTTCTATATGCATGATGTGGCCAGAATCCAATAATGCTTGTAGGTGGTTAGGTTGCTTGGTCTGTAGTCTTTTAGGCGTTGATTGTTAACATGTTGCGGAAAAATTACACAAACCTTACGCTCGCGGGACATTCAGGCGATCCCGGCGTTAAGACTTCGCCCAAGATTAGGTGCTGAAAAGAATCAAACTCCGCTTGGTTAGAGGTTGCGCCCATTTTTTTACCTATTTACCTTAACACCTACAGACTATCCACCTCTCTGTCTTACAGCAACCCGAAGAAAAGGACTTCACAGACCTGGGTCCGGTTGCAGTTGCGGCCGAGTTCCCTTTCCGCCCGATCGAGCATGGCGAGTCTGGCAAAAAGATCGCTAAGGCTCCAGCGTTTTGCAGCGGCTGGCAGAAATTCCCGCAGGTCGCGGCTGCCCATGAGGGATTCCGGGCCGCCGGCCTTCAACAGCAGGAGATCGCGGAACCAGAGGCGCAGCATGCCCAGGAAT
>MGTE01000045.1:115146-132541 GCA_001799275.1 Deltaproteobacteria bacterium RIFOXYD12_FULL_57_12
GTTTTCCTTGAGGTCGGCCGCGCTTTCCGCCAGCCGCAGGATGGCCGGCACCGCTTCCGGTTGGCCCGGCAGGTGGCGGGTCAGGTTGTCGACCACCGCCTGCCGGAGGTCCAGCAGCTCGCGATCGAGCAGGAGCTTGGCACGGCCGAGGCTGCCCTCGGCAACGGCCGCCAGGGTTGCAGCGGTTTCCGCCGTGAGGTCGGATTCTGCCATCAGTGCTCGGGCCACCGCCTCATAGGGCAAGGCATGAAAGGCGATCACCTGGCACCGGGAGATAATGGTGGGCAAAAGATCGCCGGGATCGTCGGCAGTCAGGATTAAGATGTTGTCCGCCGGCGGTTCCTCCAGGGTTTTCAGGAGACTGTTGGCCGCCTCCCGGCGCATGGTGTGTACGTCTTCCAGGATAATCACCCGAAAGCGCGCCTCAAAGGGCGACAAGGTTAGAGCGTGTTTCAATTCCCTGATCTGGTTGATCTTGATCACGGCGCCGTCCGGCTGGATGGTAAGCAGGTCCGGATGGCTGCCGGCGGCCAACTTGCGGCAGGCGGGACAGATGCCGCAGGCCTCGATGTCGCGTGGCGCCTGGCAGTTGATTGCGGCGGCCATGGTGAGCGCGGTGCGTTTTTTGCCGACCCCGGCCGGACCCCGGAAAAGATAGGCATGGCCGAGCGTGCCCTTGCGCAGGGCTTTTCCGAGCAGGACCTTGGCCTTTTCCTGGCCGATTATGTTTGCAAAGGTATACGGAAAGGTCATGGCAGCCTAAACAGGGTCTGTTGCCGGGTTTCTTTGGCCGCGGCGGTTCCAGGCGTTGCGGCCGTTGTGTTGTCCGCCGGGTTGTCCGTTTGCGCGTTCTGTTCTTGATCGTTGCGGCCCCTTAAGAAAAGAAACCGCTCCAGCATTTTCTGGTAATCGGTCCACTGATAGCCGCCGGTCTGATCCAGGCGCATCTCAAGACGGCTTATATAATTGATTTTTGCATCCAAGTCATCGAGGAAGTTGAGGGCAAAGGCCTCGGTCAGCATGGGCAGGCAGGGAGAGCCGAATTCGTATTGCCCATGATGGCTGAGAATCAGGTGCTGCACGCGGACCAGCAGATCTTCCGGGAAATTTTTAAGCTTGTCCGCCCGGGCGCGGACCATTTCGGCGCCGAGCACCAGATGGCCGACCAGACGGCCCTTGTCCGTATAGTTGAAGGGCAGGCTGTCAAAGGCGAATTCCTCGGTTTTGCCCACATCGTGGAGCAGGGCACCGGTGAGCAGGAGGTCGCGGTCCAGGCCGGCATAAAGAGAGGCCACCAGGTCGGCGAGCCGGGCCACGGACAACGTATGCTCCAGCAGGCCGCCCAGGTAGGCGTGGTGCATGTTTTTGGCGGCCGGCGCCTTGATGAAGATGCTGAAAAAACCTTCATCCTCGAAAAACTTCCGCGTCAGTTTCCGCAGGTCGGGTTCCCGGATGCTCCGGGCCAGGGCCAGCAGCTGGCCGGCCATCTGCTTGATGTCGCCGGGGGCGGTTGGCTGGAAATCAGCCATGTCCACCAGGCCGCTGTCTACAGCCTGCGCCGTTTCGATTTTCAGTTGCAGAATACCCTTATAGGCCTGGGCCTGGCCGGTTAAGGCCACGATGCGGCCGGCAGCGCATTCGGCCATTACCTGGTCGGCGTTGTCCCAGACCCGGCCGCCGATCTCGCCGGTCCGGTCGATCGCGGTCAGAATGAGATACGGCTTGCCGTTTTTGGTTTCCGCCCGGCTTAGTTCCTTGATCAGGAAAAGACCGGCAACAGCCTGGCCGTCCTGGAGGTCTTTGATATACGGGCCTTTGTTCTGGGTCATTGGCTTATCGATAATGTTGGTTATTTTGTGATTCGTGTCTGCGCGGGCGGCCGCTGCCTTTATCCTGCCGCCCACCGTTGTGTCGTCCCATGTTGATGATCAAGCGTACATCAATTTTCCTCTGGGTTGCGGAACGGGCCGCCCGAGTTTCTCGGCCGTTTTAATCCACTCGTCAATGATCACCTCAACGTTGGCGACAGCTTCTTGGTAAGTTCGACCATCAGCCATGCAACCAGGAAGTTCCGGAACCTCCACAACGTATGCCTGGTCTTCGTTGCTCCAGTAAATGATCATTTCGTATTTCCAGTTTATACACTCTCGTGTTGTCATTTACTTTTGCAATCAACAGAAGATTATACCAGATGGCATGGTTTTGAACAGGAAGTTTTGCCCGACAGATCAGGCTTCCGGCCCTGCCAGCCGATACCGCTTCATTTTTTTGTGCAACCCTTGCCGGGAAATGCCAAGGAGTACTGCGGCCCGAGCCCGGTTGCCATTGCTTTGCTCCAAGGCCTTGTTGATCAGATCGATTTCCAGGGCCTGGGTCTGGGCCGGCATTGACAGGCCTGTAGAGCCGGCCGTTGCCGCTATTCTTTTGCCGCGCAGCAGTTCCGGGGTGCATTTGTCGGCCCGGATGTATTCGCCCGGCGGCGTCAGGGCCACCAGCCGTTCGATTTCGCTGTGCAACTGCCGGACATTGCCTGGCCATGCATAATCGGAGAACACCTTGAGAACCTCGGGGGAAAAGCCCGGCAGTTTTTTCTGAAATCGCCGGCAGATCTTGGCGAGGAAGGCGGCGGCCATGGGCAGGATATCCTCGGGCCGTTCCCGAAGCGGCGGAATAACGATTTCCACGGAGAAAAGCCTGAAATAGAGATCTTCCCGGAAGCGGCCGGCCTCCACCTCTTTTTTCAGATCCTTGTTGGTGGCGCTGATGATCCGCAGATCGTACGAAACGATTTTGTTGCTGCCGAGCCGGCTCCCCTCGCCTTCCTGGATGGCGCGCAAAACCTTGGGTTGAATGGCCAGGGGCATATCGGCAATCTCATCAAGCAGGATGGTGCCGCCCGAGGCCTCTTCAAAGCGGCCCTTGCGGCTGCGGATCGCGCCGGTAAAGGCGCCCTTTTCATAGCCGAAGAATTCGCTTTCCGCCAGGCTTTCCGGGATGGAGGCGCAGTTGACCGCCACCAGCGGCCGGTCGCGGCGCTCGCTACTTTCATGGATCAGGCGGGCAACAAGTTCCTTGCCGGTGCCGTTTTCGCCCAGGATAAGGACATTGACCGGGGAGTTGCCCACCAGACCGACCAGATCCAGCACCTTTTGCATGGCCGGGCTTTCCGCCACAAAAGGATGGTCGAACGGATACTCCTCGTCGATCCGCTCGACCTCCCGGTTCAACTGGCTCGACAGGCGCAGGATTTCCTTGTTGAGAATAATGCTCTCGATGGAAATAGACAGGGTTGCGGCAAGCTCCTCAAGTAAACCCAGATCATCGGCGACAAAGACGCCGTTTTTTTTGTTGAGTACCTGCACCGCCCCAGCAACCCCGCGGTTGGTCACGCTTTTTATCGGCACACAGACCATGTTCCGGGTGACATACCCGGTTTCCTCGGCCACCAGGCGGTGATAGCCCGGCCGGGTATCCAGGTTGTTGGCAATCACCCCCTTGCCGGTCGAGATAACCTCGCCGACAATGCTGCCTTCCCGTGGCGGAGTGATCTGTTTTTCAGACAGACCGGTGCCGAACACCGAGCAGATATTATCCGTGCCCAGTTCAATGATATAGATGGTGCACCGCTCGGCATCCAGGAGCCGGGGCAGGATTTTTACATGGATCTGCAGCAGGGATTTGTAGTTGTCAACCGTCCAGGCGGCAGACACCTGCTCCAGCAGCAGCTTGAGATTTGCCAGTCTGTTTTTGAAGAGCAGATGTTCCTGGGGTTTTTTGAGTTCCGGCATGGTTGTAAACGATGTTTGCGTTACGTCAACGATGTTGTCATGGCTGTCCTGCTTGCAACAGTAACGGTTTGGCAACTCCTTGTCAACGATGTTTACGGTTCGTGGCGATATTGTGCCGGTGTCGACCGGTTGCGGACTCCCCGGTTTTACTGGGTGGCGCGAGGGTCTGGCCCGGCCCGGCCGTGATTCGCAGCGTGGCGCAGTGCTTGCAGCCATTACAATTGATGGACTAGCAAAAACCTACTACTCGCGCGGAGAAGCGGAGGCACAGAGAGCAACCGGTTTATTTCAATGAGTTATCCCTGCGAACCCTGCGCTCCGCAGGGTAAAATGATTTTTTTTACGAAAACATCACTATAGGGGGAAAAAATCATGCAAGTTCATGGAGAACTGAATATAGTAAAAAATATGCAGCCGAACGTCAGGAAAAAAACTGGTTTGAAGATGGTGCCCGGCTTTTCGCTGGTGGAGTTGATCGTGGTCATGGCGATCGCTCTGATCCTGGCGGTGAGCGTTGTTTCCATGTTTTCAGGGGTTGCCAATAAGCTGAAGGGTGAGGCCTTTGCCCTGCGGGGCGATCTGAACCTGGCCCGGGCCGAGGCGGTGAACCGCAACACGAACGTGCTCGTCAAGTTTGTTTTCAACGTGGGCGCGAACAGCCAGGACGGCTACTCGATCTGCGTGGACGTGAACGCCAGCAATGTCTGTGGCGACGTGGTGGCCACCGTGCCCGACATCGTTATCAAGGATGTTTTATTCGCCAAGGAGGTGCAGTTTTATGACACAACGGGCGGTACTATCAGCGGCGGTCCAGACACCTCGCCCAATGGCACCGCCAACAACCTGGTAAACAATGACGGGATTACCTTTTCCTCGGCTGGCACCCCTGTGGATTATTTTTATATGCAGCCGGATGGCACAGTACTCGGCTTGGGTGGCACGGTGGTAATCTATGCGCCAAAGGCTGGTACGCCGCCCACGGCCATGGCGGCGGAACCCTATGCGGTGGTCGTTGCCAATACCGGCCGGGTGCGGCTGGAGCGCTGGCGGGGATCGATCTGGAAAACAAAATAGGCCGGCTTGTCCGGCTGTTGCGTTACGGGCAGGAGCCCGTGGCGCCAGGGAGGGATTCCTGGATGGTGCCGCTGATCCGCCAGATGTCGCCGTCTTTCTTGCCCCTGCAGCAGGAGTTAAAACTGGTGGCAGAGGCCGCCGTGATCCGGTAGACGTAATAGGTGGTATCGGCCGGGCTGAAATTCAGAAAGCTTTTGACCGTGCCGGCGATGTTGACGGCATAGCGGTTGTTGAGCGAGTAAAACATCTCCTGGGCCGACTTCATGTCCAGCAGGTTGGCCTTGGCCGTGTCCTGCCGGGCCTTCTTGACCTTGTTGAAGTAGGCGGGAACAGTGACCGCGGCTAAAATGCCGATCACGGCCACGACAATCATCAGTTCGGTCAGTGAAAAGCCTTTCTTTCCCTTGGGCATTTTCATGATCTGCGCCTCGCGGTTAATTTTTTTTATAAGTACTCAGGTGGATAGTCTGTAGGTGTTTAGTCTGTTAGCAACTGAAAAATGCCAGAGATTGTAAGCGTTGCATCTTATTCCCAGTCGTTTTTTGCTAACAGACTACAGTCTAACGGACGAAACAACCTGAGCTATCTTGCTTTTTTTATAACAGGAAGCAACAGGGAAGGCACCAACAATTTCTTCCGGTCCTGTCGTTGGAAAAGAGAAGCGGCCTTCCCGATGAGAGTTGTTTTGAATACTTCAAAAACAATGCCTATACACGAAAAAACATGGCAGAAAGGCTATACCCTGGTGGAGTTGATGGTGGCCCTTGCCCTGGCCATGATTGTCACCATCGGTATTTTCAAGAGCTACTCCTCTTTTTCCAGATCCGCCGATGTGCAGGACCAGATGCTCGAGATCCAGCAGAACCTGCGGGTCGCCATGAGCAGGATGAGCAAGGAGATCCGCCGGGCCGGGTATATCAAGGGGACGACAGGGGGCGCCGGCCTGGTTTTGGCGAATTGCACCGCCACCATGATTGAGTTTACTTATGATGTGAATGAAGATGGGGATGTCGCCGATTCCGGTGAGACAATCGCCTACCAGTTTGACGAGGCTGCCAATTCCCTTGATCGGCGGATTGATGGCGGCTCCTGGCAATCGGTCATCCCGAATGTCAACGGCCTTGAATTCCGCTACCGGGATTCAAGTTCCAGTGGAGTTTGGACAACGACAGTGGACGTTAATTGTGCGGTGACCGATACATGTCCGGTCTCGGTCCAGATCACCCTTTTGGTGCGGAGTACAAACGAAAATTATTCCTACACCGACAGTTTTAAACATGTGAACATGGCCGGGCTGGATCTCACCATAAAGGAAGGAGGAACGCTCCTGTCCAACCCGCCCGGAGATCATTATCACCGGCGGGTCATGTCCCAGGAGGTCAACTGTCCCAATCTCTAGTAGGAGCGGCGGGTTTTTCCGACAGGAAAATGCGGCCCGCCTTCGGCGGTCCGTGGGCAAGGAAAAGATGAGCGGTCAAGGCATGCGCAGCAACAGCAGAGGGTTCACCCTGGTTGAGGTGATGGTCGGCATGGCGGTCTTCATGATCGGCATGCTGGGCATCACCGCCCTGCAGCTTTCCTCAACAAGGTCCGGCGCATTTTCCGCCAACCTGAGCGAGGCCACGGCCCTTGCGGTTGCCAAGATCGAGGAGTTGAACCGGCTTTCCTATAACGATACTGGCGGCTGCCCAAACGATGCCAATCACAATTGCGGCGGCTCGGGCGTCCCGCACGTCATTCACGGTAGTTTGAAAGATCGCGATTTAGATGGGACGACGACGACGGCAGACGGCCCGGCCCTGGACCATGTCGATGACGCGGCCGACCATTGGCTTGCTAACCAGGGCCGCAATCAGGCCTTTACCATTTTCTGGAATGTTGCCGTCAATGTGCCGCCGCTTACCGACAGCAAGACGATCAACGTCATTGTCCGCTGGCGTGCTCGGAACGAGTTGCGCAGCATCAACGTCAAGACGATACGGGCGCAGTGATTTCAAGGAGGGATGCCATGAACGCGGGAAAAGTATTACAGGGAAACAGGGGCTCGTTACTGAATACCGTCATCCTGGTGCTGGTGTCGCTTTGCGTCATCGGGGTCATTCTGGCCAGGCTTGCCACCACCGACGTCAGGATCGCCACCAACGACAAGGCGTCAAATACCGCCCTTGTCCATGCCAATGCCGGGACCGATGAGGCCAGAGCGCGGTTGTACAAGGACGCCGCGTTTTCTGTGCCGGAGTCTTCTTATTCTTCTACAACCTGGCGCGCCTATATCGCTGATAGCACCGACCCGGATAGCGTTGTTTTAGCGGCCTTTCCAAGTTTTGTTTCCGGAACGCACCTTCGGGTGGCGAGAGCGCAGAATGAATTGGTCTATCTGGTGGAGGTGCGCCACAAGGTCGATGCAAGTAATGTCGTGGTGCGTTACGGTGACATTTCCACCCCCCCCGATTATGAACCGGAAGAAAACACCACCAAGGGAAAACCTGTTGAGGTCATAACCAGTGTCGCGACGTATGGCGGGGCCAAGAGAAAGGTGGAGATCGAGGCCCGCAGTCTGCCAATCTTTTTTGAGGTGCCGGGCGCGTTGTATGTTGGTGGCACACTGCAAAACAACGGCACTTCCCAGGTGGTTACAGGCGGCGCAACTGCAGGCTGCCCGGCGGTAAAAGATATTGTCAGTACGCAAAGTGCCAATCTCACCTGTACGGGAAACAGCGGCACTGCAGGCCAAGATTGCAGTAGGGGGACGGGGCAGAATAAGGTGAGTTATCCTAAAAATGACGCCCTTGGCAGCGACGGCTGCGGCGGGGCAGAGGCCTGGTCGGCCTGTACGTCCAACCCGCCACAACTGCAGACCAATGCCACTCCATATCGGGTCGCTGATGTTGTTTCCGAGTATGCAACAGTTACTGAGAAGGTTACGCTGGTTGAGGGCGCCGGTGGTAAGTATCAGGGTTTTGCAGGGGGGAAATATACCTGGGGTACACAGCCTGACTGCCAGGTAACATATTTTATGGGCACCGATGCGAACCAGACGCTAAACACAATAGCAACGCTGGACATAACCGGCCTTAGTGGTTGCGGTGTACTGGTGATTGACGGCGATCTTATAGTAGGTGGTAATATTTCTTGGGACGGCGTGATCATTGTGAATGGTAATATCACGTTTAGTGGCGGGGGAAATCAACAAATCAATGGTGCGGTCCTAGCCAGTGGCAATGTTCTGATGAGCGGGACACCGGATATTATATATGATTGTAAATTTATCAAAAACCCGCCCGGTAGTAAGTTCACGCGTTACAGTAGATCAAAATGGAAGGATTTCTGATCACCCGTAGACCGCAGGTTTTTTTGGAGGGCAACCAAGAGCGCGGGTCTTTTACAAGGGTTCTACTGGCCTTCACTCCACCATGGGGGAAGACGGTCATTGTTTTTTGCTTTCAACTCCATGGCAAGCTCCCATAATTGCCGGTCAATTTCCCGTAAAGCGGAAGACATTCTTTCCTTATCGCGAAAGCTCAGTCCCTCTTGGGCGGCGGTTTTCAGTTTTTTCAGAGTCTCGGTTTTCTCCGCCAGCAAAGCGGTTTTCTTTTCCTTGTAAAATCCTACATCGATGGCGACAATGGGCTGTTGTGCCTCTGCCGGCTTATTCTCGGCGGGTTTCTCCGCGGCCACCACCGGCTCGGTTGCCGCCGTGGTCGTGGACTCCTGGTCGGCAGCCGTTGCTGCCGGCGCTTCCTCAGTGATGACACCGGGCGTGAGGTGGGGCGTGGTCACCTTCCGGACCTCCCGGACACTGCTCTGCGGAATGCCGATGACTCCGCCGTGAAAGTGGAATTTTACTTGGTTGTTTTCCTTCCAGTATTCGCTGGTGGTGAACTGCTTGCCGTTTTTCAGGACAACGATAGAGTCGGCCAGCGCCGTATTGAAGCAGCCGGGGACAAGGATCAGAAAAATTAGAAGGGCGGGAATTTTATGCATGGCGTTTCCTGCCTGAAGCGCAGGTTGTTTAGTCTGTAGTCTATTAGTAGGGGTAGAGCAACGAACGTATAAGCCCGAACAGCATCTTGTCTGCCAGTTTAACCGCGCTGAATTTAACGTGATTTTTATTTTCCCTTCTTTGCCTGTTCACCTAAACACCTACAGGCTATCCACCTGCTGCGGCAAGGGTCTTTGCCGCAACTGCTGTTAGATATTGTTAATTTGCCGGGCCTCAGTTACAGTAGGCAGGTTGGTTTGGATTTTTTCAACAGCCGCGCAACCGGGCCAATTTTGCTTTTATTTATACTATACCGAACGAGTAACCATTAGGAAATTTTTTCGTGTCCGTCAAGGTCGTTTGCACAAACAAGAAGGCATATCACCACTATCTGATCGATTCGGTGATCGAGGCCGGCGTGGTGTTGACCGGGCCTGAGGTGAAATCCTTGCGGGCCGGCAAGGCCAATCTGCTGGACGGCTACGCCAAGATCAGGAACAATGAGATTTTTCTGTACAGCGTTCACATCACGCCCTTTTCGCATGCCACGAACATCAACATCGACCCGCTGCGAACCAGAAAGCTGCTGCTGCACCGGCGCGAAATCAGAAAGCTGATCGGCAAGATCCAGGAGAAAGGCTTTGCTTTAATCCCCCTGAAGATTTACTTTACTATTAAGGGAAAGATAAAGTTGGAACTGGGCCTGGCGCGCGGTAAAAAGCTGTATGACAAACGCGCCGACCTGAAGAAGAAGGAAACGGACCGGGAGATCGAACGGGCCTATAAGAAAAACAAGTAGCTGTTTAGGTGGATAGTCTGTAGGTGTTTAGTCTATTAGTGATGGGGAATTACAAGATGAGGCCTGCTTTGGTCCCCCGGATTTGACCATTTTTTGCTAACAGACTACAGTCTAACAGTCTAAACAACCTAAGCAGCAACCAAACAAAGGGGGCGAAACGGATTCGACGGGGATATGTAAGCTTGAAGCCGCATGTCGAGGTTCTATCTGCTCGTAAAACAGGTGGAAACAATTATAATCGCCGACGATTATAACTACGCTGTAGCAGCTTAATAACCTGCTCGGCCGTCCTCCTGGTCCTTCCCACGGGGCCAGATCAGGGCGTCGATTAGTGGGATAACTCCTTGGGTGCGCCTGCCGACCAAGGGGTGAAACTTAGCAGGATAGCGCCACTGAGACCCCGTTCCGAGGGGCTCTGCGGGGCGAAATTTAAATTCGGAACTAAACATGTAGAAGCGCAAGTAGAGTATTTTCGGACGCGGGTTCGACTCCCGCCGCCTCCACCAGCACATAGCATAACTTGTTGATATTACAGGTTGTGTGCATCACAAAAAACCTTCTGTTTGCGACGGTGGTACAAAACCGTGGTACAAACAGGAGGTTTTTTATTTTGATCCTGTAGGGATTAACAGGTGTCTCGGGAAATCAACTTGTTTTTTCCTTTCCAGTTCTTTATTTTAGGATATGCCGTAAAGATAAAATAAAGGCGAGTCTTGTTTTAGGGACTCGGAAAATACTAATATACCTGGATCGCGCCCGGATTGGGGTCAGATTTGGCTGGGCCGATTGAGCAAAACCGCAGGCGTAGCAGCGCTACGACGAGGATTTTGCGATTGAGGCGCGGACAAAGATGGCCCTAAGACGGGATGCGTTATGGTAAATTAGTATTTTCCGAGTCCCTTAGGTTCGAGGCAGGCAGGATGAAACGAGAGCTCCAAGGGAAATACGTGACCATATCGACGGTGGGTGAAAAGGCAAAGGCCTTCGTGCCCGCGCCACTGCCGCCGCGTCCACCCATCGACTGGACGCCGGAGTTGCGCAGCAAGTTCGACCAGGCGCTGCTGGCGCTGGGACGTCTGGACAGCGTCTCGACCCTGTTGCCGGACACCTCGCTGTTCCTGTACATGTATATCCGCAAGGAGGCTGTACTCTCCTCCATGATCGAGGGGACCCTGTCGTCGCTTTCAGATCTGTTGCTGTTCGAACTGGATCAGGAGCCGGGTGTCCCGCTGGATGACGTTCGTGAAGTCAGCAACTACGTTGCGGCGCTCAACCATGGCCTGCGACTGCTTGAAGAAGGGCTGCCGCTGTCGCTGCGGCTGTTCCGAGAGATCCACGGTGTGCTGCTGGCCAAGGGTCGGGGCAGCAACCAGACTCCGGGCGAATTCCGGCGAAGCCAGAACTGGATCGGCGGTACCCGTCCTGGCAACGCAGCCTTTGTTCCACCCCCGGCCGAAGAGGTGCTGGAGTGTATGGGCAAGCTCGAACTGTTTCTGCACGACCAGCCCGAACCGACCCCGGTGCTGCTCAAGGCGGCCTTGGCCCATGTACAGTTCGAGACGATCCACCCGTTCCTCGACGGTAACGGCCGTCTGGGTCGCCTGCTGATCACGCTGCTGTTGTGCTCGCGATCAGTGCTGCGGGAGCCAATGCTCTACCTCAGCCTCTACTTCAAGACGCATCGCCAGTATTACTACGCGCTGCTCAACAACGTGCGCCTGACCGGTGACTGGGAAGCCTGGCTCGATTTCTTTGCCGAGGCGGTCATCGTCACCGCTACCCAGGCGGTGGAAACGGCGCAGCAGCTTCTCGACTTGTCGCACCAGGACCGGGCCAAGATCAGCGGCCTCGGCCGGGCCGCGACATCCACCCTGCAGATCCACCGGGCACTGATGGAGCGTCCCATCGCCACCTCGGGCTGGCTGGTTGAAAAGACAGGCATTACCCCGGCCACGGTCAACAAGGCGCTTGGCCATCTGGAGCAGCTTGGTATCGTGAAAGAGCTAACCGCGCAGAAACGCAATCGCTTGTTCCGCTATGCCGGGTATGTGGAAATCATGAGTCGCGGCACGGAACTGCCGGGAAGGTAGGCCAATTCGCAAAGACGTGACGGTTTGTGAGCAGCCTTGCGGTTGGCGACAAACGCACGACACAACGCAGAGATATCATAATTCAATGAGATTGTTATGACCCTGGCCATTCTTGCAGTTGTTGCCGGACTGGCGCTTCTGGTCTGGAGCGCCGACCGGTTTGTGGAAGGCGCCGCTGCCACGGCGCGGCATTTCGGCATGCCCTCTCTTCTGGTCGGCATGGTGATTGTCGGGTTCGGCACCTCGGCCCCGGAAATGATGGTGGCGGCCTTGTCTGCCTGGCAGGGCAATCCCGGCATCGCGCTCGGCAACGCCTATGGCTCGAATATCGCCAATATCGCGCTGATTCTGGGGGTGGCGGCGCTGATTAATCCCATTGTCGTGCATTCCCAGGTGCTGCGCAAGGAGCTGCCGATCCTGACGGCGGTCACCTGCCTGGCCGCCTTGCAGCTCTGGGACGGGGAATTGAGCCGGGTCGACGCCTGGGTCCTGCTGGCTGTTTTTGGCGGACTCATGACCTGGTCCAGCTGGCAGGGCCTCAGACAGCGGGCCGATGCCCTGGGCGTGGAGGTAGCACAGGAACTTGCAGCCCATGCGATGCCCATCGGTCGGGCCTTGGGCTGGCTGGGGTTCGGGCTGGTGATGCTGATCGTCAGCTCCCGCCTTCTGGTCTGGGGTGCGGTGGCGATCGCCCGCGACCTCGGGGTTAGTGACCTGATCATCGGCCTGACGATCGTGGCGCTGGGCACCTCGCTGCCGGAACTGGCCTCGGCCGTGGCGGCTGTCCGCAAAGGGGAACACGATATCGCGCTCGGCAATGTGCTCGGTTCTAACCTGTTCAACACCCTGGCGGTGGTCGGGATTGCCGGCGCGATTCAGCCGATGGCGACGGCGCCGGAAGTCCTCTTCAGGGATATTCCGGTCATGGCTCTCCTGACCGTCTCCCTGTTCGGCATCTGCTATGGGTTTCGCGGGCCGGGCCGGATCAATCGCTTCTGGGGGGCCGCGTTGCTGGCAGCCTACATCGGCTATACCGGCCTGCTGTTGATGAGCGCCTTTGGCAGGGGGACGTAATCGCAAGCCTCATGGCCCGGGATGTGAAATCCTGGAAAGCCGGGTTTCTCAGGCAGGGCTGTTAGGAAATGCTTGTGGGCCGACGTTTTGCCATGTATATTCAAGGAAATATGAAGAGGATGGCGGGAAATCGTCTTGCCGTGTTCGTTCGGCAGGGCCGGGCGCGGACCGCGGTGCCGTATTTTGTCACAATGATGACGCGATTGGTAGTTTTTGCAGGGGGTCGTTGCCTGCAATCGAAACCGATTGGCTTGCCCCGTCCGGGTCGGTTACCGACTTTTCCGCGTCGTTCTGTGATGTTACTTGGGGATCGTTCGGAGGCGCGCGTCTGGGCTTATGTCCGTTCACCTTGTCGGCATGAAAAATGCATGAGAAAACAAGGCGGTACGCGTTCACAGGGTGAAATTTTCAACTAAGGTGTAAACTATGCGCAGCAATATCCGGGGATTCACCCTGGTGGAACGCATCATTGTCCTGCTGATCATCGAGGTGCTGGCGATGGCAGGTATGCCCGCCTTTGGCACCTGGTTCGCCAAGGGGCGGGAGGACAGCATCGTCCCATGCCTGTTTCGGGGGGCATAAATGTTCAATAATGCGAAAGGGTTTACATTAATCGAGCTTGTGGTTGTTATGGCTGTTGTCTTCATCCTTTCCGCGGTCGGCATCCCCAGTTTTAAATCCTGGTTTGCTTCGAACCGGGTAAATGGGGCGGCCCGGCGGCTTTATGCTGATATGAGATATGCCAAGATGGGCGCCATTGCAGCCAACCGTAATTTTGTGGTTACCTTTGTTCCGGCAACCCACAGCTATACAATATATGACGATCTTAATAGCAATGGCGTCGGTGATGCGGGAGAAGAGGTGAGGTCCGTTGCTATCGCTACCGAATATAAAGACATCGAGATGGGGTATGTTGCCAGTATATCCCCAGCGCCCCTGAATAAAGATCCAAGTGGTATTGATATTACTGAATCCGTGACTTTTCCCGGCACTCCAAAAAGCGTTATTTTTCGTCCAACCGGTCTGGCAAGCAACAGTGGCTATGTCTTTTTGAAGCCGGTTGACGATACGACGAGGAAGGACCGCCAACGCGCCTTGTCCATAGTAACTACCGGGCGCATCAGGCTTTACAAGCATACCGGCACCGGGGATACTTGGGAGTAATGGCATGGATCAATTATCACGGCGTGTGATCACGGAACGCGGTTTCAGTCTGATTGAGGTCTTGGTGGCCCTGTTTATTCTGATCTTTGCCGTTCTGGGCACCATGGGGCTGTTAACCTCAAATATCAGTAATACCCGGTTTGCCGCGCAGATCACCGAGGCGACGACACTGGCCCAGGACCGGCTTGAGGCATTGAAGGCGAAACCTTTTGACGATATTATTTCGGCTAACTATCCGGCCCAGACCGCTTTGGACGTGAACGGGGTAAACGGTGCAGGCGTTTATACTCGAACGACAACCATCGATACCTCTGTTGCCAACTTGAAACAGGTTGCCGTAACTGTTCTTTGGGCCTATGGCGGCACGCATACCGTCGTTTTGCGAACTGTAATAAGTAATTGATGATATTCAGGGGAAAATTTTGTGATGAATGAGAAAACACCTGTGAAAAAAAGGCAAGGGTTCTCTCTTGTTGAACTCATGGTGGCCCTGGCGCTCTCCCTTTTGGTAATGGGTTTTCTCGCACGACTGTTTATCTCCCAGAAAAAAAATTATGATGACCAGGCTGTTATTTCCGAAATGCAGGAAAACGTCAAAACAGGCATGCTCATGATGACCACTGAATTGACTTCGGCGGGTTATAACCCGGCCGGTGCTGCCGGCGCAGGGATTATTCAGGCTGATGCAACTGTTCTCAGGGTGACCATGGATTTGAATGGCGATAAAGATGTTTTAGATTTAAATCCCGACGAAGACGTCACCTTTGCCTATAATAGTGCGAATAAGGAACTGACCCGGGCGACGAGTGGGGGTACGGGCCAAGCTCTTGCTGGAAATATTCAGTCCATGGCTTTTGCTTATTTTGATGGGTCCGGGAATGCGTTGACCACGCTTCCTTTGAGTTCCGGTAATCGGGCTCTTGTGCGCAGGATCAAGGTGACCATTACGGCTACCACGGCTAAAGACGCCTCCAAGACCCGGACGCTATCCTCTGATGTCCGGCCCAGAAATCTTGGTTTATAACCAATTGATCTCTGGGGAAGAAAGGGTGGTTTTGGGATGAACAGGGAAAACAGAAAAGATGTTGTGGACGGTGTTGCGCAGTTACAACTACCCAAGAGTAATGAGCAAGGCTTTGTCCTGGTCGCCGGCCTGGTTTTTGTGGCTATTCTGACGATTCTGGGCACAACCGCCTATATGACCACAACCGGCGATCTCCAGGTCAGCTATAATTATCGTAAGTCTCGTGAGGCGTTTTACGGGGCAGAGGCCGGCACCCAGGAGGCACTCTACCGGCTGCGGCCTGCCGCCGGCGCTGCAAGCATCAGCGATACCGCCTCCCCCCAGAATCCAAACTGGTGCGTGTACATTGTCGCCTCCTCCCTGGGTGGAACCGCCTGGAACCCGGCGACCGGGGATCCGGAGTACAACGCCAGCTTTACGAACACCAAGGTGGTCAGCCTGCAGACGACAATTCCCTGCTGGGTCAAGGTTCGCCATAAGCGCGAGTACGATGCGGTACAGGCCGGTCATACCACGAGTGCGCCGCATTACACGGATGCCGATGGCACTCCTTCGATAGCAGGTATCACTTCCGGAAGTCGAGGCAATATCATCTATTACGGGTTCAGGGGTACCAGCACAGCGCATCCTTATACGAAGTCTGGCGCCAGCAATGACCCACCAGTGGAGATCATCACGTCCCGTTTTGTGGAATAACCAAGGAGGAGCACAATGAACAAGAGAACATTGTTGGCAGTGATATGTGGGTGTCTCCCCCTTTTCTGCTCGGCAAGCCTCGTTTCCGCCGCATCAAAAATTGTCGATGTGGAAGCAGTGGGCACCCCCCCTCCATCCATTGCCGGAGCAGTGTATGGCCAGTCTGTGACCGGTAACGGTAATGTCTCTGTTGTCGGCAATGACAACTGCGGAGTCGAATCATCGGTGCCGGCCATTGCCTTCGATTTGGGCCAGTCTCTCTGTTGCGGTGGAAGTGTATCGGCAACTTCTTCGGCCGGCGCGACCATTGACCTTCCCGCCCCGCTAGATATCGCAGGTCGTGTAGCGAGTTTGACACCCTCACAAACCGACGTGATCACCGCGGACGCCAACAATCTCACCTACGGCAGCGCAACTGATTACAGAACGGTCTATTGTGACGCCACGGTACTGAGCCCGGATCAGGAGCTTGATCTTAACGGTCTTACCGGCTATGGCATATTAATTGTCAAGGGGGATCTGGATCTTGGCGGCAACCTGAATTGGCACGGCCTGATTATTGTTTCGGGGAATGTGAGTATGCATGGTGGCGGCTCGGATGCGAAAAACGTCTTGGGCGCGGTGATGGCGCAGACCACCTCTGAACTTCAAGGAAAAGTTACGGTTAATTATGATTCCTGTGAAATTGCCAAGGCCAGCAAGGCCAACACGACTTTTACGGTAAATCGCTGGTTGAGCCGCTGAGCCACCTATGGCTGGGTAAGTTTATGCAGTTTGAAATTCAGCTCCAGCCACGCATCGCGGACTTTGTTCCGTTCGGCCATCGTGCCAATTTCGCCAAGTTTTTCAAGGCGTTTTTTGGCTGTCCGTTCCTCTTTCCGCAGCTCTCTGATTTCCTCGTTTTCCTGGTCCGGCAAGCTGGCGTCTGACTTGCCGGCCGGCAAGTCAGAAGATGCTTCCGTTCCTTTTTTTTCAGGCGGGGAAGCGCTATCTGGTTCGGCTTGTTCTGGTGCTGGCTCGGAAGATGTGCTTTTCCGATAGGTCAGGCTTGCATCCTCAATGCTCTGCACAATTCGTGGATCAATGCCGACCTGACCGCCGGCATAGTTGAAGAACAGTTGTCCCTGTTCCTCCCAATAGTAACTGGTGACCAGCCGCTGGCCGGTTTTCAGGGTGATGGCAAAGGCGGCGCCCTTGGCCGCGGCCGGCAAGGCCAGGCCGAGCAAGAGGACGCAGAGACGCAGAAGGGTTTTTTTCATCAGTATTCATTTGCCGGAACAGGCCCGGTAACCGTTCCGGCATTGGTAATGGTGTATGTCGCAGCAGTCCCGTTTTTATCCAGATCGGCCGTTGCCGTGGCGGTAAAGGCGGTGGTGGAGGCGCCAGTCACCGCATATTGAAAATAAACCTGTCCGGAAGGGGTGAATTTCAGCGTGGTAAAGTTGGCAATTCCTCCCCCGGCCCAGGAAACTGGACTTCCGCTTGGTATGGCAGCCGGAGTGGCTCCACAAGCAAGATACGTATTTTTCTCAGCCCGGTAGGCCTCCTGCAGAATTTTGATTTCTCCCAGGTTGGCCTTGGCCTCCGCTATCATGACCTTGCGAACATGATTCCGGTAGGCGGGAATAGTTACCGCCGCCAGAATACCGATAATTGCCATGGTAATCATCAGCTCTGTCAGGCTGAAGCCGCGTGAATCGTTGC
>MGTE01000045.1:132550-150779 GCA_001799275.1 Deltaproteobacteria bacterium RIFOXYD12_FULL_57_12
GTGTGTGCGCCTGCATAATCACCCTCGCTGAGCTCTTGATTCATGGTTCGAAAAGGACGCGGGGCCTGCGACCCCGCCTGTCCTGAAAGGCTTTTGTTATATATACCACTTAGGCATATAGCATGGAAGGCTTTTTGCTATTATTGCTCATGTGATGGGAATACAGCAAATACAGAAACATCGCCAGCGTGGCCGTGATGAGAGCAATCCGGAGTGCCCGGGATTTCGGCGCGAGCCTATATCTTGCTCGCGAAATGGCCTTGGTTTTGCATTAAATAATTGTGCGAAGAAACATGCGTAAGATCATAAGGATACTGAATGATACTGATTGACGCCGGAATGGGCAGCCAGTATTCTTGATTTCTGGTCAGGAGAAGTTTCATCTGCGGTGTTTGGGGAAGGGGCGGGTTATGAATCTTTCAGCAAAGAAGAAGATGCGGGGTTTTACGCTGGTGGAGCTCATGGTGGCGATTCTCTTATCGAGCCTTGCCGCCGTGGCCTTTTACCGGGGCTACATGGCCGCCACCATCGGCTATGATGTCCAGGCCCAGGTGACGGAGCTGAACCAGAACGTGCGCTTCGGCCTTGAGAAGATGGCCAGGGAGTTGCGGATGGCCGGCTATAATCCCGCCAGGGTGTCTGGCAGCGGCTTTGTCACCGCCAACAGCAACACGGTCCGTTTTACCAAGGATATGAACGGCAACGGCGTGATCTCCGGCGATACGGAAGACATTGCCTTGGCGGTGGGCGGCAACGAGTTGACCAGGAACGGCTCCGCCGTGGTGGGGAATGTCGATGCGCTTGATTTCGTCTATCTGGACGCCAACGGCGCGGTTACCGCTACCCTGGGCAATATCCGTTTTGTGCAGATTTCCCTGGTCATGCGCGTTTCCAGGGAGGATTACGCCTATACCAACAGCGAAGTCTACAGAAACATGCAGGGTGCAACCGTCTACACCGCGCCGGGTGACAATTTCCGGCGGTTGCTGTTGTCGGCCCAGGTGTCGTGTCGGAACAGAGGATTGTAGAGGGCGCCGGGATGTTGGGGGTTGTTTGCTGGGCTGTCAGTTGAATCGTCAAGGAAGAGGAAAGGAGCCGTCATGCCGGGAAACAAAGGATATTCGCTTCTGGAAGTGCTGATGGGTTTCTTGATATTCCTGATCGGCTTTGTCGGGGTATCAACCATCCTGATCAGCACGGTCAAGAGTACGAAATTCTCCAGCGATCTGACCGAGGCGGTTTTTCTGGCGACCAACCGGTTGGAGGCCCTGCAGGGGCTTCCCTATCAGAACGCCAGCCTGAACGATACGGACGGCGACGGCGTTAACGGCTTAAGCGACGCCGGCTGCGGCCCGGCCGACGCCTGCGCCGCCAAGGCGGACTCCATGCAGAGCAACCAGGGCCGCAACGGCATGTACACGATTTACTGGAATGTGGCGGTTGATCAACCGCTGTCCAACAGCAAGACCGTGAATGTCATTGCCGTCTGGTCCGTGAAGGGCGTCAGCCAGCAGATCAATATCCGGGGAATACGAACGATGTAGCGGTTCACGCCGCAGGCGGCGATTTATCATGAAGTAACTTTTCGCCAATACTTGCCTTGGAAAAGGCAGAAGAGAATATCGAAGGGAAACAGGGAGTTCGATATTCGATGTTTTTTAAAAAAATCTGAACCACGAAATTTCAGCCAGCTAGGGTGAAGTTACTTGGAGGGGCCAGGGCAGAGCGTTTCGTAGAAAACATTCAGCAGGATCGCAGCGGGTGCAATCATGAAGACAGGCGGCAAACGACTCGGGAATAACAGGGGTTCGGTGATTAATCTGGTTTTGCTCATCCTGCTTGCCGCCACCATCGCCGGGGTGGTGGCCGTGGCCATCACCAGCACCGACCAGCGGATCACCCGGAATCTCAAGGTCAGAAAGACCGAGTTTTATACGGCCGAGGCCGGCATCGAAGAGGCCAAGGCCCGCCTGATGGGCACGTCGACGCGGCCGAACTATGCCGGCGATCCGGCCGGCGCCAACCTGCTCTGGTCCGCCTATCTCTCCTCGTCGGCATCCTGGCAGACATCCAGCGATCCGGAATACAATGGTGCTTACCAGAATTATTTCCCGGTGCCGGGGGGCTCGAAAACCGCCACCGCGATTTCCGCCAACAGCATGCAGTCGACGCTGCCCTATTTCGTGAAAATCCGGCACAAACGGGAATACGATGCCGAGCAGGCCGGCCATACCTCGGCCAAGCCGCACTACAACGACCTCGATGGCAGCACGGCGGCGCATTCCGCGGCCAGCCCCGGCAGCATCATCTATTACGGGTTTGCCACGGCCGCCGCCTCCACCGGCTCCCAGTTCACCACGGCCACCACCGCCGACGGCAAGCCCGTGGAAATTGTCACCGCTTACAGCACCGGCGATACGAATCGGGCCGTGCTGCGCGCCGAGATTTACAAAAGCCTTGGCCCCCGGGTAATCGCCGCGGTCTATGCCCAGGGCAACGTCACCGGCAACGGCTCTTCCATGAGCGTGAACGGCAACGACAACTGCGGCGTCGCCGCGGCCGTGCCGCCGATTTATACCATGAACCCGGCGGTCACCAATATAAACGGTAACCCGACCCTGGCTGGCAATCCGGCTACACCGGTCACCGGCCCGACGAATATCGACATCGACGGCATGGTCGCGGGCATGCGGGGCGGCGCCACCCAGATTCTCACCGCCGACATGACCGCCAATGGCAGCACCATTGGCAGCAGCTCGAATTATGTCACTGCTTATTCCGACACGAGCAACCCCTTCAACGTGGGCGGGCTGAAACTGCAGAACGTCACCGGCTATGGCACCCTGCTGGTGCAGGGCGATCTGGAATTGGGCGGCAATGTGAACTGGAACGGCGTGATCCTGGTGACCGGCACCATTACCTTCAACGGCGGCGGCGGCGGCATCAACGTCCGGGGCGCGGTGCTCGGCAGCCAGACCATCGACATCAACGGCGGCCTTGACATCAGATATGACAGTTGCAAGGTGGACGAGGCGGGCAGCGGCGGCGCGGTACGGGTGCTCAACTGGTACGGGGATTACTAATTGAAAGACTTGTAGCGCGCCTCGATTACGTCGTACATCTTGTAGATTTCCTGGATCTGCTCGGATAATGCCGCGCCCTGGCCAGCCTGCAGGACCTTGTTGCGGAATTTATCCAACTCCTTTGAATAAGCAGCCAGTTCGTCCTTGCCCATGGTCGGGACCAGAACGAATTTTTGTTTGTGCACTTCAAATTCCGCCAGGAATTGGCTGTTTGGCGAGGGTGTCTGGCCGGCGGTCTGCTCCGGGGCGGTTGCCGAGCCCTCCGCCTCCCCAGGAACTGCGGTCTGCTCCGGGGCGGTTGAGCCCTCTGCCTTCTCCGGCGCCGCCGGATGGGCGGCTGTCCCGTCCTTTTTTGTTATCCTGCGGATGTTGGCGGTCCGCACCCCCACCTCACCGTTTACATAGTTGAATTTTATCTCGTCTCCTTCCCGCCAGTATGAATCGGTCAGGACGCGGCTGCCGTTCGTAAGCTCGATCACATAGTAGGCGGCACGGGCAAGATGTGCCGGGGCCAGGGAAAAAATGGCCAGGAAGAGAAGGGCTCTGTGTATCTTACGCAAGGCGACACCCGTGAGTTGGATTTTGTTCGGGAGCTGGCCGACCCGCTGGTCTTAAGAATAAGTTATTATCTGTCCTGGTTGCCGGACTTTTGGCGAACCCTGCAAATTTACTCTACTATTGATGTATTCTTTGACAAAGTCAACGGGAATTTAGTAAGCCGTTCTGTCGAGTCAATTGAAAAAAACCAGGAATTGCGGTATAGACCGCCCGATGCCCAATTGGCGAACTCGGTGCCACCGGCAGTTTGGCCGGCAGGCGCAGGATGTTGTCTTATCGGCGAGGGGAACAGGTATGGCCGAAAATTCGGAACAGGTGCGGCGGGCGGTAGTTCTGCTGAGCGGCGGCCTCGATTCCACCACGGTGCTGGCTATTGCCCGGGCAGAGGGCTATGAGTGCCACTGCCTGAGTTTCAACTATGGCCAGCGCCAGGTCGTTGAGCTGCAACTGGCCCGGGCCAACGCGCTACGGCTTGGCGCCCGGCAGCACCTTTTCCTCGATATCGGCCTTGACAAGATCGGCGGCTCGGCGCTTACCGCCGATATCGCTGTGCCCAAGGGGCGGAGTGTGGATGAGATGGAGCAAGGCGTGCCCGTGACCTACGTGCCGGGCCGGAACACCATTTTTCTCGCGTACGCCATGGCCTGGGCCGAGGTGCTTGCCGCCGGTCATATCTTCATCGGCATCAATGCCCTTGACTACAGCGGTTATCCCGACTGCCGGCCGGAATTTCTGCGGGCCTTCGAACAACTGGCCCGGCTGGCCACCCGGGCCGGGGTCGAGGCGGGGCGAGCCCTGACCGTGCAGGCGCCGCTCCTGCATCTCACCAAGAAGGAAATAATCCTGAAAGGCATGGCGCTGGGGGTGGATTATGGCGCCACCCACAGCTGTTATGATCCGGCCGGCGCGGCGGATGGTGGCCTGGCCTGCGGCGCCTGCGATGCCTGCCTGCTGCGGCGTAAGGGTTTTGCCGAGGCCGGACTTATTGACCCTCTACCGTATCGTCATCAGGAGAAGGAAGCGTGAAACAGGCCGCGCCGTCCAGCACGGGCAGTTTTTTTATGGTCGGCTTGCCCGGTCTGTCGCTTGATCCGTCGACCCTTGCGCTTATCCGGCACCAGCGGATCAACAATTTTATTCTGTTCCGGCGGAATGTGCAGGACCGTGCGCAACTGAGCCGGCTGACCAACGATCTGCGGCAGGCGTGCCAGGAGGAGGGACTTGCCCCGCCGCTCATCGCCATTGATCAGGAGGGCGGCACCGTGACCCGCCTGCCGCCGCCGTTCACCCAGTTTGCCGCGGCCCGGGAACTGGGTGCGGGTGCGGCGCCGGAGGTCGCGGTGCGGGAGTATGCCCGGATCTGCGGCCAGGAATTGCTTGCGGTCGGCATCAACATGAACCTGGCACCGGTGCTGGATCTCTGTCCGGCCGGCCGCGGGTTTTTCATGGAACAGCGGGTGCTGGGGGACGAACCCGCGCCGGTGGCGGCATTAGGATCGCTGATTATCGCCGGGCTGCAAGCGCAGGGAGTGGCCGCCTGCGGCAAGCATTTTCCGGGCCTGGGGGCGGCGGTGGTCGATCCGCACCACCATCTGCCCGTGGTCACGGAAACTAAGGCGCGCCTGGTCGCCTTTGACCTGCCGCCCTTTCAGGCGGCGGTCGCGGCCGGCGTGGCGGCGATCATGACCTCGCACACCATCTATCGCCATCTTGATCCGGAAAACCCGGCCACCCTGTCGGTGAAAATTTTAACGGATCTGCTGCGGGTCGGGCTGAACTTCGATGGGGTGATCGTCACCGACGATCTGGAGATGGGGGCCATTGAAAACGAGGGCCGTATCGAGGCGGCGGCCTTGGCAGCCTTTGCGGCCGGCGCCGATCTTCTGCTCATCTGCCATGATCACGGCAAGGTGGCGGCCGCGGTTGAAAAACTCGCCGTTGCCTGCCAGGAGGGCGCGCTGTCCGCGCAAAGGCTCGCGGCCAGCCAGGAGCGGCTGCGCCGGCTGCAGCAGCGGTTTGCTATATCTCGGCCGCGTTAAACGTGATCCTGCCGTCCAGAATGGTGAGCACGGCACGGCCCTTGAGTTGCTGGTTGAGAAAGGGCGAGTTCTTGCTCTTGGAGACGACCATCTCCTCGGTATAGCAGAACTCCAGTTCCGGATCGATCACCGTGACATCGGCCGGCCGGCCTGTGGCCAGGCTGCCGCCGGCCACGCCCAGGATGCGGGCGGGGTTCACGGACAGCAGTTCCACCATTCTGGCCGGCGAAAGCCCATGTTCCCTGACGAGGGCCATGGTGAGGGGCACGGCGGTTTCCAGGCCGATGATGCCGTTGGCGGCCAGATCGAACTCCACCTCTTTTTCCATGGTGCTGTGCGGCGCATGATCGGTGGCGATGGCATCCAGGGAGCCATCCAGCAACCCCTGGCGGATGGCGGCCACGTCGGCCGCGGTCCTGAGCGGCGGGTTCATCTTGGCCAAGGTATTGTAAGAGAGCACCGCTTCTTCGGTCAGGGTGAAGTAGTGGGGAGCGGTCTCGGCCGTCACCCGGCAGCCTCTGTCCTTGGCGCGGCGGATGAGGGCGACCGATTCCGCGGTGCTGACATGGGCGATATGGAGCGGCCGGCCGGTATATTCGGCCAGGGCCAGTTCCCGGAAGATCATGATTTCCTCGGCCGCCGTCGGAATGCCGCGCAGGCCGAGCATGGTGGAGATGGCGCCCTCGTTCATCACCCCGTTGCGGCTGAGAGCCGGATCCTCGGCATGGGAGATGACCGGCAGGTTGAAGTTGCCGGCATATTCCAGGGCTCGCCGCATGAGCTGAC
This sequence comes from Deltaproteobacteria bacterium RIFOXYD12_FULL_57_12, assembly GCA_001799275.1. GTDB lineage: Bacteria > Desulfobacterota > Desulfobulbia > Desulfobulbales > BM004 > YD12-FULL-57-12. The sequence goes on from MGTE01000045.1 coordinate 139,017, forward strand.
TGTTGATCACCGGCCGGCCGTCGTCGGAGATAGCCACGATGCCGGCTTGCTGCATCTCACCGTATTCGGCCAGGGTTTCGCCGTTGCTGCCCTTGCTGATCGCGCCCACCGGATAGACCCGGGCATGGGCGGCAGCCTGGGCCTTTTCGAGAATGAGGCGGGTGACGGACTGGTTGTCGTTGACCGGCCTGGTGTTCGGCATGCAGGCCACCGCCGTGAAGCCGCCGGCCGCCGCCGCCCGGGTGCCGCTCTCAACGGTTTCCTTGTATTCCTCGCCCGGTTCCCGCAGATGCACATGCATATCGATCAGTCCGGGCACCACCCATTTCCCCGCGCAGTCGTAAACCGCGAGATTCCTGTGCCGGCCGCGGCTGATCCTGCCGCCGGGCGAAACCGCGACTATTTTGCCGTCCTGAATGAGCAGATCACCTTTCCGGTCCACCGCGTTGGCCGGGTCGATGATTCTGCCGTTCTTCAGTAGCAACCCTTCAATGAGCGTCATTGTCTTGACCTCTGTTATGCATTACCTAGAACTAGATAGAGCAGGGCCATGCGGATCGCTACCCCGTTGGCCACCTGGTCGAGAATCACCGAGCGGGAGCCGTCCGCCACATCCGGGGTCAACTCCACGCCGCGGTTGATCGGCCCCGGATGCATCACCAGGGCATCTGGCCTGGCCGCTTCCAGCGTCTGGCGGTTGATCCCGAAAAAGGCCGCATATTCCTTGAACGACGGCAGCAGCGCGTCATTCTGTCGCTCCATCTGGATGCGCAGCGGCATGACCACATCGGCATCCCTGATCGCCTCGCGTACCGAAAGGCAGACCGTGGCCCCCAGTCGTTCGACGTTCCTGGGGATCAGCGTGGCCGGGCCGCTTACCGTGACGCTCGCGCCCATCTTGGAAAAGCCGATGATATTGGAGTGGGCTACCCGGCTGTGGGCAATATCGCCGATGATCGCCAGCTTCAACCCCTTGATCCGTTGTTTGTGTTCCTTAACGGTCATCAGATCGAGAAGCCCCTGGCTGGGATGCTCATGGGTGCCGTCGCCGGCATTGATCACCGAGGTTTTGATATGCCGGGTCAAAAGATGCGGCGAGCCGGAGATGGCGTTCCGCATGATGATGATATCCGGGTTCATGGCCTCGAGATTTTTGGCGGTGTCGATTAAAGATTCGCCCTTGGTGGCGCTGCTGCTGGCGGTGGTGATAGCAAAGGTGTCGGCGCTCAGGCGTTTGGCCGCGATTTCAAACGAGAGTCTGGTGCGGGTGCTGGGCTCGAAAAACAGGCTGACCACGGTTTTGCCGCGCAGGGTGGGAACCTTTTTGATGGAACGGGAAGATATTTCCTTAAACGATTCGGCAACCTGCAGAATGTGCTCGATGTCGTCGCAGGAGAGATGATCAATGCCAAGGATATGCTTGTGGGTAAAGCGGTAGTCTGGTCTCATGGCAGGCTCTCTTTAAATGCATGCGTTATTTGGTGACGCATGACCGCTATGCATCTCATCTTTGGGCCACACCCCACAAGGGGGTACCGAGGTCTTTGGTCTTGCCTCAATCGCAAAATCCTCAAAGTAGCGTTGCTACTCCTGCGGTTTTGTGCCGCGCAGCAAATACCCTTGGGGTGCTCAATCGGCGCAACCAAATCTGACCCAAATCTGAGCGCCTTCTCGTGACAGTTATTTCTAAGGTACTTATCCCGTTTATCGGGGTTAGGGAACCAGCCTGCCGATCCGGTTCCAGCGTACTGGCAGCAGATGATCCCATTTCCAGGCGAAATTCTCCTTATCCCAGGACCAGTAGAGAATAAAGGCCTTGCCCTTGACCGCCCGCAGGTCGACGAAGTTCCAGAATCTGCTGTCATAGCTGTTATCCCGGTTGTCACCCATGACGAACAGGGAGTTCTCGGGCACGGTTACCGGGCCATAATTATCGCGGGGCTGTAGTTCTGCCGGCAGGGTGTTCCTGTCGAGGAAAATGGTGTAGGGAATATCGAACGGCTGGTCGTTGACAAAAACCCGCTTGTCAATCACCTGAATTTTGTCGCCAGCCACCCCGATGACTCTTTTGATGTAATCCTGTTCGGGATTGAGCGGATACTTGAAGACCACAACATCGCCCCGGTCGGGTCTGTTGATGGCAATCAGGGTCGCATCAGTAAAAGGGTTCTTGATGCCGTAAATGAATTTGTTGACCAGAATGTGGTCGCCGATCAGCAGGGTGTCTTTCATTGAGCCGGAGGGTATTTTGAATGCCTGCACCACAAAGGTTCTGATGAAAAGGGCCAGCAGCAGGGCGATCAGAATCGCTTCGGCATATTCCCGGATAAGGGATTTTGATGTGGTTTTTTTCTTGTCGTCGGTCAACTGAGCGAACTCCTTGCCTGGGGATGTTTAGAGAGAAGAGGCCTTCCGCGGAATGCAGAATGTAAGTAATCTAAATCGGTTTAAAACACAAGATGGTTTGGCGTGAGCCCCCCATTTCGGCTGGATTTTTCTAAAGTTTCGGGCCGTGTTGTCAGTGTTTCGGCCTCTTCCGGCGGGCTGCCTATTTTTTTTATTATAAATACGGCCTGTTGGGAAGATTTGTCTTGACAATCGGCCGGGATTTATGTCCATATAGCGTAACCAACAGATTTATTGGGCCAAATTTCTCTTGAAAATCAGGCGGGCGCGCCGGCATCCGGGCTTGCCGGGCCGGTTCGGCAGCAAGCATAAAAACGGCAATACTGGCTATTTTCTCAATCGATATCCAAGCGAACATGGTGACACATGGGAGGTCTTAAACTGCCGGGCATCAGCTTTTCAGGGCTCAGCCTCTTTGGTAAGAAGGGGAAGAACCACCCGATTGGTCTTGATATCGGCTCCCATTCGGTGAAATTATGCCAGATGGAAGAGGCGGACCGGGGCTTCCGACTTGTCAGCGTGGGGAGTGCCGTGCTGCCAATGGGGGCTGTCGAGGAGGGAACCCTGCAGAATCCCGAAGCAGTGGCCTCGGTGGTCTCTTCACTCATTAAGAGTCTGGGCATCAAAGAAAAACGGGTGGCCATAACCGTTTCCGGCTACTCGGTCATTGTCAAGAGAATCAATCTTGCCGTCATGAGCGCGGCCGAGCTTGAAGAGTATATTCAATCCGAGGCCGGCCAGTACATCCCATTCGATATCGCCGATGTTTATCTGGACTTTCAGGACCTGAAGACCAACACCCCGGAAAATGACCGGACCGATGTCATGCTGGTGGCGGCCAAGAAGGATGTGGTGAACGGCTATCTCGCCATGCTGCGGTCGGCAGGCCTCCAGGCCGTGATCGTCGATGTGGATGGTTTCGCCCTGGAGAATTCCTATGACACCAGCGTGACCTCCCAGGAAAATGTTGCGCTGGTTGATATCGGCGCCACCAAGATGAGCATCAACATCGTGGCAAAGGGTGTTTCGGTGCTGGCTCGTGATGTGGTGGTCGGCAGCCGGCAGTTGACCGAGCAGATTCAGAACAGGTTTGGCCTGGATATCGACGAGGCCGAGAACCTCAAGCTGGGGATCATGGCGGCCGAAGATAAACAGCACGAACTTGAGAATATTTTTGTCTCAACCTGTACGCAGTGGGCCTTTGAAGTTAAAAAGGCCATTGATCTCTACTATTCCAATAATCCCGATGCGGCCCTTAAAAAACTGGTTTTAAGCGGAGGCGGCGCTAAGGTGCGGGGGATTGCCCAGTTTCTGAAAGAGGAAACAGGGCTTGAGGCCGAAGTCTTCAACCCGTTTGCCAGCGTGGACTTTAATCCCCAGAAGATCGACCCCGAGTATTTGCGATTCCTGGGGCCGGAAATGGCGATTTCAAAAGGTCTAGCGGTCAGATACTCGGTATTGTGAGCAACGCATGATCACGATCAATCTGTTACCAGTCAAACAGATACAGAGACGCCTGAAGGCTCGCAATACGGTCATCACCTTCGTGGCGTCGCTTGTGGCGCTGTTTGTCGTTCTGGGGGGTGTCGCCGTGGTGCAGCAGGGCCGGGCCGACCGCCTCAAGGCGACCATTGCCGCCCTGCAGGCGGAGAAGGATTCCTACAAGTCCACCCTGGCGGAGATCGAGAAGCTGAAAAAGGACCGGGAGGTTTTGGAGAAAAAATTGTCGGTGATTGCCAAGCTGCGGTCGGATTCCCAGCTTACAGTGCGGCTGCTGGATGAAGTCGCCAATCTTACGCCGCCCAACAAGCTCTGGCTCATCTCGCTCGGTCAGCAGGGCGGCAAGATGGCCCTGCAGGGCATGGCGCTCGATGATGCGATTATCGCCCGCTACATGGAGGCGTTGGCAGCATCCGACTATTTCGCCGATGTGGAGTTGGTGAATACGTCACAGCAGGTAGTCGGAACACAGAAGTTCAAGGCCTTTTCGTTGAATTGCAATATTACGCCGCCGGAAAAGAAGAGCACCCCCAGTGGCGGCTAGCCGGCAACGGCCAGCCCTTAACAGCAGTTAACACCTGAATGTCTCGTGGGCGTAAGAGTTACAAAATTTTTGACCGTAACGTGTTAACACTCAACGCATAAGGGACTAAATTTTGAAACAAGCCGGATCGCATGGATAAAGAGAAGATCAGAAAATCTGTTGAAGATTTTTTGGAAAACAAGATTGCCGCCCTTTCCCGGCAGGCCTTGATCGGCATCTATGCGGTGGCCTTTATTTTGCCGGTTGGCGCCTTTTATTATTTTGTTTTTTCTCCGAAAAGCGTTGAAATCAAAGGGCTGCAGGGCCAGCAGGCAACCCTTGAGGCGGAACTCGCCGAGGTAAAGGCCGCAGCCGCCAACCTGGAGAAACACAAGGCGCAAATGGCGGAGACGGAGGAGCAGCTCAAGCAGGCCTCGGTGCTGCTGCCGCTCCGTAAGGACATTCCCACGCTGCTTACCAATATCTCCAGCCTGGGGACCAACGCCGGCCTTGATTTTCTTGCCTTTACCCCGCAGGCCGAGAAGCCGCAGGATTTTTATATGGAGGTTCCCGTGAGTATTTCCGTGCGGGGGCCATATCATAATGTTGGCAGTTTTCTGTACGAGGTGAGTAAGCTGGACCGGATCGTTTCCGCCTTTGATCTGACCATGGGCGGGGCCACTCTCCAGAACGGCGAGATGATACTTAATACCACCCTGAACTTGATTACCTACAGGTTTATTGAAGCTGCGGAAAAAAATGAAACTGCCAAGAAGTAAGAAAATAACCGACGGCTGGTTTTTGTCGTGCTGCCGGGCGGTCATCGCGGCCGCTTTCCTGCTGGTGTTGGCCTTGCCGCAGCCGGCCCAGACCGAGGAGGGTGCCGCGCCGCCGGCGGCTGTCGAAGCCCAGACCGCTAAGGCGCCTGATGCCGGTCCGTCACCGATTCCCGAAGTGAACGACGGCTTTGAGTATAAAAGAGAGGGTCGACCTGATCCTTTTATGCCTTTTGCGCAGGTTGTGTTGCAGGGGGCTGCGGAAGAGGAGATTTTGACCGGCATGCGCCGGTTCGAGCCGGGCCAGTTACGGCTGGTGGCAATAGTTGCCAAGGGAAAGTCCTACCGGGCCATGGTGGAGGATTCCGCCGGCAAGGGGTATACCATCGACCGGGGCACCCTGATCGGCCGCACCGGTGTCGTTGAGGATATTGCACCGAATCAGGTGATCATTAAGGAGACTACTTACACCATGGCAGGTGAAAGACGGTTCAATACCGTGGAGATGTTGCTGAAAACACGGGGAGAAGAAGAATGACCCTTAGAATGCGCTGGTGTTATATTTTTCTATGGATGGTGGTTCTGCAGTCTGTTATTGCCCTTTCGGCCATGGCCGTCGAAAGCGATCCCGCGACCACCGAGGGGTCCTTGCGAATTACCCGGGTTCAGACCGAGGCGGGCAGCAAGGGTCTTGTGCTCCGGGTGCAGGGATCCGGGCCGCCCACTTACACGGTTTATGAGTTGTTTGATCCCCAACGGATCGTTCTGGATATCGCCAACGCCTCGTTCGCCGATTCGGTGAAACTTCCCCTGTCGTTCGGTAGCGGGCCGGTTTCTTCTGTGAAGGGCAGGGTAATCGACGACAAGAAGCCTGCCCTGGCGCGGCTTGAAATTTTCATGACCGACGATCGGCAATATGCCGTGGACCGGCGGGATAACGATATCCTGATCAGCTTTGCCAGCGGAGCCAAAGTGCCGGCCGCAACCGCCATTGACAGCCAGGACGGCAAGGCAGGGGCTGCGGCCGCCGACGCGGTTGCCGATCTCCTGAAGCAGAAGGCGCCGGCGGCAGAGCCAACGGCCGCGAGCACTACCCCCCCCGCCCTGGGAGGCGATTTTGCCGGCTACAGTAAAACGCCGATTTCGGTCGATTTCTATAAGATTGACCTGCATAATGTCTTCCGCCTGTTCGGCGAGATCAGCGGGCTGAATATCGTGGTGGCCGAAGGCGTGAGCGGCACCATTACCCTGGCGCTCAACAACGTGCCGTGGGATTTCGCGCTTGACGTGATTCTCAACCTGAAGGATCTCCAGAAGATCGAACGACACGGCACCATTGTTATTGCCCCGAAGGCCATGGAGTTCAACTGGCCGAAGAGCGCGGCCGATAATCTGGACGTGCGGGTGACAACGCCGGGCGTCAGCGTGACGACTCCGGAGGGTGATCCGAAGAAAGCTGCGGCACAGCAGGGCGTGAAAGTGGAGAAGATGGGCGAGGAGGTGCCGGCCAATGTGATGGAGGCCAAAAAGCTCATGAGTGATGCCCGGCTCAAGGAGAAAGAGGGCAATTTTGACGGGGCTGTGGATCTCTACGAAAAGGCCTTTGCCAAATGGCCGGAAAACGCCAAACTGGCCGTTCGTCTTTCTTCTTTATATCTGGTGCATAAAGGGATGAATGCCAAGGCGGTTTACTATGCCAAAGAGGCCCTGCGGGTCGATGCAAATGAGCGGGATGCCGGCCTGAATGCGGCCATTGGCCTGGCCAACATGAAGAGGAACGACGAGGCCAGGGCCTATTTCGACCAGGCGGTGCGCGAAGGCGATGGTCTTCCCGGGAAGCCGGCCAGCGAGGCCCTCATCAGTTACGCCATGTTCAACGAGGAGAACAGCGACTATATGGGCGCCCTCCTCCTTCTTGACCGGTATGCGGGGCTCTATGGCGATACCCTCGAAACCATGATCGCCAGAGCCCGTATCCACGACAAGGAAGGGAGTAGCGAAAAAGCGGTGGCCGAGTATCGGGCCATCATGCTGTCCGGCTATCCGCTGCCGGAGGATCTGAGCCGTTACATCAATGGTCGTCTTGCCCTGCAGGGCGAGGCCGGCGGGCAGGCGCTCAAAAACAACTAATGAACACCGGTCAGGCGCAATGAATCGGGAAAAATTACCAGGGAATCCATCGATGCATACGAACAGGGTTTTGCTACTTGTCGGAAGCATGTTCACGTTATTGTTCATGCTCATGGCCTGCGCGCCGCTTTCATCGACGTCGGGAGGCGGCACCACTGTTGCGACCGGCGGAACTGCCCCAGGCCAGGGAGTCGAGCAGGCTTTGCCGGTCCGTTTTCAAAGGCCCTCCTATGTGGTGAAGAGTCTTGATGCCGGCGACAAGATGGCCGGCGAGGAGGAAGAGGCGGTCCTGAAGGTGGGCGCCAATATTTCTTCCCAGGTTCCCCTGGCGCTGCGGGAAGTCATCAAAATTCTGGTCGAACAGAAGAACATGACCGTGAGCTGGGCCAGCGACGTGGATCAGAATATCCTGGTTGACGTCAACATCGGCGCGGAGGACGGATTCTATCAGGCCCTCGACAATCTGCTGCGGCAGGTTGATTATTACCACGATGTGCAGGGCAACACCCTGGTGATCCGCTACAACGAGACCAGAAAATTCCATGTCTCCATGCCGTTCATGACCTCAACCTATGACACCAGCGTGGGCGGCAATGTCCTGGGCGGCTCCACGGCCAGCAACAAGATTTTAAGCGAGAAAAACACCTTTGATATCTGGAAGAATATCCAGGACAACCTGAATAAGGTGCTGGATATCCAGTCCAAGATTGAAGTGGTGGCAAGTACGCCGGCTGCTCCCGCCGGCGAAGCGGCAGCGGCGTCTGAGGCACCGCCGCCAGCAGCCACGGCCCGCACCCCTGCCAAGGGTTATTACACCATTGACCGGCCCATCGGCCTGATCACCGTCACCGCGCCGCGGCCGCTCCAGGAAAAGATCGCCACCTATTTCGACAACCTCAAGGGTGAACTCTACAAGCAGATCTCCATCGAGGCCAAGATCATTGAGGTGACCCTCACCGATGAAACCACCACCGGCATCGACTGGAAAGACCTGCTCACCGGTCAGGCAGTAACCTTCAACATGTTCGGTGGCAACAAAACTACCGACGGCACGCTCTATCCCCACACCCAGCCCGTCCTGGCTTCCATCAAGGGGCTCGGTTCCTTTGATGCGATTCTCCATCTCCTCAAGACCAAGGGCCGGACCAAGGTGCTGTCCAACCCGCGGATTGTGACCATGAACGGCCAGCCGGCCATGATCAGCGTCGGCCAGAATCTGACCTATATCGCCAAGGTGGAAACCACCATCACCGATGGGACTGCGTCCACCACTGTCACCCCTGAGAAAGTGTTTTCCGGACTCGGCTTGGGCGTGGTCCCCATGATCTCGGAGAATGATGAGATCATCATCAGTCTGACCCCGGTGATTACGGCCCTGAAGGACGACAAGATAGAGACGTTTGAATATGCCGCTGGAAGTTTTCTCGGGGTGCCGATCGTCAATATCCGGGAGATGAACTCCATTGCCCGGATGAAGAATGGCGAGATGCTGCTGGTGGGCGGTTTTATCAAGGAGTCGGACAGTGTCACCGATGAAGGGTTCCCGGGGCTGGGAGATGTACCGGTTATCGGCAACCTTTTCAAGAAATCGACCAAGACCAGGCCGAAGACCGAACTGGTCATCATGCTGCGGCCGACGATCATGTAACTTCTCAGGTATTCAGGCTGAAGGCTTTTCGTGCTAGAGCCTTCAGCCTATCCTTCTCATCTCTTCAGTGTCTCCATCCGTTCGGGGCAACACAAGCCCCCGCCGAACTTCAGTTCTCCGCTTTTTTCTGCTGCTGGGCCAGGCTGCCCTGGTATAAGGCCAGGAAGTTGACCGGCTCCATCAGGAAGGGAATAAAGCCGCCGTCCACCGAGATCTGGCTGACGATCTGTCGGGTAAAGGGAAACAGCAGGGTCGGGCACTCGACATTCAAGACGCCGGCCAGGTGCTGTTCCGGGATGTTCTTGAGCAGAAAGATTGCGGCGTGCTCGATCTCCATGATGAAATAGGTCTTGGTACTCTTGGTGTCGGTGATAGTGGCGGTGATCGCCATGGTCACCTCCCAGTTGTCCTCGTCCATCTTCCGGTTTTTGATACCCAGCTTGAAATCCACCTTGGGCTCGGCCTGCTGTACAAAAAAAACCTCCGGGGCGTTGGGATTCTCAAAGGAGAGATCCTTGACATACATTTTCTGCAGCCTGAATACCGGGCCTTCCTGGCCGGCGGCTTCGGTCGTCTTCTGATCGGTCATGATGTTTTTCCTTGTATTATGGATTGGTAAAAGAATTCAGAATTCAGAATTCAGGAGAAAAGATCGCCTCTTCCGGTTGCGCGATACATTCTGAATTCTGGATTCTGGATTCCATAATTTCAGCCCTTCTGAGCCTCTTGCAAAATGAACGTCGTAGCGAGATCGAGAGAAAAATCTTCTGTGCAAGGATGAGTTGTGAAATCGCCCGGAAGCGTAGCAGAGCTACGTTGAGGACGATTTCACAAGGAAGACGCCGCACAGGATATTTTTAGCCGTCGGAGTAGATGTTCATTTTGCAAGAGGCTCCTTCTATATAATGGAAAGGCTACGGCCTGCAAAGAGGTTTTTTATGAAACGGCGCTGGTGGCTGGAAGGAGGCGCTTGAGAAAGGCGCCAGTATGGGATTGCGGATGTTTGGCGATCTCTTCCGGCGTGCCCGTGGCGATGATCCGGCCGCCGGCCTCGCCGCCCTCCGGACCCAGATCGATGATGTGGTCGGCGGTCTTGATCACGTCCAGGTTGTGTTCGATGATCACCACGGTGTTGCCGCTGTCCACCAGGCGGCCGAGTACGGCGAGCAGATGCCTGATGTCGGCCGGGTGCAGGCCGGTGGTCGGTTCGTCCAGGATATAGAGGGTGCGGCCGGTGCTGCGTTTTGACAACTCGCGGGCCAGCTTGATCCGCTGGGCCTCGCCGCCGGATAAGGTGACCGATGACTGGCCCAGGCCGAGATAGCCGAGGCCGACATCGGCCATGGTCTGCAGGCGGCTTTTAATTGGCGGCACATTGGCAAAGAAATCGAGCGCCTCCTGCACGGTCATGGCCAGGATCTCGGCAATGCTCCGGCCGCGATATTTTACATCCAGGGTCTCCCGGTTATAGCGCCGGCCGTAACAGGCCTCGCAGGTGACATACATGTCGGGCAGAAAATGCATGGCGATCTTGATGACGCCCTCGCCTTCGCAGGCCTCGCAGCGGCCGCCCTTGATGTTGAAGCTGAAGCGGCCGGGCTTGTAGCCCCGCAGCCGCGCCTCGGGCAGGCGGGCCAGCAGTTCGCGGATCGGGGTCAAGACGCCGGTGTAGGTGGCCGGGTTGGAGCGCGGCGTCCGGCCGATCGGACTCTGGTCGATATCGATGATCTTGTCGAGTTTTTCCAGTCCCTCGATCCGGCTGGCGCCGCTTCTTGGCCGCTGACCCTGCGGATCGCGCAGATGGTGCAGCACGCCCTGGTATAAAGTTTCGATGACCAGGGAACTCTTGCCAGAGCCGGAAACGCCGGTGACGCAGGTCATCACCCCCAGCGGCACGTGCGCGGTGACATCCTTGAGGTTGTTGGCAGAAGCGTGGCGGATGGTGAGCTGGCCGGCCACATGCGGCCGCCGCCGGGCCGGCGTCGGAATGGCGAGGCGGCCGGAGAGATAGCCGCCGGTTGCAGAGGTTGGGTGGGCCAGGAGGCCGGCTATTGGTCCGCTGTAGACCACTTCGCCGCCGAGGCGGCCGGCGCCCGGTCCCATATCCAGGACATGGTCCGCCGCCAGGATGGTCTCGGTGTCGTGTTCGACCACGATCACCGTGTTGCCCAGATCCCGGAGACTGGCCAGGGTGTTGATCAGCCGCTGGTTGTCCCGCTGGTGCAGACCGATGCTTGGTTCATCGAGAATGTAGAGCACACCGGCCAGCCGGGAGCCGATCTGCGAGGCCAGCCGGATGCGCTGCGCCTCGCCGCCCGATAACGTGGCCGCCTTCCGCGCCAGGGAAAGATAGCCCAGCCCGACGCCGGTCAGAAAGGTCAGCCGTTCCAGGGTCTCCTTCAGAATCCGTTCGGCAATCAGCTGCTCCCTGGCATTAAAGGCAATGGCCGGCAACTCGCCAACCAGCCGGTCTATACTGAGCCGGCAAAGCTGATCGATGGACCATGGCCCGACCCGCACCGCCAGGGCCTCCGGTTTCAGGCGGGCCCCCTGGCAGGCCGGGCAGGGCTGCTCGTTCATGAACTGCTCCAGTTCCTCGCGCACGGCCGCCGAGGCGGTTTCCTGGTAACGCCGGGCCAGTTGGGGCAGCACGCCCTCAAAGGCGGTCTGCGAGGTGAGCTGTCGCCGGAACCGCTGGTAGCGGAAAACAATCTCCTCGCGGCCGGTGCCGGCAAGGATCACCTCCCGAGCCTTTAGCGGCAGATCCGCAAAGGGCGTGT
>MGTE01000045.1:150994-153053 GCA_001799275.1 Deltaproteobacteria bacterium RIFOXYD12_FULL_57_12
CCTTGGGGTTGTTGAAGGAAAACAGCTGGGTGGAGAGCTCGGGCAGGCTGCGGCCGCAGGAGATGCAGGCGGCTTTTTCGCTGAACAGCAAATCCTTTTTTTCGTCCGGCAGTTCGACCAGCAGAAACCCATCGCTGAGCTTGACGGCCGTGGCCACCGAATCGGCCAGCCGCCTGGCCACGGTTGGTTTGAGGACGAGCCGGTCAATCACCGCCTCAATATGGTGGCGCTTGGTCTTGGCCAGCCGGATATCTTCATCCAGGTTATAAACAGCGCCGTTGACCCGAACCCGGGCATAGCCGTCTTTTCGGAGGCGGTCGAGAATCTCCCGGTGCTCGCCCTTTTTGCCGTCCACCAGGGGGGCGAGCAGGATGATTTTGCTGCCCTCGGCCAGTCCCATCAGGGAATTCACCATGTCCTCGATGGACTGGGACCTGATCTCCTGGCCGCAGTCCGGGCAGAATGGCCGGCCGACCCGGGCAAAGAGCAGCCGCAGATGGTCGTAGATCTCGGTGATCGTGCCGACGGTGGAACGGGGGTTGCGGCTGGTGGTCCGCTGCTCGATGGAAACCGCCGGCGACAACCCTTCCAGCGAATCGACATCCGGTTTGTCCATCTGGCCCAGGAACTGGCGGGCGTAGGTGGACAGGGATTCCACATAGCGGCGCTGGCCTTCGGCGTAGAGCGTGTCAAAGGCCAGGGTTGATTTGCCGGAGCCGGAGAGGCCGGTCAGCACCACCAGCCTGTTGCGGGGCAGATCCACATCGATATTCTTCAAATTGTGCATCCGGGCACCGCGGATGCGGATGAATTTCGGTTCCATTATTTATTTGTCCGCCACCACTCCGAAGGCCTGGGGAAAAAGTTTTGTCCGTGCAAAACCCGCTTCACGGAGCCGGGCGATCACGCCGTGGGTAATTGACATCTGTGCCCGGCTGGCCGGATTGCCGATATAGTGAAACAGGCGGCCGCCCTTCCGGAGCACCCGGTACAGCTTCCGATAGAACTCGCCGCCATAGAGCTGGCCGGCCAGGCTGAAAACCGGCGGGTCATGGATAATGCGATCGAACATCGCCTCGCTAAAGGAATCGACGAGCTCAAAACTGTCGCCCAGATATTGGGTGATTTTCGGGTTGTCGAACAGTTCCCGCGACCAGGGGTTCTGGCGGGCAACCTCCTGGGCGGCCGGATCGAGCTCAACGGTATGCACCTGTTCAGCGGTCTTTGCCGCCTCGATGGCCGTGTATCCCAGGCCCGTGGCCGTGTCGAGCACAACACCCCGGAGCGGCGAGATTGCTTTCATCTTGGCCAGCGTGTCCTGGTACGGGTCGCAGCCCTTGATCCGGTGCATGGTAAAGCCGGCCACCAGCATGGTCGGGGCGCCGGCCGTCGGCATCAGGCTGCAGGCCCGGTTGGTGGTGGCGGAAAAAACCACGATTTTTTCAAGACGGCCCTTTTTGATGGTGAAGCAGTTGTTTTCAGAAGAAGATATCTCCTTGATTGCCTCCCAATCCAGGTGCTCGCCGTCCGGGAACTGAAGGCCATCCGGCCCCAGTGTCGCCTCGATTCGGCTGAGTCCAAGGTCTGGCGAGATCATGATTCTTGTCGGCGCGCCGCAATAGGCGGGAAGCGCGCTGGTCTGGTAGCGGGAAAGGACAATAGTTGTCATATAGTTATCTGCTGGCAGTTGATCAAATGTTGTAACTACGCAGGTTGTTTAGTGCCTTACACCTGGAATCCTGTCAAAAAAAACAAGAATTCTAAAAAGCATGATGCTCCAAATGCGTTGCAGGCTGCTGTTAAGGCACTTATTTCCGGTTTATCCGGATTAGACTATAGGGGTTTAGCCTGTAGGCTGGCGGTACCTGCTTTATAACGTTATCTTTCATCCGTCCTTTTGTCTTTTTTTACCTAACCCCGATAAACGGGATAAGTACCTTCACGAAATAATTTTCTGCCAAAAACGCGCAGAATATTATTTCCTCAACTTTCTGACTTGCGAAAAACTTAACATAAAGCATTGTAATTGTGTATTTTTAACGTGAAAAGCCCTTCGTTC
>MGTE01000046.1:0-6193 GCA_001799275.1 Deltaproteobacteria bacterium RIFOXYD12_FULL_57_12
GCGGTCAACTGAATTCTCGGGCGCTTGCTCGTACGTGCCATATGTGGCCTCCTTTTTTTATGGTAAAATGAGACCATTATATGAAAACTACAAGACGCCACTATTATCAAGCTTTTTATGAAACGAAAGACTAGAACTCGATGCCCTGCCGGGCAGCAGCATTCTGCTGGAATGGGTGTTTGATCTCCCGCATCTCCGTAACCAGATCCGCAGCCGCGATAAGTCTGTCCGAGGCCCCCCGGCCGGTGATCACCAGGTGCTGGTGGGCTGGACGGGCGGCAAAAGTGGACAGCACCGCATTTTCATCCAGGTAGCCATAAGCAAGCGGATAGGTGAATTCGTCGAGAATGACCATGTGGTAGTGCGCGCTGGCGATTTTGCTCTCGGCCAGATCCCAGCCGGCCCGGGCAGCCTGGCGTGGTTCTTCCGGATCTTTCGCCGCCCAGGTGAACCCGCTGCCCGCGGTATGAAACTCTATCTGCTGCGACCAGGCAGTGATCGCCTTTGCCTCGCCGGTTTGTTTGAGGCTTTTTATGAACTGGATGATGCAGACCTTTAGCCCGTGGCCGGCAGCGCGCAGAGCCAGGCCCAGGGCGGCGGTGGTTTTTCCCTTGCCGTTGCCGGTGTAGACGATGAACAAGCCTTTTTCCTGCATAGTCCTCCGTTCGTATTCTGGGAATATCCTTCTGCCCTCCTGGCGAATTAAACCGGCGGCAGGAAGTACATCCGCAGGAGCAGATTAATTTTTTCTTGATAAAACATATAGAACAGGGCCGCACCGGCGAGAAAGGGTCCAAAGGGAATCTGGGTCAGCCGCCCTTTTTTCTGCTTGAACATTGCGCCGATGCCGACGAGCGCCCCGACCAGTGAACTGCCAAAGATAACGAAGAACAGGCTCTGCCAGCCAAGGAAGGCGCCGATCATGGCCAGCAGTTTGATGTCTCCTCCCCCCATTCCTTCGCGCTTGGTCAGCAGATAATATGCAGTGGCAATGGCGTAGAGAATTCCGCCGCCCAGGAGGAGGCCGAGGCCGGACTCCTGCCAGGTAACGGCCGGATTGATCCCGGAGACGGCAAATCCCGCAAAAATCCCGGGCAGGCTGATCGCGTCCGGGATGATCTGGTGGTAAAAATCGATGACCATCACCACCAGCAGGCTGGCGGAAAAAACAAAATAGATGGCGCAGGCCGCGGAAAGGCCGAATTTCTGCAGAAGAGCCAGGGAGATCAGGCCCATGGCCGCCTCCACCAGGGGGTATTGCCAGGAGATGGCGGCGCCACAGTGACGGCAGCGTCTTTTCAGCAGGATGAAGCTTAAAACGGGGATATTGTCGTACCAGAGGATTTTTTCTCGACATTGCGGGCAGCGGGAGGCGGGGAAGACAATGGATTCTCCATCGGACGGCAGCCTCAGAATCACGACGTTGAGGAAGCTGCCGACAATCAAGCCGAATATTAAAGCGTAAGCAAGCAGGAACGCTTCGGGCATAACGATCTATCCTTTTTTGTTTTTAATGTTTACAGGCCGAACAAGGTAATTTACTATCAAAATCCTCGTGTCGGGCCTGCGTTGCCGGGCTTTTTGCCTGCCATTGCGGATTTATTCCTCGGCAAGCTCGGTGTCATGATAATGCAGGTATCGATTTTTTACGAACGGATCTCTTCTGGCACGAGGTAGCTAATGCTGTCAACGGTTCATTGTACTTGAAAGCAGGATCTACCGCTTTGCAATGTATCATATTTTTTCGTCTCGTCCTATCCAGGGAGCAGAGGGCATGACACGTGACCGCCGTCGCGCGGTGTATTGAATATGGCCGCCTATCAGAAAACAGCAACAGTCAGCCGCCGGGAAACACTCGGGGAAGATATCTTCCGGCTCACCCTGCAGGCCCCGGAGATTGCCCGCCACGCCCAGCCCGGTCAGTTTGTGATGGTCAAGACGGTGGCCGGCTCGGATCCCTTGTTGCGCCGTCCTTTTTCCATTCACCAGATTACGGATGACGATCAGGTGCAGATTCTGTTTAAGGCGCTTGGCAAGGGCACCCGGCTCTTGGCCGGAGTTGCAGTCGGTCAGTCTCTCGATGTGGTGGGGCCGCTTGGGCGCGGGTTTTCGCCGCCGGCCACCAGCCATGTTTGTCTGGTCGGAGGTGGCATGGGAATCGCTCCGCTTTTTTTCTGGGCCAGCCATCTGCTGCGGTCCGGCCGGCCCATGGAAATTCTGGCATTGCTCGGGGCGAGGACCCGGGAGGAATTGGCGTCTTTGGCCAGCGACATGGCACAACTGGGCCTCTCGGTTCGCTCTGCCACGGATGATGGCTCGCTGGGCCATCATGGCCTGGTGGTCGACCTGCTGGCCGATCTCGGTCCGGAGCCGGGGTGGAGTGTTTACGCCTGCGGACCCTATCCGATGATGCATGCGGTTGCCCGCCAGTGCATGGCAAGCGGCCGCCCGTGTCAGGTATCCCTGGAAACCATGATGGCGTGTGGCCTGGCCGCCTGTCTCGGTTGCGCCGTGCCTTCAAAGGCCGGGGCCGGTTATCTGCATGTGTGCAAGGAGGGGCCGGTGTTTGCAGCGGAGGACGTGGCATGGCCGTGATTCCGGATCTGCGGGTACGAATTGGCGCACTTGCCATGGCCAATCCGGTGATGACCGCCTCGGGCACCTTTGGCTACGGCGAGGAGTTTGCCTCCCTGGTCAATCTTGCGCGGTTGGGCGCGATTGTGGTCAAGGGCATCTCCCTTGAACCCCGGGCCGGCAACCCGCCGCCGCGGGTGGCGGAGACCGCCTGCGGTATGCTCAACGCCATCGGCCTGGAAAATGTCGGCCTGGAAAGATTCATCGCGGAGAAGCTGCCCTTTCTTAAAGGGATACATGCGCCGGTCGTGGTTAACATCCTCGGGGATTCAATCGATGATTACCAGCGGTTGGCCAGCCGTTTGCAGATGGTGCCCGAGGTCGCGGCCATTGAGGTCAATATCTCCTGCCCCAATGTCAAGCATGGCGGGGTGGCCTTTGGCACCGACCCGGCCATGGCGCGGGCCGTGACCGAGGCGGTGCGGGCGGCTTTCGACCGGACGGTTCTAGTCAAGCTTTCGCCCAATGTCACCGAGATCACGGAGATTGCCCTGGCCGTGGAGGCCGGTGGCGCGGATGCCGTCTCTTTAATTAACACCCTGTTGGGCATGGCTATCGACATCCGGACCCGTCGCCCACGGCTGGCCAATATCGTGGGCGGCCTGTCCGGGCCGGCGGTCAAACCCGTGGCGCTGCGCATGGTCTGGCAGGTGGCCCGGGCGGTCCGCATCCCGGTTGTCGGCATCGGCGGCATTGCCACGGCAGAAGACGCTATCGAGTTTCTGCTGGCCGGCGCCACCGCGGTCCAGGTGGGCACGGCCAATTTCGTCAATCCTCGGGCTACCGAGGAGATCATCGACGGGATCGCCGCGTATCTCCAGGCCGGGAACATGGCCTCAGTGCAGGAAATCATCGGCGGCCTCAGGTCCTAAAAATGGCGGGTCAGCAGGTAACCATGCTTGAGAGTTTATATCAGATCTATGCCGACTGGGTCGCCGGTCTGCCTTTTGTCTGTCGGCAAGGCTGCGCTGCCTGCTGCACCCAGAGCGTTACCATGACCTCCGGCGAGGGGGCCGTGATGGTCGCCTTTCTTGAAAAAATCGGGCAACGTACCGCTGCGGAGGCGGCCCTGGCCGGTGTCCATTTGCCGGCCGTATCTGCCGCTGGCCGGCCGGCGATGACCACGAATCAGTTTGCCGCCAGTTGCCTGGCCAGAGAGGAGTTGCCGTGGGCAGAGCCGGCGGCATGGAACTTTGCGCCCTGTATTTTCCTTGCGCACGACAGCTGTTCGATTTATCCGGCCAGACCGTTCGGCTGCCGGAGTTTCGGGTCGTTCGTGCCTTGCGAGCAGGCCGGCACCGCGGAGCTGCCCGGCATGCTGCTGACCGTCAACACCGTCATGCTGCAGGTCATTGAACATTTGTATAGCAACGGCGGCTGGTGGGGCAATATGAACGATATCCTGCGCCAGCAGCTCGGTCAGGAAAAAGCAACGGGTGCTGATCTGCGTCCGGCCGTGCCGGTGCCCGGATTTCTGCTGGAACCGGCAGAGAAACAGACGATTCTGGCGCTGCTCGACAGGGTACGTCAGGCCGGCCTTGCCGATTTGACTGGCTTTGTTTGATTTGTGGTAACTACTCAGGTTGTATAGACGGTTAGACTGTAGTCTGTTAGCAAAAAAAAACGATTGGAAATAAGGTGCCAGGCGTACAATTTCTGGCATTTTTTAGTTGCTAATAGACTAATCCGGATAAACTGGAAATAAGTGCCTTAACAGCAGTCTGCAACGCATTGGGAGCAGCATGCTTTTTGGAATTCTTGTTTTTTTTGACAGGATTTTCCAGGTGTAAGGCACTAAACACCTCAAGACGATCCACCTGAGTAGTTAGTGCGGCCGTTGATTGACAAGCCCGCTGCTTTGGAATAGGCTGCGGGCGTTTGGACATGTCGCATCTGTCAGGGTTGTCTTTCGGGCAGGTTGGGTAAGAAGACGTTGAGGGAAGGAGCCATGCGCGATTCTGTTGCCAGCAAATCATCAGGACCACGGATATGCGTTGCCATTGCGGCGCAATCGGTCAAAGCGGCGCTTGCCGCGGCCAGAAAGGCGGCGCCGGCCGCCGCTGTCATTGAAATCCGGCTGGATGCCCTTGAGAACCAGGATGTTGCCCCGTTTATTGCCGGGCTGCGCCGGCCGTTGTTGTTTACCAACCGGCCAGTGTGGGAAGGCGGCGCCTTTGACGGCCCGGAAAAGCAGCGGTTGCAACCGTTGCTTGCCGCAATCCAGGCCGGGGCCGCCTACGTTGATATCGAACTGCGGACGGCGATCGCCCTGCGCCGACAGTTGCTGACAACACAGAGCAGCATGACCTCGAAAACCAAGGTTATTGTTTCTTGGCATGATTTTGGCCGCACCCCGTCGTCCGAAAAACTGTCGCAGGTTTTTTATAAGCAGTATCAGAGCGGTGCCCAGATCGGCAAGATTGTTACCATGGCCCATGATTATCTGGATGCCGCGCGTGTTTTGGCACTTCTGCCGTTGGCCCGCAAACTGAAATTTCCCCTGATCGCCTTTTGCATGGGGCAGGAGGGGATGATCAGCCGCCTGGCCACCCTTGAGCAGGGCGGCTACATGACGTATGCGGCGCCGGATTCAGGCGAGGGCACAGCCCCGGGGCAGTTGCCGGTATCAGCCCTGCGCGCCTTGCTCGCGGGCCGGCATGGCGGGTGATGGCATAAAGAATCGCCGGTTACGGGACGAGTGATTAGTAATTGCTCAGGCTTTTTAGTCCGTTAGACTGTGGTCTGTTAGTACCTTAGAAATAATATTCTGCGCGTTTTTGGCAGAAAATTATTTCGTGAAGGTGCTTATCCCGTTTATCGGGGTTAGGTAAAAAGGGACAGAAGGACGGATGGAAGATAATTTTATAAAGCAAGTACTGCCAGCCTACAGGCTAAACCCCTTCCAAGTAACTTAAGCTTAACTGGTGGAAATTACGTGGTTCAGGTTTTTAAAGAGAATATCGAATATCGAACAAGGAATTTCGAATCATGAAGTTTATTACGGACTGTGGGTGCAATTTTTTGTCTTTGTCACGGTCTTGGCGTTTCGAATGATATGAACAGTAAAATCAATCAACCGGGCCTCAATATCGAACCCCCTGTTTTCCTTCGACATTCATTATTCCTTGTTCGATATTCGATATTCTCTTCTGTCGTCCCAAGGCAGGATTGACGGAAAGTTACTTTATGATAAACCGCCGTCCGCGGCGCGAGGCGCTATTGACTATCCACCTGAGAAGTTCAGCGATTCATCAAATGATTCAGTGCATGGAGTGTATAACGTTATGAAGGAACGAACATCAATCAGTCCGGCGACGCAGGTCTGCGCCATTATCGGCAATCCGGTGGGCCACAGTCTGTCGCCGGCTCTCCATAATGCCGCCTTTGCTGCTCGCAACCTGGACTTTGTCTATGTGGGATTCCGGGTGGAAAATGTCAGGCAGGCCCTGGCCGGCATGCGCGCCCTGGAGAATTTTCGGGGCATGAGCGTGACGATTCCCCATAAAATAGAAGTGATGAACCATGTGGACGAGATTTCTGAAGTTGATCGTCACATCGG
>MGTE01000046.1:6214-8951 GCA_001799275.1 Deltaproteobacteria bacterium RIFOXYD12_FULL_57_12
GATTAACGAGGGCGGCCGGCTGGTGGGTCTCGGCACCGATGGACCTGGCGCCCTGAAGGCCCTCGTTGATGCCGGGGTTGAGCTTGCCGGCCGCCGGGTGCTGATGCTGGGCGCGGGCGGCGCCGCCCGGGCGATCGCCTTTACGCTTTGCCAGTTGGGCGGTATTGGCCGGCTCGTCCTGCTGGACATCAACGAGCAGTTGCTGGCCGGACTGGCCGGCGATCTTGCGCAGGGGACCAAGACCGCGATTATCGGTGCGACGCTGAGCGAGGCCACCGTCCGCAAAAATGTCCCTGAGGCGGACCTGATCATCAACTGCACGCCGGTGGGCATGCATCCGAAGGTGGACGCCACCCTGGTGCCGGCCGAACTTTTCCGGCCCGGGCAGGTCGTCTTCGACGTGGTTTACACCCCGCTTGAAACCAGGCTGCTGGCCGAGGCCAGGGCCAGGGGGCTGAAGGTGATCCAGGGAGTGGAGATGTTCATCAACCAGGCCGTGCTGCAATTTGAACGGTTTACCGGCGTTGAGGCCCCGATTGAGGCGATGCGCCGGGTTGTCATGGAGAAACTGAACGCATGAATATTGTCTTGATCGGCTATCGCGGCACCGGCAAAAGCATTGTGGCGCAGGAGCTTGCCGCTCGCCTCCAGATGCAGGCAATCAGCATGGACGCGGAAATCGTCCGGCTGGCCGGTATGTCGATTCCGCAGATCGTGGAGAAATTCGGCTGGGATCGCTTCCGGGAGATGGAATCAGAAGTGGCGAGGGCAATGGCGCTCAAGGACAACGTGATTGTCGACACCGGCGGCGGGGTTATTGAGCGGTCGGAAAACATTGCGGCCCTTGGCCAAAGCGGCCTGATCTTCTGGCTACAGGCCTCGGTCGACGTGATTGTCGGGCGGATCGAGGGCGGCACCGAGCGGCCGGCCCTGGTGGCGGGCAAGACCTTCACCGAGGAGGTGGCCGAGGTCCTGGCCCGGCGGACCCCGAAATATGCCGCGGCCTGCCATCATGCAATCGATACGGACCGCATTGCTCCCGAACAGGTGGCCGCCGCCATCATCACCCTCTGGGAAAAAAAGAAAACAGCCTGACCAGGCAGCCTGACGCCGACCATGAAAGAGATACGTCCTTGCGCAAAAATTAATGCGGTTATCGAAGTCCCCGGCTCCAAGAGCCTTACCCAGCGCGCTTTAATTGCCGCGGCCCTGGCGGACGGCACCAGTGAACTCGTCGGCCCCCTGGCCAGCGAGGACACCCGCTACACGGCCGCTGCCCTGCGGGCCTTTGGCATTGCGATCAACGAGTCCGGCAACCGCTGGCAGGTCAACGGCACGGGCGGCCGGATTCTGGCGCCGGCCCAGGATATCTTTCTTGGCAACAACGGCACAGCCACCCGTTTTCTCACCTCGGTTGCCGCTCTCGGCCACGGCACCTTCAGGATTACCGGCGAACGCCGGATGGAGGAGCGGCCGATCCGGCCGCTCATGGAGGCGCTGGCCGGCTGGGGAGTGGATATCCGCAGCATCAAGGGTACCGGCTGTCCGCCCCTGGAAATCAAGGCCAACGGCCTGGCCGGCGGCCGGACCGTGCTGCCGGAAGGCAAGAGCAGCCAGTATCTGTCGTCGCTGCTCCTGGTGGCGCCCTATGCCGCCAGGCCAGCCGCTCTCGAAGTGATCGGCGAGGTGCTGTCCCGGCCCTATGTGATCATGACCATGGCGGTGATGGCCGATTTCGGCATCAGGGTTTTCTCAAACGAGGCTCTGAGCGATTTTGAAATTCCGCCGGGGGTCTACCAGCCGCAGGAATACCTGGTCGAAGGCGACGCCTCCAATGCCTCCTATTTCTGGGCGGCGGCAGCGGTAACCGCTGGCCGGGTGACCGTGGCCAATGTGCCGGTTCCATCCCTGCAGGGCGATGCCGCCTTTGCCGCCCTTCTCGCCCGGATGGGCTGCGTCGTCGAGCAGACCGGCACCGGGCTCACCGTGACCGGGCCGGAGGAACTAAACGGCATCGAGGTGGATATGGCCGACATGCCCGATGTGGTGCCGACTCTGGCGGTGGTGGCGGCGATGGCCCGCGGCCGCACGGTGATCAAAAACATCGCCCACCTGCGGATCAAGGAATGCGACCGCCTGCATGTTATGGCCGTGGAACTTGCGAAGATGGGCGCCCGGGTCACGGAACTGCCGGATACCTTGATTATCGAGGGGAAAGAAGAGGCAGCCCCGGCCCTGCACGGAGCCGAGATCGATACCTACAACGACCACCGCATTGCCATGAGCTTTGCGGTGGCCGGCCTGGCCGTGCCCGGCGTCCGCATCCACGGGGAAGAATGCGTGGCCAAATCCTTCCCGGATTTCTGGCAGCGCTTTCAATTCGCCTGACCGGCATACCTTTTGTGGCGGACCGCACCTGTTTGTCGCGGTCGCCAGTCGGCAGCCCATCTGAAATGGGGCTCGTTCCATTGCTGAATTTCTGGGACAAGTTGTTCCAGAAATAGGGGCGAACCAGCCGAGGATCGAAGCGGCTTTGGCGAGTCAGCTTCTCGGGTTGCTTGCTGAAGTGCCTTGGGGTCAAAACCTGCTGATCCTCAAGAAAGTCACCCCCGGCCGCTCGTCTCTGGTACCTGCGCGCTACCGCCCGATTCGGCTGGTCGCGCAATGTCCTGCTCAACCAGATCAAGGCCGGCGCGTACGAACGGGCAGTGACCGAGAAGAAGACGCACAACTTCCC
>MGTE01000047.1 GCA_001799275.1 Deltaproteobacteria bacterium RIFOXYD12_FULL_57_12
CGCGGCAATTGATATCATCAAATCGCTCCGGCAATCAAGGCAAATAATATCGCCATCTCACTGAGTTGGCGCAACTCAGAAAGTTGAGGTCATATCCATCGCCAAAATGGTCACTGACGTCCCAACCTGAAGTTGCAAGCCGGTACATTACTATTCCTTTCTGCATTATTTCCAGGGCGTTCTTTCTGCTTGATTCCATAGGCGACTCATTTATTCGTCAAAAAATTACCATCCCTTGCGCCTGCTTGACGATCAACCGACAAGGCGATTCGTCGGTTAGACAATCGCGGTCATCACTCAGGCATGGTACCATCCTGCGAAGGTACGAAAGATATGATAAACAGAGAGTCAATGCGCATCTTTTCTCCTGACGAGCCTGCTGAAACTGAGGGCCTCCTTTATCTGCCGAACGAAGATCACCTGCGTAGCGACGCGGAGTCATGTGTATCTTCTGGTTGCTTCATGAGGAAGCCTTTTTTGTTTCCACTTTTCCCGCGTGAACATTGGCTTTGCTGACGTTTCTTGCATTTAATCGATTTTTTTGATCTTCCTCAATGGCAAACTCCAAAATGGTCTGCTGATTTTTCCATTCGACCATCGTGGCCATAGTAACGGCTTCGCCGTTCTCTACCCGACAATGGTTGATGTGCAGGAAGACATCGTCTCTCATAAAAGATGCGGTTGGGCTACAGTAACAAGCCAAGAACCCATAGCCCTTATCCTCGTAGATTGAGTGGAGTACACCGCGAAATCGGCCATTCTCAAGAGGGAGAATTCCCGGAACGAGGAAACCAGAATGAAATCGATCTACCTCGTCCTGCAACACTCTGCTTACATTCTGGAAACCTAAAAGGTCCACCCTTTTGCCGTGACTCTGAAGGGTTCGTACCAGGGGCAGAAAATCGCCATCGCCAGTTCCCAGCAAGATATAATCCAGGTTTGTACTCTGTTGGAGGGCATCGACGGCGAGATCGAGATCTGCATTGGCCTTGGTTATAATTTCTCCGTCTTCGTCAGAGAAGCGTTGGACACGTTTAAGAACCAGACGAAATCCCTGCCGCCTGATCCAGGCCCGATTCTCTTTCCTTTTTATACGATAGGAGTAATCTTGTGCTTCCCTTTCGACGTCTTGAGCCATGTATGCATTGGCCAGGAAGGCCTTGGCGCCCTGCGCCTCGACAAACTTAATGATACTGGCATAATTCATCCCTCTGCCGCCACAGCGGATAAGATTCTCGACATCAAGATAAATACCACATTTAATCATGGCTATTCCTCCAAGACGATTCGTCAGTTAGACAATCGTGGTCATCGCCACCACCTGCCTGGAAAATGTGTAACAGGGTTCATGCTACCCAATCAGAGGACGGAACAAATAGCTTTTTTTTATAGCCCCCCATACCCCTATCTTTCTCTTTTTACCCCGAATCATGAGGAGGTGATCATGCGTCAGTAGCGCCAGTATCGCAGCATAAGCAGTTTCAGCCAAGCCGTCGGTCTTCATTGATCGGCGGTTTTTTTCGTCTCATCACTCTATCAATCGCAAGGAGGAAACGCCATGAAAAAAGAACTGTTGGAACAACCCTTCAGCGCCGAGGAAATCAAACAACGTGACGGCAATTTCGGCCAGACCCTGGAGTACGTCCCCGGCCACATTGTCATCGAACGTCTGAACCAGGCATTCGAAAGCCTCTGGTCCTTTGAAATCGTCAGGCACGAAGTCCAGGAGGACGAGGTCATCGTCATCGGCAGGCTGTCCGCCGAGGGCATCGTTAAAACCCAGTTCGGCAGCAGCAGGATTACACGCGCCAAAGAGACAGGGGAGATTATCAGCCTCGCCGACGACCTGAAATCCGCCGCCACGGATGCGCTCAAAAAGTGCGCCACTCTGTTGGGGGTCGGGCTTCATCTTTACGCCGACAAGCCCGCGTCCCGCAGCACCGAGACCGCTGGCCATAAAGGCAACGGTGACGATAAGAGCCAACCCGACAACGGAGGAAATGGCGGCAATGGAAAAAACGGTCGCCTCAGCGCCAAACAGCACTCCTTCCTGATGCGTTTGGCAAACGAGAAGGGCATCACCCGCAAAGAGCTGAACGATCAGTGCGTGAGCACCTACGGCTCGGTGATCGACTACCTGACCCGGCAGAATGCATCCGCCCTGATCGAGAACATGCTGGCGCAATGACCGGCAAAGCACCGCACCAACCATATTGGAGGGGATGGCAGAAATGCCGTCCCCTCTTTTCGTTTAACCCGTAATCCGGAGGTACCCCATGAAACAAGCCTTACAGCCATTTCAGGAAAATCTGCACATCTCGCACAGCCAGATCTTCTGCTATCTGGCCTGTAGCCTGAAATACAAACTCCAGTACGTGGAACAACGTCCAAAGGAGCGGATCAGCCTGGCTCTTCCCTTTGGCCGTGCCATTCACCAGTCGATCGAGCGTTACTATCGCTCCCTGATGGACGATGGGACGATTGTTTCGCTCGCCCTCATGGAAACCCTGTTCGAGGAAAGCCTGCTGCTGGAACTGGACAACTCCGAGGTGCCAGTCATCTTCAAGAACGAGGCGCCGGATACTGACAGCGCCATCGCCATGGGCAAGGACATGCTCAAGGCCTTCCATGAAAACATCGACCTGGCCGGCATGGAGATCGTTGCTGTCGAGCTGCCCCTGTCCGCCCCGCTTTACACCGATTGCGGCGAGAAGACGGATATCAATCTCATTGGTGTCATAGACCTGCTCCTGAAAGACGCTGCCGGCCATTATCTCGTGGTCGACAACAAAACCAGCAAACAGAAGAAGTCGCAGGATGCGGTGGATGACGATCTGCAGATGACCGCCTACTCCTATTTGTTGGCTGCAAACGGTTATGTGTTTCCCCGCGCTGAGGTCAACTGCCGGTTCGACGTACTCCGGAAGCTGAAAACACCAACCCTGGAGCATTACTTCACCAGTCGAACCGCGGAGAGCCGGAGGCGCTTCGCTAAAATCGCCAACAGTGTGCTGGCCGCCATCGAGCAAAGAATCTTCATCCCGGTCAGAGGGTGGCTCTGTTCAGACTGTGGCTACTCTGACGCCTGCGCCAAGTGGTAGCAGCACCATTCAATCGCATTTATTCGGCCGCCATGACGCACTCCCGCGTTGCGGCGGCTTTTCTTTAAACCCATTCATAAGGAGAATTGTCATGTCAAACGCAACGCTTATCGGCAGCAACAAAGTATCAGAGGCAGAGGTTATCCAGGTCCCGGCGGTTCCTTTTACAAGGACATTCAAGCCGGTTCATCACCGGGAAGTTATCAACGCCATCAGGACCGGCATCAGTGCGATCGGCCTCGAAGTGGTCAAAAGCGAATACGTCCTAGCCCGTGAAGGGATGCAGATGTTTGGCGTCTGGGATCTTGCGACTGGAAATGACGAACTCTGCTGGTCCATCGGTCTGCGCAACTCTATGGACAAGTCTATGGCCTTGGGCATTACGGCTGGTACGCGCGTCTATGTCTGCTCGAACCTCGCCTTTGATGGGGAGTTTGTCGAATTGCGGCGCCATACCAAAGGGTTGACCCTAGAGGAACTGGAGTTCATGGCCTACCGTGCCATCCGCACCTTGGTAAACAGGCTGACCAGATTCCAGGCCTGGCACGAGGGATTGAAGCGTTTTGATCTGCCGGAGCCAGACGCCAAGGTTCTGCTGGTCGAGATGCTGACCCAGAGCGTATTCCCGGCCAGCAAATTCCCGATGTTCCAAAATCTCTATTTCGGCGGCGTTTACGATCAGACCCTCTGGGGATTGCATGCGGCGACAACTCAGGTTCTGAAAGAGGCCAACCTGCTCACTCTGCCCAAGAAGAACAGGGTGCTGAATGCGATTCTCAACCAGCACATCGAGGGGATCAACGCGGAACTGCCGTCCTCCCTGGGTGATTTCTACGAAAGCCGCGCCCGGCTCGCCATCCCGGAAACGACGAACTGAAGCAATCAATCAACACTGTCAGGAAGCCCGCCGGATTGACCTCTGGCGGGCTTTCTGCATTTTATGGAGGGCAAGACCATGACCAACAAGGAAAAGAGCAGATACGGCGAACCAGAGGTGTTAAAAGAAATACTGCGAAGGACGTTATGCGGCAAAAAATTCCGTTTAGACTGCGGTCACCACGTAACCTTTGGCCAGGTGCTCGGCAATGACGTGACTATCCGCAATGGCAAGAGATTCAAAATCATCTGCGCCCAGTGTGGCTATTAAGGAGGTGCGCCATGTGTGGTTTCGACGAGTTTGATCCGGACGATCTGGACGATCTGGACGATCCGGACGATGATTTTCAGGAGGATCTGTTCGAGGATATCGAGCCCGAGGTTGATGGGTTTGAGATGGATGACGAGGCGGAAGAACCCGCTACGCCAGAACCAGATGCCCCTGAATCAGGACTGGATTTTCAGGAGATTTTCATCCTTGGCAGCATGATCGCCGGCCAGGCATACGAAGAGGCACTGGATGAAGCAGAGGAAAAGAAGAAAAAAGAGGAAGAGCCCGAGAACGGCTTCGGTTCAGAAGAAGACTTTGACTAATCCCCAAGATGCCAGTGCCGCTGGCAGTCCAACCGCCAACAGGAAAACGCAGCAGCCGGAGTTTTTCCCGTTTCCACCTTTCTTGCGCTTTTTCTCCTCCTCATCAAGAATGGCAAGGTCAACGGCATCCGTATCGCCGTCTTTGTCAAAGTCTAATCCTTCAAGGGCCATCGACTCATCACCTTAAAGATGATTCTGCTATAGATCAAAATCAGGCAGTTACCAGCATATTTAAAAAACGCAACTCACACTGCTACCCGTTGTCGTGCAGACTCACATTTTCCCAAGACGTGAAAGGCAATAATTATGCCAAACCGGCCCAACTTTCCCCAAATTTTTCCCGAAGATTTTCCATGAGTGGAGGGAGTTTACCGTCGCAAGTAATTCCAAAATACGTCGCCGCTCGTGTCGCTCCAACATAGAGAAATTTCGTAAAAATATCTGGTTCCCGATTAGCAAGCCTATCTGCGCCAACAAAAAATACAGCCTCGAACTCTAATCCTTTAATATGCTGCACATCAAACACTCGTACAGCGCCATCCTGACCCATTACTCTCCCTTGAGGACAGCTGACGACTTGGATATTCTGTTTTTGTAAGACCTCGCTGAGATCCTTTGTTAATGGTTCTACCGCTGGTTCACTATCAACAAAAATTGCGATAGACGGGACAGTACCAACGCATTGCTCCACTTCGCATATACGAGCCCCAAGCCAATTGGCCAAGTCTTTATCGGCTATGTTTTCCGCCAAAATTGGTAACTCCCCTTCATTGTCTTGATATGCGGGTGGGGAGGTCACCAAATCGATGACACCTCCTCCAAGAGTGGCAATACTCTTCGCCAATTTTGTAAGTCTTTGACTCTGGCGATAAGCGATAGCGACGGGGCGTAACTCAATCCCCTTAGAAACCCATTCAATCTGTGACTTGTCACGAAGGCCATGGCGAGTAACACGCTGCAGAAAATCTCCACACGCAAAAAAAGAGCGCATGCTTGGATGGGAAAGCTCCATCATGCAAGCGAGTTGCACCGGGGAGAAATCAGAAGCCTCGTCGACCAAAACTTGGTGGCGATATTCCGCCCGTATCGTTTGCAAAATTGAGTATTTTACTTTTTCCTCAATCTCATCGCGTGGCAACCGTACAAGTAGTTCTCCTGCATGACGAAGCATCAACAAAACGAGGATGTCTAACTCGAAGCCTGTGATCACACGATTTTTGACCATTACCTCCATGGCAGGTTGGTCAAGGTACCAAATGCCCTCTTTCATTCGAACTTTTCGGAAATGGAGGTATCGTGATGGGATCTGTGCTAGGAAGATCTTAACCGGATTGATGAGCTCTCGAAGTCTGGTCTGAATTTCCAGCATTGATCCTGATTTAAGAAGATCACTTTCAGGAGGAAGGCGCTCACCTAACCACGATATTATTCTGGACGCCTTGCTGTTGGGCGATAATGTTTTCCCTGCGTATTTGGCTCTTGCCCAACGGTTCATGGCTGCTGAATATTCACGATAGGCCTTCCTTCGTTTCAGACTGGCTATCCTCTGAGTTTGAAAAGAATCATCATCGCCTTCGTCACCTTCGTCATCCTCATCAAGGGGCTCATTTATTAATTCCCGTTGAAGAGAGTCAAGGACTCCCGCAAAATTATCGAGAAATTCCTTCTCCGTCTGAAGAATATTGGCAATCCAGCCATCACGAGTGCTGCGCAAAATATCGCCATAAGATTGTAAGATGCTGCTTATTTCCTGCTCAAGAATACTTAATTGCCTGATGACGGCTATTGAGATTGCTTTTTTCTCTCCTGATCCGGTGGTTGCCAGTATCTTTTTTGCTCTTAATGCAAGATCTACAACCCGACTGTCGTCAGCTTCGATTAACCAATCGACCGCCTGCTGGAAACGCAATTGAATGTCGGCGAGGAAAAATGCCCGGAAATCTTCAAACCAGCCAATGGCATCTTCTATGGCAGATGGACGGAGGACGGATTCGTTATCGCTCAGGGTAAGAACCCCCCCCATTCCGGATTTCAATATCCCAAGAACATTACGAGCAAGATGCCTCCTCGTGTCTGTCCAAGTTCGAATGCGTTCCTCGGGGGCGGGGATACCTTCCCGGTTAAACGCCTCTTTTATATAAAGTTTGAGTAGCTCTGTCGGACTGAACATAACCCAGCTTTGCTCATGCGGGAGACTGTGTGTGGTTTGAACATGCTTTATAAGATCACTTTCATCTTCCGAGAGAAAAGTTATATCTAATTTTTGCCCGAGGCGACGGATCAGCGTGGTGGTCTTGCCTGTTCCGGGAGGACCGAGAATCAAAAGTTGGCTATCCAGAGGCAGCCTGAATATTTCGTCCTGATATTGGTCAAGAATGGGTTGATCCCGCAGTTGCATCCTGTCAATGACGCTACGCCGTAACCCTTCTATAATAGCCCCGCCCGCCTCTTCTTCCTCCAGCAGCATCTTCAATAGATCACGAGAATCAGCCTTAATCAGACTTTTGGCGAGAAAGTTTCTGAAGGATGGAATCGTTACAAGACCATTGTAATCCTCAACAGTGTTATTGCACGAATCCCACTCTTCATCAAATATTGGATGAAGTTTAGTACGCGCAAGCACTTCAAAACTCTTCACCCGTTTTCCAATTTGTAAGGCAACGTCATCGCCGACAGGAATTGCGGCAAGACGGCCTATTGGTGCCCGGTAACTAGCGAACTTGGCTTGTGATCCTGGAATTTGCAATGGGGTTGATCGACTGATATAATAAATCTGCTGTTTGCCATCTTCCGTTGTGGCAACGACCCGAGCAATAACTGGCTCATTAGCAAGAATTTTCAAATTCTCTTTTTCTTGAAATTTTATTCTCGCTAAATTATCATGCGCAGTGTTGGGGCCAACAAAAACATCCCCGTGGGATGGATACTGCATTGACTTCAGTTGATTCTTAGCTCTCGTGGCGATGGTTACGATGGTGTCGATTGCCTCTTGAGCTAATTCGTTGAGAGGCTGTATTTTTTTTGGTTCTTGAGTCATGGTTGCACACTCCACCAATTATTTGGCTACCGATATGTCAAAGAATATCTTTTCCAACAAAACTAGCCTTCCTCACAACTTGAAATAATAATCCATCAGCCTCGGGCCATAAGTTTCCGGCAGGAGGCCCAAAAAAAAAGCGGAATACTCCAACGCGCCCAGCCGAACATTCTTTCCGCCGGCCTTCGAAACGGATCGCCGTGGGGTTTGTCGGTCACCTCTGGTGCGGGATTTTCCGGTCGTTATCCCTCGGCGGCCGGGGTCGGATGTGAGTCTAACGAGGGTTCCTGGGTTCATGTGTGACGCCCATTTACTTGGGATATCAAACCGAGGTCATGCGCGGGTTTGTCCAATCACTCTTTCTCGAATCCCTGACTTGTAAACTTAAGGGTTCGGCTGTTCTCGGTGACGGTCCGGACGACATGGTCAGGGGCACCGCTTGGGATGTCAGCTTCGACTTCAAGAGTAACCTTTACCGAGGCGCCCACCAGGCCGGAGAGATGGGCGATCACCTCCTCGGCGATGCGGCCGGCGTCTCTCCCCACCCTTGTTGGATCAAGAGTAACTGTGCCATGGAAACGCTTAAGCTGTGTTGATCTAAGAGGATCAGGGGGAGGAGAACCTGGCGGGTCACCTCCAGGTCCGGGTCCGGATGGTCCTTCGGGTTCGTTGGGCGGTTCTACAATCTCTTGGTCAAGTTGTATTCTGGCTTGCCCCGGTTTCACAAGCAGGCCAGAGGAATCAGCAGCCAACAGAGAGTTCATCAGAAAACAAAAACGCAACCCCTGGTAACGGCCGGCCCCCTCGTCAAAGCCGTCGGCATAGGCAAAAGAATCCTGCTGCCATGATAGTAAGGCCAAACCGTCACAGATGGCACCCAGCAGCACGGCTGAATTCTTGAGCCGTGGCAGGTACAGATAACGGGCAAAGTCATCGACAAGTTGCTTGATGGCAACATCGTTGCCGCGCCAGAGGGGCACCCTGTCGAGTTCCAGGCGTAATCTGGTTCCTGCATAGCCGGTGATCAGGAGCTCGTCGTTTCGCAGCTTCTTGCTGGCACGCACGGCCAGGGCATCCTGACCCGAAAGCCGGAAGGCCTGCCACGTGACAGCATCCTGGGGTTTCTCCTGCACGGGCACCAGCAACCACTGGTATGTCTCCGGCAGGCGGGCCGCTACTGCGCTGTCGGCGGCGGCCTTCTGGGTTTCGGCTTGGTTCACCTGTTGCGGATCGAGATTTAGGCCCTTATCCCCCTTCTCGACAAGAATCGACTCCCAGGCAAGATAGCGGCGAGTTGCTTCGTCAAGGTCCTGCATCCGGGTCTTGTCTGCAGCCAGGAAGACTAACGTATTGCGATAGAGCCGGGGCGTATTGCCACGCGACTCGAGAATCGCTTTGGCAACCGTCTCTGCAGCGCTACCGGGCTCCTTACTGTAAGCGTGATCAACCCCGAGCACCACCAGCCGTGCATCAAGATCGTCTGTCACATCCTGCCCCGACTGCGGCATGGGATGAATACGGCTGAAGTCACCCTTATTATTACCTAGGTCGTTACGCAGGCGCCGGTCCAGTTCGTGCGCGATCTTGTCGGGATCACGCTTGAGTTGCTCGGCACGGTCCTCAGCCAGTTTGGTGACCGTTGGCTGGGTCGAATACCAATAGCGCGGGCCATCCTGGTAGAGATACGTCGCCGCCCCAGCCAATCGCCGTAGCGCATCACCGAAGACGGAGGGCGACTCACCCGGCATCACACAGCCGAGCTTCACCCGCCGATCCTCGATGCCGCGATGGGCGGCGGTAGCGGTTGGTGCCGAGCCCATGTAGATAGTGCGCGCCACGCGCCGCGTTGCCTGAAACTTGCCGAGAGTACTCGACTGATGTGCGTCAATCTGCAACGGCAGCGAATTCGGGCCGTCCACGTCCTTTTCGATCACTGGCACCCAGTTGTCCGAAAGGTAGTGCGTCAACTCGAACTGCACCCGCGGGTCGTCTATGGAAATATTTGCTGGCAGAATGAGCGGATTCCTGTCCCCCTTTTCCCACAGGCTGTGGATCACCGCCGCCATCAGCCGCAACACGCCGCGGGTGCGCTGAAACTTCACCAGGGTGGACCAGTCGGTGTAAAGCCGGTCGAAAATCTCCGGGTGGATCGGGTAGGCGGCCTTGAGCCGTTTCTCATAATCGCCATCGCGGCACTCGGGCGGAAACTCCTGGTGCTGCGTGCGGTAGAGATCCGCAAAGGCCCGCGCCACCACGTCACGGTCCTTGAACTGCGCCGGATCGGTCATCGGCTCGAACAGCCGCCGCCGCACAATCTCGAACCCTTCTTCTGCACTCGCCGGCCGCCAGGAAGCTGCCACGCGGTCAACGACATTACGCAGGCGATTGAGCGCTTCACGTCCCCTCTCGCCACCGACCTCCACATCATCGGCCCGCGTGTGCGGTGAGCCGCTGGTATCCGAGGCCGGCAGGCTAATCACCAGCAGACAGTTCTTCGCGTTCTTCGCCTCTTCGGTGAGCACCTGGGCAA
The DNA here is from genome assembly GCA_001799275.1 of Deltaproteobacteria bacterium RIFOXYD12_FULL_57_12. GTDB lineage: Bacteria > Desulfobacterota > Desulfobulbia > Desulfobulbales > BM004 > YD12-FULL-57-12. The sequence continues at coordinate 10,139 of MGTE01000047.1, forward strand.
AGGTGAACTGCGTCTCGAAGCCCCCCGCCGGCAGGTCACTCTGGTCATGAAGCTGGCGCGCATAAGCCACCCACTCGTCGATCAGAATCAGGCACGGCCCATAATCATTGAAAAGTTCGCGCAGCACTTGGCCGGGGCTGGTGGCCTTTTCATCGTCGGCCTTGATGCGAGCAAACGCCTTCTTGCCACCAAGCTGCCAGGCCAGCTCCCCCCACAGCGTGCGCACCACCGTGCCATCCGGCTTGGTAGACGGGTTGCCGGGCGAAATCTTATTGCCCACCAGCACCACTCGCCGTGCCGTCGGAACCTTGCTTACTCCAGCCTCCTGCATGACTGCGTCGATTCCAGCCAACGATGTCGGCGCGATGCCCGAGAACAGGTGATACAAGGCCAGCATGGAGTGCGTCTTGCCGCCGCCGAAGTTGGTCTGCAGCTGCACCACCGGGTCGCCACCTCCTTCCGTGAGACGCCGTAACGCGCCCACCAGCATCTCTTTCAGGCTCTGAGTGAGATAGGTGCGGCGGAAGAACTCCTCCGGGTTCTTGTATTCGTCCGTCCCCCGGCCGTCGTGGACCTCCCACAGATCGGCGGCGAACTCCGCCTGCTTGTAGCGACCGCTCGCCACGTCCTTGTGCGGCGTCACCACCTCGCGCCAGGGCTTGAGTATGTTGCCCGCCCCGCTCTCGATGGCCGTGCCGGCGCTCTTGCGCTTCTCACCGCGCACCTGCTCGTCGAAACGCAGGCGCAACAGCTCCGTTTTCATCTTCTCAATTTCGTCGGCCTGTGGTGCCGAGACAGCAGTCAGGAGCCGCCCTGCCGAATCGAGGGCGCGATAGGTGTCGTCGCTGGAGAAGGACTCCTGGTGCGCCCACTTGTTGCGGTGATCACGTAGCTCACTCACTAGGCTCCGTTCGGTATGCCCGAGGGTCAGGCGGAAAATCTCGTTCCATGATTCCCACATGACCTTCAGCAGAACGGCCACGTCCCATTCCACCATTGGTTTCTTGGCATTCAGGCGGTCCTCGCCCATAAAGCGACCCGTCTCGGTGGCGGCGCGCTCCTTGAAGGCGCTCGTGAACTCGCGCGCCACAAAGGGGCCGAGGCCTTTCTTCAGCAGCTCCAGCGCCTTGCCGACGCGGTCGTAGTTGGTGATGGCCATGGTTCCTCCGTTATTCAGTGATCCATATTCTCTGCCGGTAGCCATTCGCAGGCAGGCTGCACAATGATGCCAGGTGCAGCGGGCGCCAGCGAGGCATTGATTTTATAGAGCAGCACCAGGTGCAAAACCGGAATTTCGGCAGGGGGAATCATCGGCGTTGCCTCCTACCTCTTAAACAGTCCGGGCTGTTCGGGTTTGTGTGGCACCTCGACGTTTTGGCTCAGGCGGCCGATCTCCGGCCAGCTCTGCACCAGGCCGTTGTAGGCCATGGCCTCGTTGGCGCGCTTTTTACGCTCGCAAAGGGTATAGAGGCGGTAGCAAAGTTCGCGGGCCGTCTCGGCCTGACTGCCGAGCTTGGCCACCAGCGCTGCCGCTGCACTTTCGCCGCCGGTTTCAAGAACGCGGATCAGATGATGCACCATTTCCCAGACTGTAAGGCGGTTATCGGTGGTTGGGTCCCAGTCGATGGGTAGTTCGGCGGGTTTCAGAAGCCGCACCTTGCCGGCCTTGGAAACCAGAATGCCAGCCTCGACCAGACCAGCCACAGCGGTATTTTTAGACTTGGAAAGCTGCTCGGCAACACCGTAATCACCCTCGGCAAAACCGGTCTGCTCGAACCAGGTCAACGCCCAGCGGGTGTCGGCGTCAAAGTCGCCTTCCTGCTCGGCCAGGGCTTCATCGAGGGTTTGATTGATCAGCGCCAGCGCGGCGCGCACCGAGAGCAGCTTACCGTCGGCATCGAGCACCTTGACGTAGCGAGTATAGACTGCCATGCCAGGGCCAATGGCCGCCTGAGCCAGGTCAACCGGCGCGATGTTGCCGGCTTGTAAATGCGCCAACGCCTGCGGCAACTCGGCTTTGAGAGCGGCAACGAGCTCACGACGAGTGGCAGTGGGCGCGTTGATTGAACGCTTGCGGCAGACAAGAACGATGCTGGACGCGAGAGAATTAGTGCCAGAAGCAATCATGCGACCCGCACCTTCCGTCCGCATCGGCCAGGTTCCTGTAATAGCAAAGCCAGCGAGGACTACCGCGTCAAGAAAAGTATCCCATCCGGTGTTAGTAGTGCCGTCGGCTTCGTCGCTCTCGGACTGTTTAAAAGCGTAATAAATGGTAACCGGAAAGGCCGGATGCGATTGTTCGGCTAACCGTTGCATAGCCTTAGTCATACCGTCGAGAAAAAACGCCTCCGCCTTTTCCTTGCCGCCGTGACGGTGTGTAGTTGCTACCAGCTCCTCTGCCTTAGGCACAGCGAGCGTGGAAAAAAGATCCGGGAAAACCTGTCTCAATGAGCGTCGAAGCCAGACGTAAAAGAAATCGGAGAGGTCCGCGTATCCAATATTGTCGTAGTATGGCGGGTCAGTACTGAAAACAAAGGATTTGCCACCGTCCGAAGCAGTTTGCGCATCGTGCTGAGTCGCAAATCCTTTGGCACTTGGGGTAGCCACATCCAGATAGTTGCTAACCGAATTAGTACAAGTGAGTACATCACCGCTAGACTTACCAAGGGGGTTACATTCAGCGAAGTCCCATGTCATCGCAAGTGCTTGGCGCGGCATACAGTCCCGAAGCGCATTATCTTTAGGAAGCCACGAGGTCAAATTTGAACCGTAATAGACCATTCGATCAAGCACACAGGCTAGGTAAATACAAATCGCATCAGCATAAGCCGTGGCACCATTTCCCCCTTTATCTAAAGGTTTGCCATCGTCGTGGAGACCTAATTTAATGGCATCGGTCTTCACAAGCTCCCGCACTTCCTGCACCAGGTCGGAGAATGTAGTCAGTGACACAAGTTGGCGGGGGGTAAAGAGCTTGGCCCATGATGTAAGTCCGTAGGGCGTACAATTCCCACCAGTCATTCTGGTTGCAATATCTCCCTCTGGACACCATTTGGGTTTTTCCCCCAGCGCTACCGATTCATGTTCTGGCGTTGGCGCGATGTAAACTCGGCCACGTGCTCCTTCAGCCACAATGGCCATGAGCCGAGCCCCCATTCTCCCGGCCTTTCCCTCTGCTTTGATGTAGCCACCAGAGATGGGAGTGCCAGACATGAGGCAAGCGAAGTTCGCTCCCACCAGCTTTGTACCGGCCTTTACTATTGCTAAATCGTTTGGTTTGCCGACCTTTATTGTGAAACGATAGCTACCACCTTCAATTACTGGCACTACATAAGCCTCTTTGCCGACCTTACTCGAAAGCATGAAGGTCGCGGCAAGCGGCACATCAATGCTGGCAAAGGCCGGGTTAGGGCTTTTCACGGTGCGCGCCCACAACCAGGCAATTACCGTCAGCTTCTGACCGACGTATTTCTCCAGATCAGGACGCTCCTGGGCCATTGCCGCCGTGACCTCAACCTTGGGGTAGAGATGACCGATACGTTTCTCGGCCTCGTCGCGCATCCAATGGCCGTAATGACGCACGTCCGTGGCCAATCCCTGGGCACCGTGCCATTCATGTTTGAATAAATCACCTGTACCCCGGCCTGCTTTATCGCCTGCTGGGGGAGTGGGATGTACCGGTGGTTTACCCGCGAACTTGGGAGGAATCTCGATCGTCGCCTTGTTGATCATTACCGCGACTGGGTTGAGGTCGCTGGCATGGCTTTCCAGACCTAACCACTGCGCAGAGAGCGGCAGACTGCCACTTCCAGCGAACGGATCACAGAATGCCGGCAGCTTATTCCGGTCGAAAAGATCCTTTGCCTGCGGATGGTCGGCAAACTCGGCACAAGCCCGCCTCCAGCTTTGCCAGATCTCGGTTCGTGCTTTCTCAAGCACTTCTTGGTTGCTTGTATTATCCCACTTCACCAGCTCTTCGATGATTCCGAACAGCCGCTGGCGCTCTTTCTCTTGTTTCTTCTCAGTGGGAAACAAATCCGGCAAACTTGATGGGTCATCAACCATCTGCGCAAAGATCACTGCCCTGGCAGCGGCAAGAGGTCGCTGCGCCCACCACTTATGGAACGAAGTCGGCCAACCCTTTGGCGCCTTCTGCTTACGATGGAGCGATTCCTTATTTATCGCATCCAGCGGCAAAGCGACTTCGATGAGTTTCTTAACTGTCATTACAAATATTTCCTTCTCAACTTCTCTTAATCGGAGGTAACCGACAAATATTTCCCTGCCTGCCCCACACCAACCTCAATCTCAATATGCCCGTCAGATCGTGTGGTAAGGCAAGCTCTCGTTTTCTCGTTGCGAGCACAACGGCTGCTGATCGGCAATCCCTCGGCGTGATATGTATAACGGTTCCTCGCGTCTGTATCTTGCACTCGGGCGTCACTGATTACGCAAAGTCGTGGTGCCCCTTTGTTAAGGGCAGTAAAAAGCTCCGGACAATATCCTGATTCTCGCCCATGATGACTAGCCATGAAAACGTGTGCACCTGAAACCATGCGCACAAAATCAGGTTGCTTCAGCAATTCCTTCCAAGAAGGTGGTTCATTATCGCCCGGAATAACAATGCGGACACCGAGATATTCAAAAACCACTACTCCGCTATGGTTGTTGATATTTGATGTTCCGCAGTTCCTGGATGCGAATCTTTTTATGGTCACTCCCCCAGTGGCTTTGGGGTCACCAACAAGCTCCCCGTCCGGGATTGGATGGATATACCGATCCGACAAATCGAAATAGGCACCTAAGTTTTCGTGATCCGCGACTTGATTGGCTGCATAAACATCAGATTCAGATAACCACTTTGGTCGCCAAAGTTGACGAACCTTGAAATTAAGATCGTTGACAAGAGGCATCTCGTCGATGTGATCACCGTGTGGGTGGGTTATCACCAATGAGTCGATCGTCTTAGTATGTTTAGCCAACCATTCCAGGGGTGAATGATCAGTTGAGGTGCCCAAATCAATCACAACAACTTTTCCATCCGGGGTAAAGGCATGCACTGCCTGGCCATGGCCAACGTTGTGAATGATGATTTTCAAAGGCGACATCGATTATCCCTCTTTCTGGTGAACCGCTTTATCCGGATGAAGCGAGCTCTTCTTGTGGAGGTACCGTGCAGACGTTAGAAATGCCGCAACCGCCACCGATATGGCCACATTAGTACCGATACAAATATTGGTTGCACTGGGCAGCGTCGTGACATTCAAAGCGAATACGAACAGGCCTGCAAAAAGCCCCACCTGGAGCGCTACCATCGCTTGCTGGACGGTATGGCTGCTGTACAATTTGAAGGCGTTGAAAGTGGTATCCAGATACATTTGGTTATCAGTGAAACTTTGGGCCACGGTCCGAAGGAATTCGGCCCGAATCGCATTGAGCTGCCGTGCCGGGTAGACGAAATAAAGCCTCGTTTGGGTTATTGCAGCCAGAATGGATACCAGACCGAGCATGGTTATAATAAGACAGATGACGGCGGCGGCATTCCAAAATACCGGGGTGATATTAGCCCCCAGCCCATAAATTCCGAGCAGCATAGTCGGTACTCCACTTGATATGCTGACCGCATACTTCATGAGCGCGTGATGGCGCTCGTCGTAATACTTAACGAGCCCCATGCATTGTTCATATTCCAGCTTCAAAAAATCATTCATCTGGTCCACAGTCGAGAACTCCAGCTTCTTGTCCCGCTAACCGATTATCCCTCACCATTCAGGTCAGCCTCAAGGTCGGTGGCTTTCTTAACCCCGGTCACATTCTGAATCTCCTGCCATAATCTCTCCTGCCGCCAAACCAGGTATGGCTCGTAATCATTGGCGAGTAATGGCGAGTCAGCGCCGACCGGCAGGATGTGCGAGGTTAAGACGCTGTCATAAGGGAAACCGGAAGTCTTGCGAATATCGGCCAGATAGTCGGAAGGGGCGCGGTCACTGATCATCTGATTGGTAGTCCGGTCGATTAGGGTACGGTTGAGAATACAGTCGCGATTTCGGGACAGCGTGACCCCTTTGCGCTCAAGATAGGCTGCCGGGAATACATGGTGATCGTCGATACCTTCCTGGGTCATGATCTTGCCAGTAATGACCGCCTGGGTGTGGAAGTCGCGGGCGCCACCGCGCAGGATCAGGCAAATTGTCCCACGATATATCGACCGCTGCCGAGGTGTTACGTCCCGCAATGCCCGAGGATCGAACCTGAAAGTATCAACCGACTCCGGCAATCCGACGCCGATGATCCACTGGAGGATTTCCACAACATCCTTGGCCGATTTGCTGTTGGGTGAGCTTTCATAAACCTGACCAAAGACCGCGCACCAGAACCAGCGCTTGATCTTCTCTCGCTGAGCGCCGGCCTCGGCCGTCTTCGGATTTCCGGCCTTGGCCATAACGGCGGCAAGTGGCGGCAGCATGGTTTGATAAGGCAACCATTTGGGCAGCATTACCTTGCAGTCATCCCGCAGGATTTCCAGGCCGGCGGCCAGTCCGACCACAACCTTGTCCCACCATTCAGTGATGTCGGATGCCTTCATGTTAAGCACGTCGCTGCGCTTGCAAGACGGAGCCTTACGACAGGCCAAGGAGATCCCCTGGAGGACGTAATAGGGATCAACCTCGAAATCTTCAATAATCGGATACTCGGCCAGAGCCTTGTCCCATAAGTCACGGAGTTTGATGTTCTGCGGCCAGAAGCGGGCGGTCAGAAGTTCGAACACGCTGAGCTTCACGCCAGTGCGGTTCAAGGTTTCAAATATGGTGCAGAGCGCGTCCGGCTCGGTCTCGTCGGACAGGGTAACCACCGGAAAGTGGTAGTCATCTATGGTATGGATCCACTTCTCCTCTACGCCCTCAAGTGCATCCTCAAGGGCAATGCGTTTCTTGTCATCCAACTGGCGGGCGACGTTGCGACTCCATTTGCCGAATCCACCGGCGCCACCTTTCAGTACGGAAAGGGGCAAGAGAAGTTCCTTGGCCTGAGTCTCAAAATCCTCCCTGTCCTTGGCCCATTTGGTGGTCGCCCTGACGTGGAAGATTGCATCTTCAAAGTCATCTCCGTCGATGAGCTTGCCAATGCTCAGGTAGTAGCGGTGCTCGCCGACCCCGTAGAAGGCCTGATAGAGGGAAGTGAGCCGCTGCTGACCATCCAGAACCAGGAATGTGTGCTTGGCGTCACCGAGAATGGGTGCCCCTTCAAACTCTCGGGCGGCAAAAACCCGCTTGGCATCGCGCACCCGTAGGATGCTACCGGCAGGGTAGTTGTTGGCGATCGAAACGATCAGCTCCTGCGTGGCCCCTGGCTCCCAGACAAAGTCACGCTGAAAATCTGGCAGAACGGAGGTCCGGTTGTGGACCTCTGACAGGAGATCTTTGAGGGCGCGGGGGTTGGTGTCTTCAAAGATGTTCATGATGATTCCTTTTCTTTGGGTATTCGATAGGAGGCTATATTCCTTGTGAAGACTTATTTTTCAGGTCGCGCAGATATTCGATCAGTTGATGCATCTTGGTGGATGGATTGTCACTGCCTGAGACTGTCACATGTTTCTCAAGCCGGATGGCGTGGGTAATGGCGTCCGGCAGTTTCCCCAGGAGGGAAGGGAAAAGGCCGATCGCGCCCTTGTCGTAGCCGGGGATGTGTCGTTTGAGGGTTTTGATGACCGAGTCGCAGATGGAGCCCGACCTGCCGGTGGAACCGAACGCCTTGGTGGTATAGCCAAAATGCAAAAGAAGCCATATCTCAAAACAGGGAACCGAGGTGATGGCCCGAATGGAATCACCCTTGCTCAATCTCGCAGTCCGGATTCTTTCCAGTGCCTCATTATAGGTTGGGTGCCGGTCACGGTCAAAAACGCAGAAAACCCGGTTGTATTTTTTCTCTTTCCGGTACTCGGCCAAGGCATACTCGATAACATTGCGAGGAGAAGACCCGCAATCATCACCGACGATTCTGATATTGGCGGTGCTCAGCTTGAAGGCGTCGCGGAGTTCCTGCAAATAGTTCGGTTCCGTCTTGCCCCCTTCACAGACGATCAACACCAGATCGTAGGGCGCGCGCTTTTGTGCCTCCCGGCACAGGGCTGCGACTTTTTTTGCTTTTCTTCGATGGAAGAGATTGTCGGAACCCATCAGGGGCGGGCCTCGCTGGTATAAGGCAAGGCGCCGTAACGGCCGTTGAGATACCCCTTTTGCAGGGCTTCTCCTGCCCTGGGTTTGAAATCGGTGAGAGGATAAAGTTGGCTGGCGTTTGCCTGGTCTTTATCGACAAACCAGACCTGGTCCCGTCGTACTAAATCCTGGTCCAGAAGAGAGGTGTCGTGAGTGGTGAAGATAAGCTGCCCGTTTGCCTGGTTTGTTTTGTTGTTATGAAACATGGAAAGCAGAAATCGCATGATCTTCGGATGCAGGCTGGTATCCAGTTCATCGGCAAAAAGGATTCGGCCTTGGGTCAGAATGTCGAGCCAGGGGCCGGCATAGGCAAAGAGTTTGCGGGTGCCGTCAGACTCTTCCTCAAGCGGAAGAATTACTGGAGATTCTTCTCCTTTCACTGGATGAAGAAACCCCACACGCATCATCTTTTTGCCATCCATTTTTTGACGGATATCATCCTTCAACGCCTCCGGCATATCGGATGGCAGATCTTCCACAGAAAACTCCTTGGTTTCCATCAAGATATCGGAGATGCTGATATCCGCTTCATTCATAAAGGCGAGGATGCGCTTTTTCTTTTCATCGTTCTGGCATAACTTGATGCTGAAACCAGGATCGATCAACGTGCCGTGACCGATAATGTAGAGCCTCTGAAACCAGGTGAAGACCGGCTTGAGTTGCTCACTGTTCCATTGAATCGCAGTGGAAAGGAACAGTGCGTTGTTTCGGGTCATCTCCTGCCACTGCTTCTTGCGGCCGATAAAACGGCTGCCAAAATACCATTGATAGTCGTTGCTCTCTGGCTGAAAAGTCCTTTCAAACCAGCGCTGGGCTCGTCCTCCCGGATAGGCTATCAGCCATTCGTTGGTCACCCTTTCTTTGGTGGCGGCAAAACCATACTGATAGCGGACACCTTCCTGGATGAACTGCACCTCGAACTCACTGGGATGGGATGCCCCAAGTTGATTGAACAGGAAGGGATTGACCGCGATCCCTTCTCCTTCCTGGTGTTCCTTGGCCGAGGAGACGACAAACTGCTTCACAAACCACATGGCGCGGATAAAGTTACTTTTCCCCCCGGCATTAGGGCCGTAAACCACCGCCGAACGGAGGAGCCGGGGCAGGCCGGAAACCGGACTTTCAAATGTGTTGCTCTCCAGCAGGTCTTTTTGAGGAGTCGCAGTCAGAGAAAGTTTCCGAGGCTCCCAAAAGGACCGAAAATTAGCAACACTGAATTCGATGAGCATGGCAACACTCCTGGAAAAATGAAGGGGAAAAGATAAAATCCGGTCAGCACCGAATATCATTTCTCAACCTTCATACCCTGGCTTGTGCTAACTTTTCAAGCATTAAATGCAGAAAATATGAAAAATATAGCTTAAAATTGATTTTATGGTGTCGATTGCTTTGCCATGCCAAGGAGACTGGCAATCTCGAAATTGATATTGGTCACACCGAATCCCGGCTCCCGACAAAGTAGCGTTGGAAATCCGACAACACCATGATACGCGAGTGGGCCTCGGTCAAGAGGTGTCCTTGAGGGCGCGGGGGTGGTATATCCAAATATGCTCATGATGGTTCTCCGGCCCTCTGCAACAATTCTGCAAAGTGATAGTTTACACTCGCCGCTCCGAAATCCGGCTCGCGCTGAAAGGGTTGGCGCAGGTAGTGGGCGCGGTGACTATCGTTGCCGGTGAACTCCACAATAGCGAGGATGAAGTCGTCGGGCTTATTGAGTGAGTAGAGAATTTCATTTTTGGTCACCGTGATGGTCTGCGCTCCGGTAACTCGCCCCTTGACCTCGATGAAGCGCAGCTTGCCAGTACCGGGAACGCGACTCTCGATGTCGTAGCCAAGCTTATCAAACTCCCGATCCACGGGCTCAAATCCGAGGTTGCGCTCGATTTCCATGACGATGGCGCGGGCCTTGGCTGCTACAGCCAGGGTGTCAACAGGAGGTGACATATCCTCCAACTGCCGCCCTGCCATGATGGCGAGCAATCCCATAGGCACCACCACCAGCCCGCCAAGGATGACCGGCGGTAGCGGAGAAATTTGAGTCTCGAGCCTGAGTTCGTCCAGCCGCTTCTGCAAACGTGCCTGCAGAATATCGGCCCGCTTGCGGGCTTCACCCGAGTTGAGCCGGGCATTGGGCTTGCCGGCTTGCTCCTGGAGTTTGAGCTGCTCGGCGCGATGATCCCAATAGGTGATCTCCTTGGTAAGCCGTTCCTTGACTGCCGCCTCGGTCTTTGAGAGCAGCTCCAGCCGGGGTTCCCGCACTTCCTTAAGGTGTTCAGGAACGACGTGGGCCACTGCGTACCCTTGGGCCTTTTGTTCCAACGCTCGGGTGATCCAGGAACATTCAGTGCGCTCAAGAATGGCATCCACGTCAGGCTCGTCCTTTTTCAACGGCCGATAATCCAGATAAGGGGCATAGTGGACGTGGCGAGTGTTGCCGTCGGCGTCAAGTTCGATATAGAGCATTTTTTTCGAGATGACGCGGCGCTCACCAGTGCGGGTAAGGCCTGCGTCCTGGATGGCATGCTCCAGATAGAACAGGACACGGGGCCGAGTGCCGTGATCGTGCTCATCCACCAAAATGGTGCCCCGTTTGAGCAGGTCGCGGTGGCGCTCAAGAATCAGGTCGATAGCAGCATCGAGCAGCGGGTGGCCTGGACAGACAAAGGCGGCGAGCGGCTGACCCTGCGGTGCAATCAACGATTTCTCGAAGGCGATACGCTCGTAACGCGGCAGTACCGGTTCGCCCACACCAATGAGCCGGTCACGGTTGCGAATGGAGGCCGGAACGTGTGTGACCTCGTAACGCCGGGGCTCACGCTGCCTGACCGACCCACCCAACCGCTGAAAGGCTTCCTGGAAAAATGATTCAATATAGTGCGGCTGCAGCCGGCGGGCCTCGGCGCGTTCCATATCTTCACGGATGCGGTAAACGCGGCTCACGTCCATGGTGTCGTGGGCCAGTGCCCGGTCGTCGAGCAAATCCTGGAGATGGCTTCGGTCGAGGGTTTGGTCGAGAACAGTGGTAAGGTAGGCTTCTACCTCGGGGCGCTCGCCGTACCGGATCGCCTCGATCAGCAGCTCACGCAATGATTTGCCCTCAAACTGGAGCCTACCCAGAACATCGAACACCTGCCCGCCAAGGGCTTTCCGGGCCTCCTCAAGTTTTTCGAGCAGCTTGCGGTAAACATCGCCCTCCCTGGTTTCTTCGGCAATCAGGTTCCACAGGTGGCAAACCTCGGTCTGGCCAATACGATGGATGCGGCCGAATCGCTGTTCCAGGCGGTTTGGATTCCACGGCAGGTCATAGTTCACCATCAGATGGGCACGCTGAAGGTTGATACCCTCTCCCGCTGCATCGGTAGCAAGCAGCACCTGTACCTTTGGGTCGTGCCTGAATGACTCCTGCACCTTCAGGCGCTCCTCGCGTCCCATACCGCCATGGATCATAACCACGGACTCCTTGCGACCAAGCAGGGTGGTGACGCGGCTCTCGAGATAATTCAGGGTGTCGCGGTGCTCGGTGAACAATACGAGTTTCTGGTGCGATGAGGGCTTCGGCCTGGGAATTTCCCCAGAACCATAAGGCGCCTGGGATTCAGCGACCTGATTTGATATGGCCGAAGGGGTGAAGATTTCGGTCAACAGGCTGGCCAGTTCCCGCCACTTGGTATCCATGCCGCTACGACGTACGCCAAGGGCGAGCGACTCCAGGATTTCCAGGGTGGCGATCTCGACTTTCAATTCGCTAATGGTGCTGGCGGCGGTTGCCTGATCGAGGATCTCCTCCTCGACGGCCTCGACCTCATGGTCCGGCGCCTCTTCGAGATCCTCGACATCCTCAGCATCAAATGCGCGAACAGCGGGGATAAATATCGAGGCAGCCTGGCCACCGCGTTGGAGCAATTCCAGCTCACGCAGCCGGCTTTCCAGTCGCTCCCGGCGACGACGTAGGGATTGGTAAATTGCCTCGGGTGAGGAGGCAAGGCGGCGTTGCAGGATTGTAAGAGCGAAACCGACAGTACCTGCACGTTTGTCATTCTCGAGAGCTTCAGCGCGGTTGAACTCCTCGCGCACGTAGTTGGTGACCGCCTTGTATAGATGGGCCTCGGACGGTGAGAGTTTATACGGCACGGTATAGGCGATACGCTCGGGAAACAACGGCGTACCATCGAACTTGAGCAGCCGTTCCTTCACCATGCGGCGCATCAGGTCCGAGACATCCGTCACATGGACCCCGTCACGGAAACGACCCTCGAAACGGTCTCCGTCGAGCAGCGCCATGAACAGCTGGAAATCTGCTTCTTTGCCGTTGTGCGGTGTTGCCGTCATCAATAGAAAGTGCCGGGTGAGGGTTGCGAGGAGCTGCCCGAGTCGGTAGCGTTTTGTGTACTTCGTCTCACCACCGAAGACCGTCGCTGACATCTTGTGAGCCTCGTCGCAGACCACCAGGTCCCAACGGCAATCCGGTACTCGGAGCTTCTGCTGCACATCTTCGTTGCGTGAGAGCTTGTCGAGGCGGGCGATTATCAGATTGGTTTCCAGGAACCAGTTCCCGGTGCGGGCGGCTTCGAGTTTGTCGTTGGTAAGTATCTCGAAGGGCAGGTGAAAACGACGGTACAGTTCATCCTGCCATTGTTCAGCAAGGCTACCAGGGCAGACGATAAGGCAGCGCTGCAAGTCTCCCCTGGCAATGAGTTCCTTGATGAGGAGGCCGGCCATGATGGTTTTCCCGGCACCGGGGTCGTCAGCAAGAAGAAAGCGGAGCGGCTGCCGTGGCAGCATGGCCTCATAGACCGCTGTGATCTGGTGCGGGAGAGGATCGACGAGCGAAGTATGGACAGCCAGCACCGGATCGAACAGATGCGCCAGGTGAATGCGTTGCGCCTCGGACACCAGACGGAACAGCGCCCCATCTCCATCAAAACTCCAGGGCCGGCCTTGCTCCACAATTTCGAGTCGTGGTTCATCGTGGCGGTAAAGCAGTTCGTTGGCAACTTTTCCTGAAGAAGTTTTGTATGTGAGCTCGAGTGCCTCGGAACCAAACCACTGCACACTGACAACAGTCACCAGTGAGTCTGAAACGATGCCACGCACGGTGGCATTGGTCTGAAGTTGTTCGAGATTGATCATTTGATGCGTCTTTTATTTTTTAAAAATGTACCCTCTCGTCGGTGTTCATGACGCTACATGGTCGGAAAAGACATCTGTACTATGACACAAATTCCGGCAAGCCTGATGAAAAAATGAATAACATATTCATAACTTTTTTGCTTAACCAGAAAAATCAAAGAATATCAACAGCAAAGAATACTAGTGCCGGTAGTAGGGTCGACCTAGCAATATCGACCGTAACCCATTACGGGTACTGGAATTAAATGAAAGGGGATTTGTCAGGAAGTACTAGGTTTGGTTGTTTTTGGTGGTGCATTTTTTTTGAGCCTGTAAAGATATTGTTGAGGGCAACGAGCCAACGAGGCGACGCAATCATCATGACTGTAAATGCTTCGGGGAAGCAACGGAGAAGGCCCTTCAGCCCCGGCCGGTCAGAGCGGAAACCCGACAGTTGAACCGTCAAGTGAAAGAAGCCTGTTCAAACACGTTCAAATCTGAAGTCGAATAAATCCAGCGGTCCTCCTCTCACCACGGTTCACCCCCCCTGCTCCCCGAATTAACTAACCTCCGTATAGACAAGGAAGGTCCATTTCAGGTTGGCCCGGACAGGTCACGACCTCGGAATAAACTAACCTCTCCAATATGTGAGGGGCAAGGTTGTCCTTCCAGGGTCAGCATCCGGAATTAACTGACCTGTCTAAAAGTAGGAGGGGGCCACGACGGCCTGAAAGATTAATTTCAACACAAGGAGAGAAGAGATGATAGCAGTGGAAAAGTATCAAACGGTGAGCATCGGTGAGGCCTCACGGCTGACCGGCGCCAGTATCAAACAGATCAGAAATTGGGCGGACACAGGATATGATATTTATAACTAAAGTTCGTATTATTGCCATACGATCACACTTCTTTTGTAGTCAATTTGAAATGGGTGTTTTTTAAGAAATGCCATACCAAGAAGGCCGTTATGAGCTAGCTTTTCTTTGTTCTCAATATGACTTGTTTCAACCTGGATGTTCTTTTCTGAGTATGGCCCCACTTGGATAAGATCAACCGCGCATATTTCAGTGTCTACATGACGGCCATCCGCTACGATTGCTTTTCCGCGTCCGATCGTTCTCGGATTCACCAGACCCGCCAAATCATCATGTAAAAAAAGCCCGCTACAGCCGGTATCAAGTAACAGTGTGGTTTTTACCAGTTTGCCGTTGTGGCCAATCATGACCGGCACTAAGACTTGATTTCTTTGTATGACAACGGCAGTTTCCTTTTGATTTGCACTGAGTTCGGCTTGCTCTCGAACATTTCGGTTTTCTGGGAATTTTGTATTGGAAAAATGTGTTATGCCGGAATCATCCGTCCAGGAATAAATTTTCCCCTGGCCTCGCAGCGGTTGTTTGGTTGTCGAATCTGATAATCCTGGATGTTCTTGTGCTGGTTGTCTGCCCGGCGCGATAGGAGATGTAACCTCTCGGTGGCGGATCACGATGAAAACAAGGGATAAGGCGATTAGGGCGGGTAGGACTCGTGTTAAGAAAAATTGACCAAGCTTGTATTTTATCACCATCTGATTGTATGCGGCGATTGCTTGCTGTCTTCTTTTTTCGTTTCGCTCGTGGATTCTTCGGAAAAAATTTCTTTTTTTAGTCTCATGCCTGGCCGCGGCAACGACCATATGATAAACGATTAATAGTGTGACTGCTGCGATGAGGATTATAGAAAGTAATATTTCCATAAGGCATCACCAATGCACGGCAGACAGACGACAGGTTTTTTCTTGTGTCGGTCCTAGTATTACCTGACAAGCAAGTATCTTTTTTATTGTAATATATCTTGCTGGAAGTATTGCTTTTTCATTGAACTAATACTAATTTTGCACTTGGTAATAGCCGCACGAAAAACTAGTATTTAAATCTCTAGTTAAGTCAGGTACTAACAGATAGTTTGCCGAAAATCAACTTTAAATTACGCAGTCTTCTTTTCTTCTTTCACGTCGTTGTCTCGCAGTTTCACCGTTAGTTCGAGTTCCGGGAACAACTCGGAAAATTCCCGCATCCACGTCCTTAAATCTTTTTTCGGCAGTTCTTCAATCTTGTCCGGGTATTTCGGACCTTTTCCGATTGCGAGCCATAAAAAAATGTAGTCACAGAAGAAGAACTTAAGCTTGCCACCGGATATCGCCGGTGCTCAACACTTGAAAAGTGTTTACGCTCGGAGAAAATCCGATTTTATTATGGCAGGAATGGTCTTATCCGGACCACACGAGAGGCTTTAAATATTGGCCTGGGCGTTAATTTGTTGCCCGAACCTCAAAGTGATTTTGACAATTTATGGGCCGGCCGCGAAAAGACAATGAAAGGTTGCCGCCGCACGCATATTTTCGCGCGGCCGTTATGTGTATCGGGTCGTTGAGCCTGGCTGGTTTGTTAAAGAGATTCGTCTTTGTGGCCCGGGCGCGTTTATCGGAAGTATTGGACTTGAAGCGAGAGGATTTGTGGGAAGATGGTTTGTCGCTCCGTCGCAAGAAGGGCAGTAAGACGCAGGTTATTGAATGGTCTGACCGCTTACAAGCGGCGACAAACGCAGCGCGCAACTTGCCTGGGCTTCCGTGGCGCGGTTATGTGTTTCACCGGCCGGCTGGTCACCGGATCAATACATCATCCTTTCAATCAGCGTGGCAACGGCTCATGTTCCGGGCGCTGCAATCAGGGCTCGGTGAGCGGTTTTCATTTCATGATTTGAAAGCCAAGGGCGTCTCGGATTTTGACGGTGACATGCGGCTTGCGTCAGGCCTTCTTTCCGAACAGATGGTTCATGTGTATGATCGGTTGCCGGGTAAAGTGTCCCCGACAAGATAGTTTTCGGAATAGTTTTCGGAAAACAAAGAAAAAGGGGTCACGGAAAATCCGTAACCCATTGATATTGTTGGTGGGCCGTGAAGGAATCGAACCTTCAACCTACTGATTAAGAGTCAGGTGCTCTGCCAGTTGAGCTAACGGCCCCTTTGTCGTCGAAAAGAAGTGTGCTTTGTAGCACAACTTGATTCGGCAGTCAAGAGGATAACTTGTATTGATGGGAACTCGCATTTGGGCGCAGTACTCTGGCCATTGCACCGCGCCGCTTATGGATTTGCCTTTGAGGAGTGAAGAGAATGACCGCGGCAAAAACAAAAAATATTCCGAGGGACCCGGTCTGGTATCCGTTTACCCAGATGGCGGAGTTTCTGGAGGCATCGCCGCTGGCCATTGCCGCGGCTGAGGGCTGCTGGCTGATCGATGCGGCCGGCAACCGTTATCTGGACGGGGTTTCTTCCCTATGGGCCAATGTCCACGGCCACCGTCATCCGGTAATTGATGCGGCGGTGCGGGCCCAGCTCGACCGGGTCGCCCATTCCACCATGCTGGGGCTTAGCCATGCGGGCGGCATCGAGCTGGCCCGGCAATTGGCCGAACTGGCGCCGGCCGGGCTTTCCCGGGTCTTTTATTCCGATTCCGGGGCAACCGCCGTCGAGATCGCCCTGAAGATGGCCTATCAGTACTGGCAACTCAAGGGTGAACACCAGAAACGGCTCTTTCTGAAAATGGGCGAGGCCTACCACGGCGACACCATCGGCGCGGTCTCCCTGGGCGGCATGGATCTCTTTCATGAACGGTTCGGCGGGTTGCTGTTCGATTCCATCAAGATTCCGACGCCGCATCTGTACCGGCATCCCTTTGGTAACTGCAGCGAGGCCGAGGCCACGCAGCGCTTTTTTGACCAGAGCGCGGCGATCATCCGTCAGCATGCCGGCCAGGCCTGCGCCGTGGTGGTGGAGCCGATCATGCAGGGGGCGGCCGGCATGATCGTACACCCGGAAGGTTTTTTGCGGCATCTGCGTGAGTTAACCCGTGAGCACGGCCTGCTTCTGATTGCCGACGAGGTGGCGGTTGGGTTCGGCCGTACCGGCAGGATGTTCGCCTGCGAGTGGGAGGAGGTGGCGCCGGATCTCATGTGCCTGGGCAAGGGGATCACCGGCGGCTATCTGCCGCTTGCCGCCACCCTGGCCACCGAGGAGATTTTCTCGGCATTCCTCGGAGAATTCGCCGAGCTGAAAACCTTTTTCCACGGCCACACCTATACCGGCAACCCCCTGGCCTGCGTCGCGGCCTTGGCCTCGCTCGAAATCTTTCGCACGGAACGGACCCTGGCGCCGGATGTCTTCGGGCCAAAAGCCGCCGCCTATACGGCAGGCATGGCCAGGCTTGCCCGGCTGCCGCATGTGGGGTCGGCGCGGTTTCGCGGTCTCATGGGTGGTGTCGAGCTGGTCCGAAACCGGGAAAGCGGCGAGCCGTATCCCTTTGCCGAGCGGCGCGGCCATCAGGTTGCGCTTGCGGCTAGAAAACACGGGGTTCTTCTCCGGCCGCTTGGCGACGTGGTCGTGTTGCTGCCGCCGCTTGCCGTATCGCTGGCCGAATTGGAACATCTGTTCTACGGCGCGGAAAAGGCGATTGTTGCCGTTACTGGTTCCTGACAGCAGTTTGGTGAGGGAAGTGTCTGGAAAGGAAAACGAAGGGGTGGCATTATTCGTGGTAACCGTTCACCAAGGGCACCAAAACGAATAGTTGTCCGGAAATCGTAAACGTTCATCAGGATGCGCGTGTCAATCGTCGGCAGTTTCGTATGCCGACAACAAGGCCTGCGAACTATAGCCCGCCTATGTGAGCAGGCCGATGATCCCCCGACAAGAGGGGGATAAACTCCGCAGATGCGGTGCTGATGAACGTTTACTATTCGTGCAATCGGCCTTCGGCCAGGGTCAGGCAGCGGTCCATGCGCCGGGCCAGTTCCATGTTGTGGGTGACCATCACCGTGGCCAGCGAGTAGAGGGCACTCATCTCGCGGATCAGGTCGAAAACCTTGTTGCCGGTCTTGGCGTCCAGGTTACCGGTGGGCTCGTCGGCCAGAAGCAGGGCCGGTTTCATGATCAAGGCCCGGGCCAGGGCCACCCGCTGCTGTTCGCCGCCCGACAGTTCGCCCACTTTATGCAGGAGCCGGTTGGCCAGGCCGACGCGGTCCAGCACCGTTGCCGCCTCGATCTCCGCCTTCTCGGCCTGCTGCCTGGCGATCAATCCCGGCATCATCACATTCTCCAGGGCGGTGAATTCCGGCAGCAGGTGGTGGAACTGGAAGACAAAGCCGATCATTCGGTTGCGAAAGGCTGACAGCTCGATATCGTTCTTGGCGTAGACATCGGCGCCTTTATACGTCAGGCTGCCTTTGTCGGGCCGGTCCAGGGTGCCGAAGATGTGGAGCAGGGTGGTTTTGCCCGTGCCCGAGACGCCGACAATGGCCACCATCTCGCCGTTTTTGAGTTGCAGGTCGACGCCCTGCAGCACCTCGATCCGATGGCCGCCGCCGTCATAGCTCTTTTCCAGCCCTTTGGCCAGAAAGCCGTTCTCATTGTCGTTCGTGTTGCCGGTGTTCATGAGCTTCCTATTCGTAGCGCAGGGCCACGGCCGGATCAATCCGCGAGGCCTGCCAGGATGGGTAGAGGGTGGCAATCAGGGTGATAAGCACGGCGGCGATTGCCACCAGGCTCACGTCCAACGGCAGAACCTGCACCGGCAGGGTGGTCATCGGATAGACGTCGCTCGGCAGCTTGATGAACTGGTAGCGGCTCAGGATCGCACAG
Source organism: Deltaproteobacteria bacterium RIFOXYD12_FULL_57_12 (assembly GCA_001799275.1). Taxonomy (GTDB): domain Bacteria; phylum Desulfobacterota; class Desulfobulbia; order Desulfobulbales; family BM004; genus YD12-FULL-57-12. The sequence continues at coordinate 29,138 of MGTE01000047.1, forward strand.
AGGGCGAGCCCGCCGCCAACCCCGATCACGGTGCCGGACAGGCCGATGATCAGCCCTTCGTAGATAAAGATCCGCATGATGCTGGATGAAGTGGCGCCCATGGATTTTAAAATTGCGATGTCCTTGCTTTTTTCCATGACCACCATGATCAAGGTGCTGATGATGTTGAAGGCGGCCACCAGGACGATCAGGGTGAGGACGATGAACATGGCGGTTTTTTCCAGCTTCAGGGCCGAGAAGAGGTTCCGGTTCATGCTGATCCAGTCCCGGGCCACAAAGCCGGGACCGAGCCGGGTGCGGAGTTCGCCGGCAATCCGGCCGGCCTGGTAGATGTCGTCAACCCCCAGTTCAAGGCCGTGCACCGCATCGCCCAGGTCGAGAAAATTCTGGGCCGTGGCCAGGGCGACAAAGGCCAGAGACGAGTCGTATTCGAACATGCCCGACTCGAAGATGCCCGCCACCCGGCAGGTCTTGATCTTGGGGATGACGCCCATGGGGGTAAGCGGTCCCTCCGGCGAAAACAGCCGGACCTTGTCGTCCACAGTGACCCGCAGCTCCCTGGCCAGCTCCTTGCCGATGATGATGGCCGGCAGCTTGGTCGGGTCGGCAACCGGGTCGGCGGCCAGTGCATCAAGGCTGCCAGCGATCATCTGGCGGCTGAGACTCAGGACGTTGGCGGCCGAGGCCGGGTCGATGCCGCGAACCACGGCGCCGCTGCCGCCCTCACCCCAACTGGTCAGCATGGTCTGGGCATAGATGTAGGGCGTAGCGGCCGTGACGCCCTTCACCTCCTTGGCCATTTCCATGAGGGGCCGGTAGTCCTGAATCGGCCCGGCGGTGTTCTGCAGGACGATGTGGGAGTTGATGCCCAGGATTTTTTCCCGCAAGCCCTCGGTAAAGCCGGTCATGACCGCCAACACGACAATAAGCGCCATGACGCCCACCGCCACCCCGGAAACCGAGATCAGCGAGATCAGGGAGATGAAGCCGTGCCGCTGCTTGGCTTTCAAATACCGGCGGCTGACAAACCATTCGTAGCGCAATGCAGTTCCTTTAAGAGATGGTGAATTCGTGAAAACCTTTCAGGATGTTTAGTCTGTAGTCTTTTAGTCTGTTAGCGTAAGTTCATTTCTTCTCTGCCTACTCACCTTAACACCTACAGACTATCCACCTGAGCAGTTACTTTTTTTCCGGTTTCAGGTGAGGGAACAGGATGACGTCGCGGATGGAGGGCGAGTCGGTGAGCAGCATGACCAGACGGTCAATACCGATGCCTTCGCCGGCGGCCGGCGGCATGCCGTATTCCAGAGCCCTGACAAAGTCTTCGTCCAGCACCGGGTGAATCTCTTCGTCGTCGCCGCGGTCGGCGATTTGTTTTTCAAAACGGTTCCGCTGGTCGACCGGATCGTTGAGTTCGCTGAAGGCGTTGGCGATCTCGCGGCCGGTGATGAACAGTTCGAAGCGGTCGGTCACGGCCGGATTTTTTTCGTTGCGGCGGGCCAGCGGTGAGACCTCGGTCGGGTAGGCGGTGATGAAGGTCGGGTTGATCAGCTTTTCCTCGACCAGCAGCTCGAACAGTTCGGTCATGGCCTTGCCCGGCCCGGCCGTGGCGGCAAGCTGAATGCCTTTTGCCCGGGTCAGTTCCATAACCTTGACCGGGTCGGCCAGCACCGCGGGGTCAATATTGCCGATTTCCACCAGCGACTCTTCCAGGGTATAGCGTTGCCAGGGCGGGGCCAGATCCACGGTCTGGCCCTGGAATGTGATCTCCATGGAGCCGCAGACCTCATCGGCCAGCCAGGAGATCATCTCCTCGGTCAGATCCATCATGTCCCGGTAGGTGGCATAGGCCTGGTAGAACTCCAGCATGGTGAACTCGGGGTTGTGGCGGGTGGAGAGCCCCTCGTTCCGGAAGTTGCGGTTGACTTCAAAGACCCGCTCAAAGCCGCCCACCAGGAGCCGTTTGAGATAGAGCTCCGGCGCTACCCGCAGGTAGAGGTCCATGGCCAGGGAGTTGTGATAGGTCTTGAAGGGCCGGGCCGTGGCGCCACCGGGCACCGGCTGCATCATCGGGGTCTCCACCTCCAGGAAACCGTGGTTGGAGAGGAATTCCCGGAGCAGTCGGATAATTTCCACCCTTTTTTTGAAGGTCTCCCGGACCTGGGGGTTGACGATCAGATCGACGTAGCGCTGCCGGTAGCGGATCTCCACATCGGTGAGTCCGTGGAATTTTTCCGGCAGGGGCCGCAGGGACTTGGTAACCAGGGTGATGCTGTCGGCAAGGATGGTCAGCTCGCCGGTCTTGGTCTTGAAGAGTTTGCCGCGGAATCCGGCAATGTCGCCCAGATCCCATTTCTTGAACTGGGCATAGGCGGCCTCGCCGACCACGTCCCGGGCCAGGTAGACCTGGATGCGGCCGGAATCGTCCTGGATATGGACAAAAGATGCCTTGCCGAATTTACGCAGCGCCATGATCCGGCCAGCCACCTGACAGGTAAAGGTGTCTTCATTGGGCTCGCCGACGCGGATCTCTTCGCCGTGGGGCAGGACATCGGCGATATGGTCGGTGGGCCTGAAATCGTTGCCGTAGAGCGGCACGTTCATGGCAAGGAGTTCGTCCGCCTTCTGGCGACGTTGGGTCAGTATCTGATTTAATTCGTCCATCGTGTTTTCCTGTAATGTGGCCGGTGGCCACTGGGCGGGGAGTAAGCTAAACCGCTCGTCAATTTAACAATATTTTTTCCGCAGGGCAGCGGCCACTTCGCTGGTCAGGGATAAAACCCGCCGGGCCAGTTCCGCGGGCAAGGAACCGGTGCCGCAGCTTGGGGTGATCAGCGTCTGCTGCAGCAGGGCGGGCAGATCCCAGTCCGGGCCTTGCAGCATGGCGGCCTGTTTTTCCCAGAGGGCCACCAGGGAGTCAGCGGTCTCCTGCCGGATATTTTTTTCATCGCCGGTAGGAACAAGGCCCCAGGCGATGATGCCGCCCCGGTCCAGAAAGCCATGAATTTCCTGGCGACAGGTGGCGAAGCGGTCAAAGAAATTATAGGCGTCGAAACTCAGGATGTCGATGGCCGAGGCAAGGAGCAGGCTCCAGTCGGTGTTGGCGCAGACATGGACGCCAGCCAGGCCGCCTGCATCCTGCACGGCAATGATCAGTTCGGCCAGGTCCTGGGCCAGGTCGGCCAGGGAGACGCTGATAAAGGCCGAGGAACCCAGGCCGGCCAGGGCCGGTTCGTCAATGAATAAAAGCACTGGCAGGTCAGGGAAGTTTTTTTTATAAAAGCGCACCTGCCAGGCGGCCTTCATGGCCAGGCCTTTGACCACCAGATCCCGGATGGTCGCATCGTAATAACCCAGCCGGTTCTGCTGGTCATGGATGCCGGTCAGTTGGGTGAACGGTCCGGTGATCTGGGCCTTGATCGCTACCAGGCCGGTTTTGTTGCGGGCCGCCTCGGCCAGTTCGTAGATGCCGGCCGCCCGTGCGCGGCTGACCTGAAAGCGGGCGGAGGAAGAGAGCGTGGTCGGCTCTTCGCTGGCCAGCAGGTATTCCTCGTAGAATTTGAGCTGCTCCTCTTCAAAGGCAGGGGCTTCGGTGCTGTAATAGGTGCGGCCCGCCTCCTCGATGACACCGGGGATTCCCTCGACAAACTGGTTGAGCATGCCGCCGGCGGGTGCTACCGGCAACTGAGGCCAGATGGGAATCTCCGGGGTGTCGGCAAAGATCCAGCGCAAGGCCTCCTGGTAATCGGTCAGGGGCAGACTGCCGATCAGGGTCGGCCGGCCGGCCGGTCTGAATGTCTGGATCGTGTTGTTCTCTGCCATGGCTTGCGAATGTCCGGGCTGGCGGTCTGCGGAATTGCAGAGGGGGCATTGGTCGGCAGAACATCTGCCGTTTACTTAAGGAAAGAATCTATTGCGATCTAATAGCGAATATCGAATATCGAACAAGGAATGTCGAATGTCGAAGTTTAACTACTTCATCATTGTCCTCTAACAAACCATCGGACAATTGACACTGCGGTTTCTTGTTCGATATTCTGCGGTCTAAAAAGATAAGATTCGCTTAAGTTAACGGCAATGGTCGGCAGAACATCTGCCGGGCGCCGGGTTCAGTTGGGCACTAACTAATCAATAATGATGGGCTCTGTCAATGTTTTTACGTTCTTTCCAGGTAAGCGGTCACAGGGCGGCGCATCTGCTTTGTCATCGGCCTGCCCGCATACCTGGTGTATAGCTGACAGGCCTCTTTCGCGCATCTGCACCACCCTGTGATCGCTTACGAATAGGACGCTGTCATCAACGCTTGTTCATGAACCGTGCGCGGTTACCTTTCCAGCAGGGTGAGGGTTTCGAGGTGGTGGGTGCTGGGAAACATGTCAATGGGCAGAAGTGCCTGGATCGTGAAGCCCTGCTGGCGGAGGCCGTTCAGGTCCCGGGCCAGGGTGGCCGGGTCGCAGGAGATCATGAGCAGACGTTTGGCGCCTAGGCCCGGTAGCAAGGGGATGATTTCGGCGGCGCCCTGGCGGGGCGGGTCCAGCAGCACGAGATCGAAGGTGCGGCCTGCGGTCAGCAGCTGGCGGAGACCGGCCGGCACCGGCACTTTGGTAAAACGGCAGTTTGGCCGGCCAGCCTGAAGTGCATTGCGGGCGGCGCTGCGGATGGCGGCGCCCTGGCCGTCGAGGCCGGTGACCTCGCCGGCATGCAGGGAGAGGGGCAGGGCAAAATTACCCATGCCGCAGTAGAGGTCAAGCACCCGGTCGGCCGCCCCAACACGAGCCCAGGCGAGCACGGTCCGTAAGAGGTTCTCGTTCTGCTGCAGGTTCACCTGGCAGAAACCGCCGACTTCCCAGCTGAGCACCAAGGGGGTGGTGCCGGTCACTGCGGCCGGCAGGGTGAATGACAACTGGTGCTCGCCCGGCGCAGGCTGGCGGCCCTTGCGGTCGAATATCCCCTGGCCGGCCACGGTGAAGAGGATGGGGTCCAGCTCGGGGCAGCTGTTGGCGACTTCCTTGGCCGCGGCCAGATCAGCGGGCCGGGGTTTGCGTTGGAAATGCAGGAGAAGGGCCACGGTCGCGCGGTCAGGGTTGAAAAAAAGTTCAAGCGTAGTACTTTGTTGCAGGAGGCGCGCATGGGCGGGCAGGGCCTGCAGGCAGCCGAGCACCTTGTTGATTTCCGGCCGGGCCAGCGGGCAGTGGCTTATGGGTTCTACCTCATGGGACTGGAAGCGGTGATAGCCCAGGCGGTTGCTGGTATCCGCATGCAGGCGGATGCGCTGCCGGTAGCCGAAGTGGTCGGGTGCGGCCAGGGGCGGCAGTAGCGCTATCGTTTCCTCCGGCAGGTTGCTGCGCAAGAGGTTTTCCTCCAGGGCCGCGCACTTGAGCCGCAACTGTGCCGCCGGCGTCATGTGCTGCAGGTCGCAGCCGCCGCAGCGTCCGTAAGCAGAACAACGGGGCGCGATCCGGTCGGTCGAGGCTTCCAGTACCTCAAGCAGCTCGGCAAACAGATGGTGTTTCTTCCGGGCCAGCGGCCGGATGCGGACCAGCTCGCCGGGCACTACCTGGCGGACCAGAACCACCATGCCGTCCGGCAGCCGGCCGAGCCCGTAGCCGCCGGGGACTATCTTGTCGATTCTGATGATGAAGGGTGTCGGGCTGGTCATAGTTCACTCCGCGCCGGCGGTTAAGGTGGGGCCTTTGCCGCCAACTGCGCTCGCAATTTTTTCAGCGGGCCAGTATACTGTTTTTTTTATAGATATCCTACTCGGAAGATAGGCAACAAAGGGAACGGCTTCGGAGGCCATGTCTGGATGAAAAAACGTCAGCCCATATCAATCCTCGTGGTTGATGACGAGCACGCCCACCGTTTCATGCTCCGCTCCATGTTCGGAGAGTGGGGCTGGGAGGTGGAGGAGGCGGGCGACGGCGCCCTGGCCGTTGCCGCAGTGCGGGAGAGGCCGTTTGACGCTATCCTGATGGATGTGCGCATGGCACGGATGGACGGCATGGAGGCGTTGCGCCGGATTCACGCCTTCAATCCGGCCATCCCCGTGGTGATCATGACTGCGTATTCCTCGGTGGATTCGGCCGTGGAGGCGATCAAGAACGGCGCTCATGATTATCTGACCAAACCCCTGGATTTTACGCGGCTGCGGCTCACCATGGACCGCGCCTTGGAGCACCGGCAGATCGTTGAGAAGAAAAGGGGGGCGGAGGAGGGGCAGAAGGAACCCCTCTCTCCCACCGGCATTATCGGCCGCTCGCAGCCCATTGTCGATCTGCTGGAGATGATCTCCTTTGTGGCGCCGACCGAGGCCACGGTGTTGATTACCGGCGAGTCCGGCACCGGCAAGGAGTTGATCGCCGCGGCGCTCCATCACAACAGCGGCCGGCAGGGCAAACCGTTTGTGACGGTGAACTGCGCGGCCCTGGTGGAGAACCTGCTGGAATCGGAACTGTTCGGCCACGAGAAGGGGGCGTTTACCGGGGCGGAGCGCCGCCGGGAAGGCAAGTTCGTGCAGGCCGACGGCGGCACTTTATTCCTGGACGAGATCGGCGAGATGTCGCCGGCCATGCAGGTCAAACTGCTGCGCGCCCTGCAGGAACACGAGGTGCAGCGGGTCGGCGGCAGCGAGGATATCGAGGTGGATGTGCGGGTGCTGGCCGCCACCAACCGGGTGCTGGAAGAGGAGGTGCGCAAGGGCAGTTTTCGTGACGACCTCTACTACCGGTTGAACGTGGTTTCCATTCATGTCCCGCCCCTGCGGGAGCGACGGGCGGACATCCCGCTGCTTACCGAGTATTTTCTGCAGAAGTTCGCCGAGAAAAACCGGCGGAAAGTGACCGGGGTGACCCCCCGCTGCATGGATATCCTTATCCATTATCCCTGGCCCGGCAATGTCCGAGAACTGGAAAATGTCATGGAGCGCGGCGTTATTCTGCTGCGTGGCGACTATCTGGATGAGGAGAACCTGCCACTCTCCATCAAGAAATGGGTGACGGAAAAGGGGGAGCAATTCGGGAGCCCGACCGGCGGTGTTCTACCTTCCTCGCTGGAGGAGGCGGAAAAAATGGTCATCCTCCGAACCCTGGACGAGGCGGGCGGCAACAAGAGTGAGGCGGCTCGGCGTCTGGGCATCACCCGCAAGACGCTGTTGAGCAAGCTGAATAAGTATCTCGGGGAATAGCCGCGGTCGGGTCTGCGGGTATTACATTCTGTTGACGAGAGGCAAGGCCTGTGTTACTACAGTCGCCTGTTATTTTGTAAGCGTTCAGCAGCGCCACATCTGCGGAGTTTATCCCCCCTCTTGTCGGGGGATCATCGGCCTGCTTACATAGGCGGGCTATAGCTCGCAGGCCTCGTTGTCGGCATACGAAACTGCCGACGATTGACACGCGCATCTGCGGCACTGCTGAACGCTTACAGTTCGAGGGTAACTGGACATTTTTACATACTCGGTGAACGGTTACTTTTCTTATCCATAAACAAGAAGAAAGACGTGAAAAAAATCTAGAAGGAGTTAGTTGGGAATGCGTACGGATATCGTCCATATCGGCGCCGGCGAGTTGACCTATGAGATTCGCAATATCGTCATTGTCGGCGAAAAATTGCAAAAGCTGGGGATTAAGACCTACTGGGAGAACATCGGCGACCCGGTGGCCAAGGGTGAGGTAATTCCCGACTGGATGAAGGAGATCGTTGTCGATCTGGTCAGGGAGAATGCCTCCTACGGCTACAGCCCGACCCGGGGGGTCCTGGAGACCAGGGAGTTCATCGCCGCCGAGACCAACCGGCGGGGCAAGGTGCAGATCGAGCCCGATGATATTTTGTTTTTTAACGGCCTTGGCGATGCGATCAGCAAGGTCTTCGGGCTCTTGCGGCGAACCGCCCGGGTGGTGGTGCCCACGCCGAGCTATACAACCCATTCGTCAGCAGAGGCGGCCCATGCCGGCGACCGGCCGGTGACCTATCTGCTTGATCCGAAAAACCAGTGGTATCCGGACTTGGATGATCTGGAGAAGCGGATCAAGTACAATCCGGCCGTGGCCGGTATTCTGATCATCAACCCGGATAATCCGACCGGCGCGGTGTATCCCGAACATATCCTGTGCGGCATGATCGAGCTGGCCCGGCGTTACGACCTGTTCGTGATCTGCGACGAGATCTACCATAATATCATCTACAACGGCCAGACGACCGTGCCGATTTCCGATATCATCGGCGAGGTGCCGGCCATTGTCATGCGCGGTATCTCCAAGGAAATGCCCTGGCCTGGTTCGCGCTGTGGCTGGATCGAGGTCTATAACGGCCATGCCGACCCCATGTTCGAAAAGTACATTCAATCGATTGTCAACTCCAAGATGGTGGAGGTGTGTTCCACGACCCTGCCCCAACGGGTCATGCCCCGGGTGGTGAAACATCCGGAGTACAAGAATTATCTCAACGAGCGAATCCGGCGTTACGAGCGGTATTCGAATATCGCCCACGATATCCTGAAGAAGGTGGACGGCCTGCTGGTCAATCGACCAAACGGCGCCTTCTACATGAGTGTCGTGTTTGCGGAGGGGCGGCTGAGCCGCCGGCAGTCCCTGGCCATCGCCACTCCCGAGGTCCGCAGTCACGTCGAGTCGCTGGTCAACCAACCGGGTGTTTCCCTGGACAAACGGTTTGTCTATTACCTGCTTGGCGCCACCGGTGTGTGTGTGGTGCCCCTTTCCTCATTCGCCACCGAGCTGCAGGGATTCAGGATGACGCTTCTGGAGCGGGACGAGGCGAAATTCACCATGATCTGCGAAACCATGGCGCGGGCGGTCGAGCAGTATTTGGCAAGCTGAGTCGGTTGTCGGCAGCAACAGGACCTTGTCCGGGAAAGCCCGGACAAGGTCTTTTTTTTATCCGGTTGCGTGCTTGACAAGGTCCGGGTGCATACTTAAAGTTCCCCACAACTTTGCGGCCGTATAAGCAGCCGGGTCTGGCACCCGTCAGGCGCGGCGCGGGCTGCCAGTCGTTGGTTTGTGCTGCCGTGCGCAGTCTTTATTCCCAGACTCAAGACATCGCCGGAGGAATGGCGCGTAGCGGCCTTGGGCCTTGTGTTTTCGCGCGGCCGCCGCTGTTTCTGTCGTGGTTTTCTTTAGTAGGATAGTAAGGAGTTTTTTGTTTGTAACCTATAAGGATCAAAGGGGGAATTGGTGTCTGCAAGGCGTGATGACAAGGAAGAGGTAAGATCAGAGGAAGGACGGCCAACGGCTTCGGACGAAGCTGCGGCCGATACGCCGGGCGGGTCCGCCGATTCCGACCTGGCTGGTCAGCTTGCCGAGGCCCGGAGGCAACTGCAGGAGAGCAATGAGCGTCTGTTGCGGTTGGCCGCCGATTTTGACAATACCAGAAAACGGTTGGAGCGGGAAAGGGAAACCGCCTTGAAATATGCCGAAGAAAGCCTGCTCAGAGAGCTGTTGCCAGGGATCGACAATCTGGAGCGGGCCATGGCGCAGGGTCAGGAAACCGACAACGCATCGGTGCTGCTTGAGGGGGTGGAACTCACCTGGCGGGGTCTGCTGGCAACCCTGGAGAAAACCGGGGTGGCGCAGATTCACTGTGTCGGCGAACCGTTTGATCCAAACAGGCATGAGGCCCTGAGCATGGAGGCAAGTGCCACGATGCCTGCCAATCATGTCCTGAAGGAGTTTCAGAAAGGGTATTTCTACAAGGACCGGCTGCTGCGGGCCGCGAAGGTCATTGTCTGCAGCGGCCTGCCCGCGAAGGGATAGACGGGCGGTTCCGTCTCTTGACATTCAGGGAAACGTACGCATTGTTACGTTAGTACATGAGGTTACATCGGGAGAGGCGATCTGCGGGCAGGTAATCTGCCGGTTGCGTGCCTCCCATATCTGGCAGAGAACTGGAAAATTCGAAGAATAAAGGCGGCGGCGACCCGGCGGAAGAAATCAGCTGGACCAGCCTGACGACGCGGCCCGGTGCCTGTTGCGTGATGCATGGGCGTGCCGTATTGATTGCAATCAAGGAGAAAAGAGAATGAGCAAGGTAATAGGAATTGATCTCGGAACTACAAATTCATGCGTGGCCATTATGGAAGGTGGCGATCCCAAGGTTATCGCCAATGTGGAGGGCAACCGGACCACGCCTTCGGTGGTGGCCTTTACGGATAGCAACGAGCGGCCGGTCGGCCAGGTGGCCAAGCGCCAGGCCGTGACCAATCCCACCCGCACCCTGTATGCTATCAAGCGTCTGATTGGCCGGAAGTTTACCGACCCGGAGGTCACCAAGAGCATCCAGGTGAGCCCCTTCAAGATCGTGGAGGGCAAAAATGGCGATGCAGCCGTTGAGGTTGATGGCAAGGTTTATTCGCCGGCCGAGATTTCGGCCATGGTGCTCACCAAGATGAAGCAGACCGCCGAGGAGTACCTGGGCGAGAAGGTGACCGACGCGGTAGTGACGGTGCCGGCCTACTTCAACGATAGCCAGCGGCAGGCCACCAAGGATGCCGGCCGGATCGCCGGTCTCAATGTGCTCAGGATCATCAACGAGCCGACCGCCGCCTCGCTGGCCTATGGTCTTGACAAGAAGGGCGAGGAGAAGATCGCGGTTTTCGACCTGGGCGGCGGCACCTTTGACATCTCTATCCTGGAGATCGGCGACGGCGTTTTCGAGGTGAAGTCGACTAACGGCGACACCTTCCTGGGCGGCGAGGATTTTGACATGCGGATCGTCCACTGGCTGGCCGACGAGTTCAAGCGGGACCAGGGCATTGATCTGCGCCAGGACAAGATGGCCCTGCAGCGTTTGAAGGAAGAGGGTGAGAAGGCGAAGATGGAGTTGTCCACCACCATGGAGACAACCATCAACCTGCCCTTTATCACGGCGGACGCCTCCGGTCCCAAACATCTGAATATCAAGCTTACCCGGGCCAAGCTGGAAGGACTGGTAGCCGATCTGGTCGACCGCACCGAGGGTCCCTGCCGTACCGCGTTAAAGGATGCCGGACTCTCTCCCGGTGATATCGACGAGGTCATCCTGGTGGGCGGCATGACCAGAATGCCCATGGTCCAGGAGAAGGTGAAGGCGATTTTTGGCAAGGAGCCTCACAAGGGGGTCAACCCGGACGAGGTGGTGGCCATCGGCGCGGCTATTCAGGGCGGCGTGCTGCGCGGCGACGTGAAAGATGTGCTGCTCCTGGATGTCACCCCTCTTTCCTTGGGTATCGAGACCCTGGGCGGCGTCTTTACCAAACTGATCGAAAAGAACACCACCGTGCCCACCAAGAAGAGCCAGATTTTCTCCACGGCCACCGACAACCAGCCGGCGGTTTCCATCCATGTCCTCCAGGGCGAGCGGGAGATGGCCTCTTACAACAAGACCATCGGCCGTTTCGAACTGGCCGATATTCCGATGGCGCCGCGTGGCGTGCCGCAGGTTGAGGTGGCCTTTGACCTGGATGCCAACGGTATTCTGCATGTTTCGGCCAAGGACCTCGGCACCGGCAAGGAGCAGTCCATCCGGATCACCGCCTCAAGCGGCCTTTCCGAGGAGGAGATCAAGAAAATGCAGCGCGATGCTGAACTGCATGCCGAGGAGGACAAGAAGCGCAGGTCCCATGTGGAAACCAGGAACCAGGCGGATTCGCTGGTTTACGCCACCGAGAAGAGCCTGAAAGACCTAGGTGACAAGGTGGACGCTACGACCAAGGGCAATGTGGAAACTGAGATCGCCAATCTGAAGAAGGTGCTGGAAGGCGACGATACCGAGGCCATCAAGAAGGGCATCGAGTCCCTGACCCAGGCCTCGCACAAGCTGGCGGAGATCATGTACTCGCAGGCGACCCGGGATCAGCAGGCGGGGGGCGGAGCGGGTCCGCAGGCCGATGCTGGTGCCGGCGCCACCGGCGGCAAGAAGGACGATGACGTGGTGGATGCCGACTTCGAGGAGGTCAAGTAAAGGATATGCTCGGCCGTTGCCGTCCGGTACAGCGGGGTTGGGCAATCGGTAGCTGAAAAGATTATTCCCGGGGGAGTGCGGAAATTTGTTGCCCGCACTCCCCTTTTTTTTTAACATCTGCGCAATTTTCCCGCTGCCGGCCCGGTCTTGCAGAGGTCTTGAAAAACGTAAGCGGCGGTTGCGGCCGTCGCAAGCACCATAAGGAATTGCTTTATGAAAATCCTCTCGGGTATCCAGCCTTCGGGCCATCTCCATATTGGTAACTATTTCGGCATGATGCAGACGATGATCCGCAATATGGAACAGAGCGAACTCTATGTCTTCATCGTCAACCTCCATGCCCTGACCACGGTTCATGATCGGGAGCTCCTGGCGCTCGGCACTCTGGAGGCGGCCGCCGATTTCATCGCCCTTGGCCTTGATCCGGACCGTTGCATTTTCTGGGTGCAGGGCGATGTGCCCGAGGTGACCGAGCTGACCTGGGTGCTCTCCACCCTCACCTCCATGGGGCTCCTGGAACGGTGCCATTCCTATAAGGATAAGGTCGCCAAGGGTATCGCGCCCAGCCACGGCCTTTTTTCCTACCCGGTACTGATGGCGGCGGATATTCTGCTCTACCAGGCCGAGATCGTGCCGGTTGGCAAGGACCAGAAACAGCACCTTGAGGTGGCCAGGGACATTGCGTTGAGGTTCAACAACGTTTTTGGCGAAACCTTTGTGGTGCCCGAACCGGCGATCGAGGCGTCCGTGGCAACGGTGCCCGGCCTCGACGGCCAAAAGATGTCCAAGTCCTACGGCAACACCATCCCCATTTTTCTGGATGAAAAGGCCCTGAAGAAGAAGGTGATGGCGATCACCACCGACGCAACGCCGGTGGAGCTGCCCAAGGACCCGGAGAAATGCAATCTGTTCAGTATTTTTAAATTATTCGCGCCGCCGGCCCGTTTAGCCGAGGTCCGGCAACTCTATGTGGAGGGCGGGGCGGCTTACGGCTATCTCAAGCAGGAACTGGCCGGGCTTATCTGGGAGTATTTTCGGGCGGCCCGGGAGAAAAGGGAGCGGCTGGTCAAGGACCC
>MGTE01000048.1:0-4348 GCA_001799275.1 Deltaproteobacteria bacterium RIFOXYD12_FULL_57_12
GGCGGGATAGACGAGGAACTCAATCCTGGCCCAGGCGGCCAGCAGAAAGGCCAGGCAAGAGAGGGGCAGGAGGATGTTTTTTTGTTCATGCAGTCCACGCGCTAACCAATAGAGGCCATAGAGGGCAAAGAACCAGCCGACAGGATCGCGAACGATGTCGATGCTGTTGCATACCCACGTCGGCAGGAAGGCGAGGACGGCAGTGGCGGCCAGGCTCTCCTGGCGCGGGAAGAATTGGCGCACCATACCGTGGAGCGGCAGGAGGGCCAGGGTGCCAAAGACGAGGGACACGGCCCGGGCCGCGGTCAGCCAGTCCGGCAATACGAGGTGGAACAGGCTGATCAACAGGGAGTAGTTGGACAGAAAGGCAAGAGTGCCGAGGGCGGCTTGCCAGTTCCCTTGGGACACGGCACGGGCCTGTTGGATATAGAGGGCGCCGTCCGGGTTGATAATGGCCGTGACCTGTAGGGCATAGAGCCGGATGGCGATTGCCGCGAGCATCACCAGCGCCAGAGGCGCAGTCTCGGTTTTCCAGGTGCCCTTAGCGGCTGGCGAGGATGTCGTCATAGAGTCGGTTGATTGTCTGGGCCACATGTGTCCATGCATGGCTTTCCGCCGCTTGGCGGGCCGCCTGCCCCATGCTTTGTCGCCTGGGGTCGTCCAGCAGGGCATGAATCCGCTCCGCGACCTCATGGATGCTGTTCTTGTCGACAATATAGCCGTGTACCCCATCGACCACTAGGTCTTTTGCGCCGACATTGTGTGAGATGATCACCGGCAGTCCGGCGGCCATGGCCTCCAGCACTGTCATGCCAAAGGTGTCGAAGCCTGAGAGCAGGGCATGGATGTCGGCGGCGGCGTAAAATTTTTCAATGCCCTGATTCTGTACCCCGGCAAAGATCACGGCATCCTCCACCCCTGCGCGGGCGGCGATCTTCCGAAAGCGGTCTTGGTCGCCCTTGCCAGCCACCAGCACCTTGATCGGCCGTTCCGGTCTTTTTGCCCTCACCTCGGCCAAGGCGGCGATCAGAGTGCTCAAGCCCTTGAGCTCAAAGTTCATGCCCACGAACAGCACCACAACATCGGAGGCCGCAAGATGAAATTGCTCGCGCACTCCCTGCCGTTTTTCCTGCCGCGCGCAGGGCGAGAAGCGTTCGAGGTCGACGCCCGGGGGCACGACTTGGAATCTGGCGCCGGCCTCCGGAAATTCACGCTGGTATTGTTCCTGGGCCAGGGTAGAAACGGGCAGAAGAAATTTGCAGGTGGGATTGGTGAGCAGTCTTTTTTCAACCCAGGCTGTCACCCTGTCAAAGAGACTCGGGCGTTTGCCGCGTATCTCACGAGTCCAGAAGGAGTGCGGCACGCCGTGCATGCTGAACAGGTCGGCATGAAATATCCGGTCATGGGTATGGATGATGTCGTAGTGGCCTCGCTGCACCGCACGCTGCGCGAACCAGGCAAAGCTCAGACTGCTCAGGAACCTGGGAAAAATGATGATGGGCACATGGTGAAAGGTGGTGGCCTTCGACAAGGACGCCCACCGGTTGGCAAAGACATGAATATCATAGGCTGGATTTTGGGCGAGATATTCGGTGAGGGTGGCGGCAAAGCGCTCTGCCCCGCCGGTCAATCCATATTTGGGGATGACCACCGCTATCCTTTTTTTGCGTTCACTCTGAATCGGCATGGGTGGTCTCAAGGCTGCCGCATCTCGGCGTTCAGCCGTCGGAAAAAGGAGAGGGCCAGCCGGTAGCGCTCAAGTTTGTTGTGGATGGGCTGTCTCTTCTTGGTCAGCATCGTCTCCACGCGTAGGGTGAATATCCGCCAAAGGGCCTGCATGATATTGGCGCGGCAAATTTTTTGGATTGTGTCCCGCGTGTAATGTCTCTGGTAGAACAGGGCCTCAGCCATGAGCTTTTTGAGGAAGACCTCAACCGGCAGGGTGTTTCGTTCGCTCTTCCCCCCCCAGTGGACAATTTCCGCCTCGGGGATGAAGCCTAACTCCCAACCGGCCTTACGTATTTTCAGGCCAAGGTCGATATCCTCGCCATACAGGTAAAACGCCTCGCTAAAGCCGCCCACCTGGTTGATGGCCTCCGGCCTGGCAATGAGACTGGCGCCGAGCAGCCAGGCGATCCTGCCCGGCAATCTGCCTAATTCTTTGGCGCTGTGGCTCTGGCCCGGGTAGTTGATTTCAAACGACTCCTGCTGAGTCGTGTCGGGGTAGAGAATGCGGCTGCCGGCCATGGCGACGGTGGTGTTTTTCTCCATGAAACTGAGCATGGCCTGAAGACATCCCGGCCGCACCTCGGTGTCTGGGTTCAAGAAGTAGAGATAGCGCCCTGCTGCCTCCTGAATGGCAAGATTATTGGCCTTGGCAAAGCCTAAGTTGATGGGGCTGACGATGAGTCGTATCTGCGGAAAATGCTCCTGGACCATGGCTACGCTATGGTCCGTGGAGGCATTATCAACGACTGTCACTTCGAAGGAAACGCCCTCTTGGAGATAGAGGGAACGGAGGCAGGTGGCGAGATAATCGGCGGTGTTGTAGTTAACGATGATGACCGATAGGTCCGCTAGGGTGTGTGTCGTGGACGCCGTCAGAGGACTCTCTTGCGGCACAGCGCAGGCTTCTGGCGCTGCCACTTTTTTCAGGGGTAAGGTGATTTCCTCATGGACACTTGCGTTCAGGTGCCCATACAGCGCGCGGTAGTCGATCCGATATCCATGGTGCCATTTATCCAGCAAGGTATCCTGGTGAATGGAGTCGGCGGATATATTATCAATCTCCGACTGGACCCGGTTACAGGGGATGTTGACGATCTTTGATTTGCTATAGGCAACGCCATAGCGCCCATGGAAGAGACTTTTGAATTTCTGTAGCTGGTCTTCAAAAGAGTTCGGCGCATTGAAGGAAATGAGCGCCGCCATGGAGGCGATCTCCCGCCGCGAGAAGAGGTGCCCGTCAACTGAAAGCGGATAGGTCCAGTCATACACCCCCTGGTCCCACTGCCAGACAATCTTCTCTGTATCGTTTACAACATCAGTGAGAAACGGCGGCAGGGGCTGGCTGGACTGCTGCATGTAACAGTATGTCAGGTTCTTTCCCATGCGCAGGCTTGGCACAAAGAGGTCTGTATCAAACGCCAGAAGGTCGTCCAGGTCGACGGGCTCGATGAACAGGAGGTCATCCACCAGGAAAAAGACCGAGTCCGCGGTTGAGGTCAAGAGAATCTGTAGGAGGTCTTTCTTGAACGAACTGGCGGCCCGCTGTTTGCTGAACGCTATCTCCCTGCCGGAAAAAATAGCGGCGACGTCCTCATAGGCCTTTTGGTGGGAAGGGGTTGAGCTTTGGTACAAGACATGGACCGGCACCGGCGACGAAACATTGTCATAATAGGAGGAGATTAAGGCGTGCAGTTGGGCGGCCCGGTCTTTGGAAAATATGATGCATGCGCCGCTTGCTGGGCCTTGGGGTTTCCGCCATTGGCATTTGCAGTGGTTAAAGGCCCCAAAGGCATCTCTCTCCCAGTGTCGAGCCGATTTTTTGCGGGGCAGCAGGCCATCTATTTTCGTATAGATTTCATGCCCTAACCGTCCCAGGGGCTGCGGGCCCGCGGCATAGAAGTCCCTCTCCTGACGGCAGGCCCGCTCCTGTCGCGCGTACTCGGGGTATGCAAGCGGGCTGGGCATTGCACCGGCACCATTCAGGGCCGCATCATAAATTTTGCATCGCGTCCGGTATGCCTGACGCCGTCTATCCATCGAGCGCTTGGCTGGCGCCGAGGGGGCTGGTCTTTCGCGATAGATGATCAGGGGTGATTCCTCTATCCGAATTTCTCCAAGCACTCCAATCCTGAGCCATAAATCATGGTCTTCACCGATCGCCGGCAGCAGCGTTTCGTTCTGGAGCCCAGAAAACATCAAGACAGATCGTTGAATTACGACCGAGGAGTTTATCAAGTAGTCGTCTTGGACAAGAAGACTGTATGGGAGCAAGCCAAAGGGTGCTTTGCTAAAATAGACGGGCAACGCCTGGGGATCATAATCCTGCCTCTGCCCTGATAGCAGGAAGGCATTGCTGCCTAAGAGGACACAGGCGGGGTGCCTTTCCAGGAAAGCAACTTGCCTTTCCAGTTTTTCCGGCAGCCATAGGTCATCATCATCAAGGAACGCGATGTATGGAGCACTGCCGGCCTTGATGGCCCGGTTGCGTGGCGTCGCCGGTGTACCGGCGTGCCGGCCCGGCAGATAATGAAAGCGCTTGTCCTGCAGAAATGGTTCGACAACCGTGCGGGTTGGCTCGGACTCACCGTCTTCGGCAATCCAGCAGTTCCAGTGCGGATAG
>MGTE01000048.1:4371-6167 GCA_001799275.1 Deltaproteobacteria bacterium RIFOXYD12_FULL_57_12
ATTTTTGGCCCTATGTTTCCAGTCATGCTCCGCCAAGGCCCGCTTGCGGGCTGCCAGGCGAAAGGGCTGTGTCTCATCCGGATGATCAAGGTAGTAGCGGACTGCCGAGACCCACTCTGCCGGCGAGTCTATGGCCACCACTTCAGAAGCATCAAAATAGTGCCTGACCAGCTGCGGCGCGTTGCTTATTTGAAAACACCCGGCCATGGCCAGGTCAAACAATCTGTTGTTGGCGTCTATCCTTGGTGCAGAGGCGGCGTCCTTCTGCTCATCGTTTGCTATATTGAGACAAATACTCGATAGGTTATAGATATTATTAAGAAGTTCACCCCAGGCAATCGTTTGGAACGGGTAACCGTATGCCTCCCAGCCAGAGCCTAACAATAAAATTTTTCTATCGTGCAACTCCTCTAAGAGCAGTTTGGTGTATTGATGACGCCCGACCCCACTGTCCGCATTGCCGACAAACACCACATCATATAATCGCGGCACATTGAGCGGCCGCATGACCTCCGGATTAGAACCAAAGGGCATGTTATGGTAAGATAATCCGATTGCTTGCGCCATCGTGAAGGAGTACTCGGACCTGTCCGTACCATATAAAAACAGAATCCTGTCCCGCCATCGATGCAACAACCCTGTCCTGAACCAGTAGGCCGCCGCACCAATATTGAGGATGACCGGGCCGTCATAGTGCAGCATAGCTTTGACGCTGGACTTATCCTGGCCGCCCCCCACGGGTAAGACCAGCACGTCGATATTCCGCTCAGGCTCATCATCGGTATACGAAACCCGGCACCCCTGGTCTTCGAGGGCCTTGAACAGGCTCCGATACATCCCTCCAAACCAGGCGTTGATCGTCGGTTTATTGAGACCAAATTGATGAAATCCGATTTTGAGCATGACCTTTCCTGCCCTCGCTATCGCTGATCGACTGCCTTTTTGGTCAACTCAAAGATCCCACAGCCATAGTGGCAGCCATAATTACCCTGGATATCAGCAGGGGTTAAGGGGACTTGTTCAAAAAAGTCCCCATCATCATCGACATACGAAAAGCTGTCAATGTGAAACCGACCCTCAAGGATCTTGATCAGATACTCCACGGCAAACACCCGGTGGGCGTTAAACTCGATGCGCTGCTTGCCGATGGGCACCGAGAAGTAGAATTTGCCAAGGGGTTGCAGGATGGCATAGATATTATCCAGGCCCTTTAAATATCCGTTGTAATCCAGAGGGTCGCCATACCTGCCAAGACCGAAATGCTCTACGGCATGGAGTGACGATACTGAGTCGCAGTAGTCGCGCAGAGGGCAAGAGGCATCACTGAAATCAACCTGTTTGAACTGTATGTGGTTGATTTTGTTTTTCAGTGGCCGCACATCGAACACTTCAATCTCACGGAAGGCCGCCACATGCGCCACAAAGCCATCGACCCGGGAGCCGATATCCACATGCCTGACCGGTTGATTCTGAAAGATTCGGCGGGCCACATGGAGGTCCTGATGGAAGTAGTGGCCTGAAGCGGTGCCGCTATCAGCCTCCCTATCCTCCAAGCAGGGCCAAAACTTGGCAAAAGGGAACAGCCCATCAGAGGCGGCGGCCTGTCTCTTTAAGGCAAAATACTCTTGATAAAATTTGATCCACTGCATCAGGCGCATTCTTGTTCTCCACTCATCGTACAAAGGTTCCGGCACTGGTTTCCTTCGGGGTTAGCTTCCAAAATTCTCATAACGGCCGCCAGGACATCGTCCACCCCAATCCCCTGCATGCAGGCCTCGGTCGCCAACGGGCAGCGC
>MGTE01000048.1:6287-6513 GCA_001799275.1 Deltaproteobacteria bacterium RIFOXYD12_FULL_57_12
ATGAGGCCGATAATCGCCTCGATCCGCCCCCGGTCCCCTAGACCGCCGCTGAAGACTATCTTCATGTCTTGATCGATCAAGCGGTCGGCCACCAGTGCAAACCCTTGATCAGACCAGTGCTTGGTGGGCCAGGTGGTCAGCGGGTTGATGACGACCAGGGCTTGGTCGGCTGTGATGCCGTGCGCGGCCAGCAGGGTCGTGGCCTGATCGTGGTCAGCGGCCGAGA
>MGTE01000048.1:6545-7964 GCA_001799275.1 Deltaproteobacteria bacterium RIFOXYD12_FULL_57_12
ACGCCGAGGTGAGCCGACAGATGTGGCAATGCCTCTGGCCCGACCGGCCACTGGCTGAGGTGCCGATCGACTACGTGACCAACGGTGTTCATCTACCCACCTGGATCGAGCCCAAGATGGAGCTTCTGTTCAACCGTTACATGGGGACGGACTGGCTCGCGGACCATGACAACCTGTTTTACTGGGAACTGGTCAATGAAATTCCGGACCGGGAACTGTGGGACACCCATCTCTGGCTGAAACGCAAGCTCCTGGAGGTGGTCCGCGAGGCAGCCAGGCTACGATGGACCAGAAATCATGCCAGTTCGTCGCTGATCATGACCGGTGGGGTCATGCTGGACCCGTCGGTGCTGACCATCGGCTTTGCCCGGCGGTTCGTGACCTATAAGCGGGCTGAACTGCTGTTCGAGGACATGGATCGCCTGCTCCGGCTGGTGACCGACCGGTGGCGGCCGGTGCAGATCATCTTTGCTGGCAAGGCCCATCCGGCCGACGATCCCGGCAAACTTATCTTACAGAAGATCTTTAACGCGGCCCGGGACCCGAGACTGGCCGGCCGGATCGCCTTTGTTGAAGACTACGGCGAACAGTTGGCCCAGTATCTGGTGCACGGCGTTGACGTCTGGCTCAACAACCCGCTGCCGCCCATGGAGGCCTGCGGCACCAGCGGCATGAAGGCGGGTCTGAACGGCGTGCCGAGTCTCTCGATCATGGATGGTTGGTGGTGGGAAGGCCATAACGGCAGAAATGGCTGGGCCTTTGAACATACGGATGACGATGCCGCGGCGATTTATCGGCTTCTGGAGGAGCAGGTGATTCCGCTCTATTATCAGGTGGACGGCGAGAGCGTCCCGAGCGGCTGGGTGCGGATGATGAAGGAGGCCATCCGGGTGTGCGGTACCCGCTACTCAGCCCGACGGATGGTCAAGGAATATGTTAACAGGTTTTATGCCCCGGCCCTGCTGGAGGCCCTGAAATAGCCTGCATCAATCGCAGGACAAAGAGAAGAGGAAGGAGAGGCGCATGAAAAGGTTGAGTCGCTATTTTCTGGAAGGGCTGCTGGTCTTGGTCCCTTTGGCAGTAACGGTTTACGTCGTGGTGATGATCTTTGAAAAAGTCGACAATTTTTTTCGTTTTTCAACGCCGGGCCTCGGGGTGGTGGCAACCGTGGGCCTCATCGTGCTGGTCGGTTTTGTCTCCTCCAATTTCCTGGCCCGCCGACTGGTCCGGCTGATCGACGCCCTGTTTACCCGGCTGCCTCTGGTCAAGATGATCTACTCGGCGGTCAAGGATTTAGTGAATGCCTTTGTCGGCGACAAGAAGAGCTTCAACCGGCCGGTCCTGGTCTCGCTCTCGCCGGATGACGGTCTGCAGGCCATCGGTTTCGTCACCCGCGACAACTTGGCCAACCTCGGCCTG
>MGTE01000048.1:8049-13180 GCA_001799275.1 Deltaproteobacteria bacterium RIFOXYD12_FULL_57_12
GGGTTGATGTCCGCTTTCTTTGTGTGACGGGATGAAAAAACTCCTTCACAGCCTTCCGCCCCTGCTCGGCCTGCTCCTTTTCGGGGTGGCGCTCTGGTCGATTCATCACACCCTGCAGGCCTATCCATTTCATGATATCCTGCGCCACCTGCGCGAACTGCCGGCCAACCACCTGGTTGCTGCCCTGGGGCTCACCGTTCTCGGCTATCTGGTGTTGACCGGCTACGACCGCCTGGCCCTGCACTATGTTGATGAGCCGCTTCCCTATGCCAGGATTGCCACTGCCTCGTTCATCAGTTACGCCTTCAGTCACAATATCGGCCTTGCCATGGTGAGCGGCGCCACGGTGCGCATCCGGCTCTACTCAGCCTTCGGACTCTCGACCATCAAGATTGCCCAGGTCATCGCTTTTACAAGTCTTACCCTGTGGATCGGCTTTTTGTTTCTCTGCGGCACGGTGTTTCTCCTGGAACCCATGCGGATACCTGACCTGCTCCATTTTCCCCTGGCCTCGGTCCAGCCGTTGGGGGTGGTGTTTCTGCTGCTGGTGGCGGGATATCTCCTGCGCACCTCCTTCGGCCGCCGACGGATCACGGTGCACGGCTGGGAGTTGCGCTTTCCTTCGCTGCGCCTGGCCCTTGCCCAGATCGGTATTTCAAGCCTCGACTGGACGTTGAGCGGCAGTGTGTTGTACCTGCTGCTGCCGACGGCAACAGCACCGTCCTTTCCCGCATTCTTAAGCGTCTATCTCCTGGCACAGTTTGCCGGCATCGTAAGCCAGGTGCCAGGCGGACTTGGGGTTTTTGAAACCGTTATCCTGCTGTTTTTTTCCCCGCTCATGCCGGCGGCCGAGGTCGCCGCAGCCCTTCTGGCTTTTCGGGCGATCTACTACTTCCTGCCGCTCCTGGCCGCGGCCATGTTGCTGGGCTCTTACGAAATCCTGCAACGGAAGGAAGAGTTGAAACTGCTGACCGACAGGGTGGGCCGCTGGCTGCCGGCCCTCACCCCGCCCGTTCTTGCCTTCACCACCTTTCTCGGCGGCACCATCCTGTTGTTTTCCGGGGCAACGCCCGCCATTTCAAGCCGTCTGCACTGGATTAAAAATTTTCTGCCCCTGCCGGTACTGGAGCTTTCCCATTTCATGGGCAGCCTGGTGGGTGTCGGGCTGCTTTTTTTGGCGCGTGGCGTGCAACGCCGCCTGGATGCCGCCTATTTGCTCACCCTTGTCCTTCTCTGGGTGGGGGCCATGGTCTCGCTGCTCAAGGGAGCAGACTACGAAGAGGCCGTCATCCTGCTTATCATGCTGGCAACGCTGCTGCCCTGTCGGCGGTATTTCTATCGCAAGACCCTGCTTATCGACCAGCGGTTCTCGGCCGCCTGGCTCGTCGCCATTGCCGTGGTCCTGGCCAGCTCTACCTGGCTTGGGTATTTTTCCTTTAAACATATCGAATATTCCAACGAACTGTGGTGGCGGTTCAGCTTTACCGGGGGAGGGGCGCCGCGCTTTCTGAGGGCCACGGTCGGCGTTTTCAGCTTGACACTGCTGTTTAGTTTCAGCCGGCTGCTGCGTTCGGCATCGTCGAAACCGACCCCGCCGACCACCGAGGAGTTGAACAGGTGCCGGGCCATCATTGCGCTCTCCCCCGAGTCGAACAGCAATCTGGCCTTGCTTGGCGATAAAATGTTCCTCTTCAGCGACAGCGGTCTGGCCTTCATCATGTACGGAATTGCAGGACGCAGCTGGGTAGCGATGGGCGATCCGGTTGGGCCGTCGGACGAATGGCCAGAACTTCTCTGGCGTTTTCGGGAAATGGTTGATCAGCACGGCGGTTGGCCCGTGTTTTACGAAATTCGGAGTCAGCATCTGCATCTGTATCTCGATCTCGGTCTTACCCTGCTCAAGTTCGGCGAACAGGCCCGGGTGCGACTGGATTCCTTTTCACTTACGGGCAGTGATCGAAAAACCCTGCGGAACGGAGTAAACCGGCTTGAGAAACAGGGATGCGAGTTCGAACTGGCGCCGGTTGAGGCGGTTGCCACGCTCCTGCCCGAGTTGAAAAATATCTCCGATGGCTGGCTGGCCGAGAAGAACAGCCGTGAAAAGGGCTTTTCACTGGGCTTCTTTGATCCGGACTACCTTTTGCAATTCCCGGTCGGACTTGTGCGGCAGGCCGGAAAAATCGTGGCCTTTGCCAATATCTGGCCCTCGGGTAGCGTCAAGGAGGAGCTTTCCATTGATCTTATGCGCTATCTTCCGGCCGCCCCGAACGGGGTGATGGAATATCTGCTGGTGCAGCTCATGCTCTGGGGCAGGCAGGAGGGCTATTGTTGGTTCAACCTGGGGATGGCCCCTTTGTCAGGGTTGGAAAACCGCGCCCTGGCGCCCCTCTGGAACCGCTTTGGCTCGCTGATTTACCATCATGCCGAGCTGGTCTACAACTTTCAGGGTCTGCGGGAATATAAGGAAAAATTCGGCCCCGAGTGGGAACCCATGTACATGGCCTCGCCAGGCGGCCTCGTCCTGCCCCGCATCCTTACCAATGTCGCTGCCCTCATCTCCGGAGGGCTGCAGGGAGTCGTCCGCAAATGAAAATTTTTGCTCTGTTTCTGTTTGCCGCTGCCTTGCTGGCGGTGGGGTGTGCGTCTGGTCTCCGGGCCGAGGAGACGCTCAGCTTCGGCCGTTTCGGAACAATCACGGTCTACCGCACCTCGCCCCATCCGGGCAAAGTGGTGCTCTTTGCCTCGGGGGACGGCGGCTGGAACCAGGGCGTGGTCGACATGGCCCGGGAACTCGCCGCCATGGATGCCTTAGTCATGGGATTTGACGTGACCCACTACCTGAAACAGTTGCGGGACTCGACCGAAGGCTGCTCCTATCCGGCCGGCGACTTTGAGGCGCTCAGCCAGTATGCCCAGAAAAAACTGGCCCTGCCTCGCTACGCGCGACCGGTGCTGGTCGGTTACTCCTCGGGTGCCACCCTGGTTTACGCAACCCTGGCACAGGCGCCGGCCAATACCTTTCAGGGCGCCATCAGCATGGGCTTCTGCCCGGACCTGCCTTTGAACAAGCCATTCTGCAAGGGTTCCGGCCTCGAGACCAAAACCGGTCCCGGCGGCAAAGGGTATGTTTTTCAGCCGGCCCCGCAGCTCGGCTCGCCCTGGATTTCCTTTCAGGGCGAGATCGACGCGGTCTGTGACCCGCAGGCAGGAGAGGTCTTTGTACAACAGACTGGCCGTGCGACAATGGTCCGTCTGCCCAAGGTGGGGCACGGTTTCGCAGTCCAAAAAAACTGGCTGCCCCAGTTTAAAGAGGCCTTTCAGCGCCTTTATGCCGACCGGCAGGCAACCGGCATAAAGGCCCCGGTACCTGTTGTCGGTTCTCAGTCACCGACCGCGACTGCCAACGCGCCGCCGTCTGCTTCCGAGGTTGCTGATCTGCCGCTGGTTGAGGTGGAGGCCAAAGGTACGGCATCGGAATATCTGGCGGTCATGGTGACCGGCGACGGGGGATGGGCCGGCCTCGATAGCACTTTGGGGGATATCCTGGCCAAGCACGGTATCCCCGTGGTCGGTCTGGATTCCCTGCAGTATTTCTGGCAGGCCCGCCAGCCCGAGGAAATGGGTCGGGATCTTGAACGGATCATCTACCACTATACGGCGGTCTGGCAGAGGAAGAAGGTGATCCTGATCGGTTATTCCAAGGGCGCCGATGTTCTTCCTTTCATGGTGGACCGGCTGTCCGGCGAAACCCGTGCGGCTGTCCGTCTCCTTGCCCTGCTCGGCCCCGGCATGGCCGCCACCTTTGAGTTTCACCTGACCGACTGGCTGGGCGGCGACGACCACGCGGCGCAACCCGTACGGCCGGTCTTGGAAAAACTGCAGGGACTGAAAATACTCTGTCTGTCCGGCCGGGACGAGACAGACTCCCTGTGCCGGCAACTCGATCCGGGGCTGGCCAAAGGTGTCCTACTGACGGGAGGGCATCACTTTGGCGGCGATTATGAAGGGATTGCCGGGATCATTATCAAGGCGGCGAACGAGTGACCTGCCACGAATAAGGTGACTGGGCCACTCGTCTCTGCTCGCCAGTTTGTTTTCTTTTTATCTTGTCTTCTGTGGCAAGGCCGTGAGGGACGTATGAGTATCAGAAAATTCGTTTTTCTCTGGATGAGCGGTCTCGTCCTCTGTTTCATCGGCATGGCTGTTGCTCTGGTGATGAGCACGGATAAGCTCCAATCCATGACCGCCCGGATTCTTGATGATGCCCGGGCGATCGAGTTGGCCCACCAGCTTGAAATAGCCGTCCTGGAAGAGCGCCGCGCTGATCTGCTCTGGCGGGTTACCAGCAGTAACGTGCAACACGAGAAGAAAAACGAATTTCTGGGTCAGGCCACGACAATAACCAGTCAACTGGAGAAAAACGACATTCCGCCGGAAGAAGCGGAATTGCTCGCCGCCATCGAGGTTCTCTTCTCGCAATTCAAAACTGTTACCATGGCGGATCAGGCCGTTCCTATCGACAAAATTACTGATATTGTCAATCAACTGCTGGCCTCGATTGAACAGTACCGCGAGATAAATCGCGGGCAGATGACCGAGACCCTGTCGATCAGCAACCGGCTCAATCTGGCCGTTGACCGTTGGTCCATTCTCCTGATTGGTTTTGTGTTTCTGATTGTGCTGAGCGGCTCGGTTCTTCTTGTCAAGAGAATCCTCCTGCCGACCGTGGCGCTCAGCCAGGCCACGGCGCGCTTTGGTCGAGGCGAATCCGACATCCGCGTTCAGGTTTTCCGCAACGACGAACTCGGCACCCTCTGCGGAACCTTCAACACCATGGCTGAAAACATCAACACCCTGCAGCAGGAACGTCTGAATTTCATTGCGGCAGTGGCGCACGATCTGAAAAATCCGCTGGTTCTGGTGGGAGGCACGGCCCGCCGACTCAAGAAAAAACTGACCATGACCGCTGACCAGGCGGGTCTGGTGGAACGACTCATTGAGCAAACCGAGCGCATGGAGGATTTAATCGGCGAACTCACCGACTCGGTGCAGACCGAAAACGGCAGGATGCAACTCGATCTAGCGGAACTGGACCTGTGCTCCCTGGTCAGCGCGATCCAGCGCCACCAGG
>MGTE01000048.1:13364-55258 GCA_001799275.1 Deltaproteobacteria bacterium RIFOXYD12_FULL_57_12
CATCGCCATCAGCAGCGAACCGGGCGAGGGGACCACGGTAACCATTGCCCTGCCTATCGTCGGGGCTGGCGGGAATGTTGGTTAGACGCCGCTAAAACGCCTACCTGCGGCCTCGCACTTCGTCGATGAGTTCCATCTGTATTTCCTGGATCGCCACCAACCGTTCCCATTGGTGCGATAAGAGATGATCGAGCTTCTGGTGAAGATGGCGAATCTCCAGTTCGGCCTTGAGATTCACCTGATAGTCTCGCATTGCATGCAGACGGTCGCGGGCCTCTTGACGATTCTGGCTCATCATGATCACCGGCGCCTGGATCGCGGCCAGACACGACAAGATGAGATTCAGGAAAATAAACGGGTACGGATCAAAAGGCCGTGCAACCAGGACGGTGGTATTGATCCCGATCCAAGCAAGGAGAACGACCACGAACCACGTGATAAAAGTCCAACTCCCGCCCACAGCAGCAATATGGTCCGCCAACCGTTGCCCAAGCGTCGCGGCAGATTGCAACTCCTCATCAGGATTCCGTGAGAGAATTTCCTGCTGCCGCAGATTTTCAAGAACCTCATCCTCAATCGCGGTCAACTCTCCCTTCTCAGCCTTAAGAAGTGACTGCACATACTCGTGACGAAACTTCTGAAGGTCTTCCGAACAGATCCAGCCTTCCTCGGACCAGCTTCCGACTTTTTTTTGGATCAGCTCAGCGACTGCCGGACGCACGAGAACTCCCGGGTGCAATGTTGAGAGTCGGTCACTGCCGCAGATTTGGCAAACTCGGCGTTTTTTAGCATTCGTGCTGTTCATAAATCTAATCTCCGATGGCGGATTCTTAACCAAAGTTTTTGCGGCATGCACCGTAATGCCTCTGCGCAACAGTTGGCATCTACCCGAACCGGGCGTGATCATATGGAATATAGTAGAGCCTCTTGCAAAATGAACATCTACTCCGATCGGCGAAAAATATCCTGCGTGGCGTCTTCCTTGTGAAATCGTCCTCAACTTAGCACTGCTACGCTTTCGAGTGATTTCACAACTCATCCTTGCTCAGAATATTTTTTTCTCGATCTCGCAACGACGTTCATTTTGCAAGAGGCTCAGTAGAGTTAGGTTAACCAAAAAAACAGCAGGATGACAACCCCAAATAAGGCATTATCCTGATCGGTAATTCTCTCGGTGCAATCATTTCGCCGCAACACCAGGGAGTCTTTGCATCCACGTTGACACTTGGCACATGAAGGTGTTACTCCAATCCGGTAAACATCAGGATGAAACAACCGCTGGAGAAAGAGCATGAAATCGTGGGTTTTGCAGCTTCAATGGGGCGAGGCATTTTCTCTCCTTGAAGGCTTTGCCGAATCTGCGCATCCTGCTTTCGCGTCATCTCGACCGGTTAACTAAATTTTCAGAGGGTCGAAATCATAATGCAGGTGAAGCGTTTCGGTGTCCAGGCTTCTTAACACTGTCCGGATTTTCAGATAATGATTATGAATCTTAGTCCTTTCTTATTTCTCTGCGTCACCGGGCTGTTGGCAATTTTCAGCTCCACCATATCCAAGAGCCCGGTGCTGCCGCTTTTTGCGACGCATCTGGGAGCGGGGCCGTCCGGCGTCGGCTTTATTGCTGCCATCTCCGCCTTTGCCGGAGTCGCGTTCAGCGTCCCGGCCGGCTTGCTGGCGGACAGGTTCGGTAAAAAAAGACTGCTCGTCGCATCCGCCGCTATCTTTGCCTCGGCCCCTTTCTGCTATTTTCTGGTGACGAACATCTGGCAGCTCGCCCTGGTTCGATTCTATCATGGTTTCGCAACCGCCATTTTTCTGCCGGTCGCCATGGCCCTGGTCTCCGGCCTTTCCAAAAAGGAGCGGGGTGAAAAGCTCGGCTGGTTTTCAACCGCTACCTTGGCGGGGCGGTTCATGGCGCCGGTCATCGGCGGCGCTATTCTCGGCTATTTCACTCTAACATCCTCCCTGGGCTACACGGTTGTCTACTCTGTCTGCGGCGCCGCCGGCATTGCCACCTTTATCTTGGCGCTCCAACTGCCAGCGCCGGAGGAAGCAATTCATACCGATCAATCCTGGCCGGAGAGCTTTCGCGCCTTCAAAACCGTAGTCCTGCAACGGCAGATTCTGATCACCTGTTTTGTCGAGGCGGCCATTCTTTTTGCCTATGGAACATTCGAGACCTTTCTCCCTCTGTATGCCGTAAATAATGGGCTCACGGCCGCCCAGGTCGGGATTTTTCTTTCGGGCCAGATCATCGTGCTGGCGCTCACCAAGCCGATCATGGGGAAATTTTCCGATGCCCACGGTCGTCGGCCCCAGATCATTGCCGGCGGCTTGCTTGGCGCACTATGCATCGGCGGCTTCTCGCTGGCGCATTCCTTTTTCCCTATGCTGTGTCTCAGTATTGCTTTCGGCTTGAGCCTGTCGATTGTTACTTCGGCAACATCGGCCTACATTGCCGATCTGAGCGGCAAGGAGGCGAGGGGTTCGGCAATGGGGCTGCTTGGCTCGATCATGGATATCGGCCATACCACCGGGCCGTTGCTTATGGGATTTGTGGCGTCTTCATTTGGATACGCCCAATCCTTTCTGGGAGCCGCCATCGTTCTTGCAGGTATAACTCTCTTTTTTATACAAAATCGGTATAATACGACTGATGTATTTTGAGACCGGCGGCGGTGATGACCAGTGCCGGTCTGGATGCGATCACTGGTCTGCACCAAGGCGTGACTAAGAAAATCGAGGATGTTTGCATGCGATCATCTGTCGGAGTTATGAACGACACAAAAAAATTTATCTTGGCCTGTGGTTTGATTTTGGCCGCCATCGGTTGCATGGTCCTTGTCGGCTGGTCCGGAGGGTGGCGTGTACTCACCGGTGTGCGTTCAGAATATATTCCCATGGCGCCCAATTCAGCCATGTTGTTTCTCCTGCTTGGCACCTCCTTGATCAGCCTGGCGGTCCGATCAATCGACCGTCTTGTTCGATTCTACTGTTCGGCGGTAGCTATTGTCTGTGTGTTGGTGGCGGGGACGGCCCTGTTTGAGTTGGTGACGGGCGTCGATCTTGCCAGTGATCACTGGCTTTTTCGTAACGCGACAGGCGTGCTCGATGGAATTGCCATCGGTCGCATGTCGCCGATCAGCGCCGTCATTTTTCTGCTGGCAGGAGTTTTGCTGCTGTCGTTATACCGCAAAGCCAATTCCGTTATCGGTTTGCTAGGGACATGTATCCTGCTGGCTGGCCTGGTGAATACGATGGGCTACTGGTTCAACGCGCCGTTACTTTATGGCGGCGACGTAAGACCGGTATCCCTGTTTTCCTCGCTGTTGTTTATGATCCTGGGCTCAGGCCTGGTCGCGATTGCCGGCACCTCGGTCTGGCCGCTTAACAGATTATTTGAGCAGACGACCAGCGCTCGACTGCTGCGGCAACTCCTGCCAGTAATTTTTGTCATTACCGTTGGAGAGGACTGGCTTATTGCCAGGATTTCTGATCAGTCCAACCAGCACGGGGTGCTGATCTCGGCCAGCATGGCGATTTTTTCCTTGTTGGCCGTTTATCCGCTCATATCAAGGGTTATCAGGGGGGTTGGCCAGGACATCGACCAAAATACTGCCACGCTACAGGAAAACGAACGCAAACTTTTCACCTTTCTTGATTCCTTGCCGGTTGGTGTTTTCGTAATTTCACAAGATGGCGGGGCGAATTATGCGAATGGTACGGCGGCAAGGCTCTTGGGCAGGGAGGCGGGGAAGAGCGTTGGCGTTGACAAGCTGGCACCACACTATCACGCCTATGTCTCCGGGACGGACCAGTTGTATCCTTCGACCAAAATGCCGCTTGTACGCGCCCTTGCCGGGGAAAGCTGCGAGATCGACGACATGGAGATCCGAATGGAGGGAACACGGCGCCAATTAAAAGTTTTTGGTCGGCCGGTCTATGACCAGGACGGAAAGATCCAATATGCCCTTGCTGTTTTTCAGGACATAACCGAACAAAGGCGCGCCGAAGAAAAGATGATCAAGGCCAAGAATCTCGATTCCTTGGGTCAACTGGCCGGCGGCATAGCCCATGATTTTAACAACCTGCTGCAGGGACTTCTGGGCAATATTTCCCTGGCGAAGATGTTTACCCCCGAGACCGGCAAGGCCTATGAATTCCTGAAGAACGCTGAAAGCACATACTCCGCTGCCAAGAGTCTCACAAACCAGCTTTTGGCCTTTTCTAGCGGTGGTCTGACAGTCAAAAAAACGATTTCGCCAACCGGTGTTATCAAAGAGACTGTCGCCTTCACGTTGAGCGGTTCGAATGTCAAGGCTGTCTTTGATCTGGCTGATGATCTGCCAACTATCCATGTCGATGACGGTCAGTTGCGTCAGGTCATCAGCAATATCGTGCTCAATGCCCGCGAGGCCATGGCCGCAGGCGGACAGATCACCATAAGCGCCGCCACCGTCCGCCATGAAAAGCAGACAACCCCTACTCTTGCGCCAGGGCAATATTTGAGGATTTCCATCAGGGACCAGGGCCCCGGCATTCCTCCTCAACTACTTGTCAAGATTTTTGATCCCTATTTCTCGACCAAGGATCGTGGGACACAGAAAGGCATGGGGTTGGGGCTGACTTTAAGCAACACGATCATCGTCAAACACGGTGGAGCGATAACCGTGGATTCGGTGCTCGGCAAGGGCACAACATTTCATGTCTTCCTGCCTACAGCCGGTGAAACCTCGCGTCCTGATCTTGCCGGGCCGTCGGCAATCAAGCCTGTGTCCGGCAAGAAACGGGTACTCGTTATGGACGATGATGCGGCTGTTTCAACGGTTGCAGCCTCTTTTCTTGATCAGCTTGGGTACCTGGCCGAGATTGTCCCGGATGGCGGTCAAGCGATCGATGCTTTTCGGAAAGCCAAGGTCGAGGACCGGCCTTACAGCCTGGTCATCCTTGATCTGACGATTCCCGGCGGTATCGGCGGCTTGGAGGCCTTGCGGAAATTGCAGGAGATTGATCCGGATGTCAAGGCGGTTGTTTCGAGTGGTTATGCCATGGATAAAACCATGCTTGAGTATTCCAAACATGGCTTTATCGGAGTGCTGGTCAAGCCCTATAAACTTGAAACCATGCAGGAGATACTCGCTTCGGTGTTCCCTGTACGGAAGTAATTCTACTGGCCGTAGAGAAAATTGTAATGACTGTTTTGCCGCCGTGAACAGAAGCACGCCAGAGGTACAATAATGGAAAGGCGATGGTGGATAGTGATGGGGATGCTTCTGACCCTGGCTGGTTGCGCCGGCAACATGGGCGGGGTGCCCGGCGGGCCGAAGCCTTTTGGAGGCAAGGAGTATAAAATCGCCCCACCGCGGGTCAGCCTGTCGCGCGAGGTGAAGGTGGTTGTGATGCTGCTTGATGATGAGCGGCCACCCATGGACCACGAACTCGACTGGGTCGGTCAGGCCAATCCATTCGGCAACACCATGGGCCAGCCCAAGGAAGTTGGCAAGGAATTCGACCGGGCCATTAAGGCCGGGCTTGTCGCCTGCCCCAATATCCGCCTTGTTGCCCCTGAGATGTTTCTTGAAACCCGCGATGCCGATCTGGTCATCTCCGGCCGCATTCTTCGCTGCGAGGCGGAGAAGACAATCGGCCCGCGAACGGTCGATATTCATGGCCGGGCTAGGGTTGAAATCGTGTTGCGCAACGGTCAGGGCAATGCCATCGGTAACGGCCCGCTGGCATTTGCCAAGGATGTACTGGTTCCTTGGAAATCGTTGTTCCTGAATGCATGGCCGGACGAGCCGCCACCGGGCTACACTGCCTCGGCAGTGGAGAAGGCGATCCAGCAGGTGGTGGAATCCTTCCTCGCCAGCAAAGAACTGGCCGAAGTCCTCGCTGCTTGGGAACGCCCGTAATTCGGTCCCTTTGGAGTGGCCATGGATATCCTTTTCTGGCTGGCCATCATATTGCTGGCCGTAATTACCGCCGCCTGGCTGGAGGCGGCCGTTGGCCTGCGCCGGATGACGGAGCTTGGGAAGGTGCCGGCCCTGCCTGTGGGAATCGGCCCCCGGGTGTCGGTGATCATCCCGGCCTGCAACGAGGCGCGGACCATCGAACCGGCCCTGGCCTCGGTCCTGGCCCTGGATTATGAAAATCTTGAAATTATCGTGGTCAACGATCGCTCCACCGATGACACCGGCGCGGTGCTGGCCCGGCTCGGGCAACGCCATCCCCGGCTGCAGATTCTTACCGTCACGAAACTGCCTGATGGCTGGCTGGGGAAGAGCCATGCCCTGCAGTTCGGGGCTGGCCAGGCCAGCGGTGACTACCTGCTTTTCACCGATGCCGATATCGTCATGGAAAAGAGTGTGCTCGCCCGGGCCATGCACCATTTGCTGGCCAATCGGCTGGATCATCTGTGCATGATTTTTAAAAATACCGCGCCCGGCGGCCTCTTGAACGCGATGATGCTGGAACTCGGCGGCGGCTTGCTCCTGTTGTTCAAGCCCTGGAAGGCCAAGGACCCGCGGAGCCGGTTCTTCATGGGGGTCGGCGCCTTTAACCTGGTGAGGGCCGCGGCTTATCGGGAGATCGGCGGCCATCGGGCCGTGGCCATGCATCCGATCGACGATGTGATGTTGGGCAAGGCGCTTAAGAACAGGGGTTTTCGCCAGGAATGCCTGCTGGGCCACGGTTTTGTGTCGGTGCCCTGGTACGCCACGGTGCGGGAATTGATCGCCGGCCTGATGAAGAACACCTTTGCCGCCTACCAATACAGGCTCAGCCTGGTGGCTCTGGGCGTATTTTTTCTCTTTCTGCTCGGAGTGCTGCCGGTCTGGGCTCTTTTCTTCTCCAGCGGCACCACTCGGATGCTGTTCGCCGCTGCCATCGGGTTCAGGCTGCTCTCTTTTGTTCACGGTTTCAGCCGGATCGGCATGCCGCCCTGGAATGCGGGTTTTGCACTTCTCACCCCCTACCTGAACATCTATATCGCGATCAAGGCCGCCTATACCACGATCCGGAACAAAGGGATCACCTGGCGAGGCACTCATTATCCCCTTGATCGGTTAAAGGGGGATATGCTTTGACTCGTTCGATGTCATCGTGACAAATCACATGGGCATCGATTCTCATGTTGCGTGATACATCTCTTTCTTGTCAACAGGAGATACTGACTGCAAGAATTTTATAACCCAAAGCACGTTAATCCATTCCTCTCCTCTGTCATGCAAGTTGTTTATTGGGGGGATGCCACTTTGATTTTTTTTGTAGAAAAATTCTTTTTGCATGAGTAACTTGCGATGTGGGGTACGGCGCTGGCCACCAGCGTTGGCGCCTTGATTATCAGTAAAGTGTGTAAAACTGTAGCCATACGGAACAGAACAGCGAGGGGGAGGGGTTATGAAAGGTGTCATTGCGGATTGTCTTGCCAAACTGGTCATTGAAAAATTCGGTAAGGAAAAATGGATGGCAGTGCTTGAAAAGGCCGGCCTGCCTCGGGATACGATTTTTTTGGCCGTTGAGGATGTTGATGACCAGGCGGTGATCAGGGTTATCGAGGCCACCTGCAAGGTTCTGAATATTTCCATGACCCAGGCCGCTGACGCCTTTGGCGAATACTGGATGACCAGTTTTGCACCGAAAATATATAAAACCTATTACCGGGATGCCCGCACGGCAAAGGATTTCATCCTGAAGATGAATTTCGTCCACGCAGAAGTTACGCAAACGATTCGGAATGCCAGGCCGCCCAAGTTCGGGTATGAATGGAAGGATAATAACACCTTGGTCATGAAGTATAATTCAACCCGGGGCCTGATCGATATCATGGCCGGCCTGATAAGGGGGGTTGGTAAATATTATCAGGAAGACATTCAGGTAAAAAAGATCAGCAATACGGCTCTGGAAATCTTCTTTCCGTCCTAGCGGAGGACCGAGGACGTAAGTGGGCGGCTCTTATCCTCCGCCGAAATAACAGCCGCTTGCGATATCCCAATTCTTCTTGCCCACCACGCGAATGACTCACCGCTTGTCGAAATGAATACCCTGCGCTTCAGGTTACACCTTCTCGGCCCGCAGCAGGTCAAAGAGTTTCGATGCTGGCACTGGTTTGCTGAATAAAAACCCCTGGTACTGTTGACAGAACCCGTCCTGCAAAAAAGCTAGCTGTTCTGCCGTCTCGACGCCCTCGGCAACGGTGAGCAGATTGAGACTGCTCGAAAGAAAGATGATGGTCGAGGCAACGGCGCGGCATCCTTTATCGCCGGGCAGATCCATGATAAAGGAACGGTCGATCTTGAGTTCATCCACCGGCAGCTTGCGCAGATAGCTGAGGGAGGAATAGCCAGTGCCGAAATCGTCGATGGAGAGTTTGATCCCCATCTCCTTAATCTGCCGCATGAGCACGATCTTTTCTTCAATATCTTCTGCCAGCAGGCTTTCCGTGATTTCCAGGGTCAAAAGCGCCGGGTTGATACCGCTTTCGTCAAGGCAACGGCGGACCATGGCGGCCAAGTCCGGGCTGGTAAACTGTTTGACGGAGAGGTTTACGCTCATGGAGAGGTCAGGATAGCCGGCCCGGTGCCACTCCTGCAACTGCCGGCAGGCCTCTTGGAGAACCCAGGCGCCGATGGGCACGATGAGTCCCATTTCCTCGGCCAGGGGAATGAAATCACCGGGCGAGACAAAACCGTCCGGGCTGTCCCAGCGCACCAGGGCCTCGACTCCTCGGATGAAACCGCTCCCCACATCCACCTTGGGCTGATAGTAAAGAACGAACTCCTGCCGCTCGACTCCCTTGCGCAACCTGTTCTCGAGACTGAGGCGTTTTTCGTACATGGAATTTATGGCAGAGGATGAAAACTGAAAGGTATCTCCACCGTTGTTCTTGGCATAATCCCTGGCGCTGGAGGCAAGACGGAGCAGGTCGCCTCCGTCGTCGCTCTCAACCGGAAAGGTGGCAATGCCCAGGCTGGCGGTGACGTAGATTTCCTTGCCCTCCACCACCAGCGGGGGGCGCAACGCCTGGAGAATACGGCCGGCAACGATGGCGGCCCCTTCCGTTCCTCGAATGCGCTTGAGAAGCAGTGAAAAAACGCTCGCCTCCATGCGGAACAGATTCTTCTCGCTTTCGGCATTAGGGCCAGAAACGCGTCCGAGCAGGTCGACCTCCCGGATAACGCCCACAATCCGGTGCGCTACCTGGCGCAAAACCTCGTCGCCGGCAGAAAGGCCGATGGTGTCGTTAATCCGGTCGAAGCGATCGAGTTCAATGCTCAGAAGCCCCAAACCCTCCTGATAGCGTCTGGCTTCCCGCAGGGCACGATCGAGGGCCTCGAGAAACATGCGACGGTTCGGCAGGCTGGTGAGGGGATCGTAATAGGCCAGCTGATCAAGAAAGGATTTGGCAGCCAGCGTGTTCCGGACTCGCAGCCCCAGTTCGCTCTGGTCCACCGGTTTCGCCAAAAAATCCGAGGCCCCGAGATCAAGGGCCCGGATCTTGTCCTCGCTGTCCGACGAAGCGGTCAGAATGATGACCGGCAAATGCTTGAAGCGGGAGTGGGAGCGCACCGCCGACAAAATCTCGAAACCGGAAACCTCGGGCATGAGAAGATCAAGCAGGAGGATATCAGGGCAGGTCTCCTCGATAAGCCGCATGGCCTCGACGGAACGGTCGACCAATACGAATTTGTGATACCCGAACTCCTCCAGAAAGAACTGAACGACCCCCATCGTGATCGGTTCGTCATCGACGATCATGATGGTGGCTTCGGTCATGTGCTGGAAGTTGTATTTGACGCGCGAGTACACCCCGTCGTTTGTGTCAGTATCCGTGTTTTGCATTAAAACGTCTCCGATTGTTAGTTCGTTTCCAAACAAGCCTCTCTACTGAACGGATAGTTTTTGCAAGTAATCTTACCAACGAAATCCCGTTGCTCGAATCCGAGTTTCTCAACAAATGCATCAGGGAGTCTTTCCTGTGGTCGGTGGCACCACCGCTCCGGCCAGACCCTTCACCTGGGCAAACATCCGGCCCGTCGCCTCCAGGTCGCCTGCCTTGGCAAAACCCTCGAGCTGCAGGGCGGGTTCGGTGAAATCATCATATCCGACCGACCCGGCAGAGCCTTTCAGCCAGTGGGCAAGGGCCGCAAGTTCCACCATATCCTGGCGCTCCCAGGCCTGATCCATCTTCTCAATCTGGTTTCCGAGTTTTTCGACAAAACTGAGGATGAGCGGCTGCAACCGCTCCTTGCCAGCCAGACGCGAGACAACCGGTCGGGCTATCGCCATCCCTGGCTCGCCCGACACTAGGACGTCCCTGTCCGTCGGTCGGGCTTTCATTACCCTCCTTGGCTCGTCCGACACCCGGGCGTCCATACCCATTGGTCGGGGGGGTGTGCTATCCGGGGTCGGTGCCGCGACGCCGTCGGAAACAGATGAATTTAAGGCAGCCGGCGAGGTTGGTTCCTTGCCCGATAAAGCCACCCGTGCGGCCATGGCACGCAGATCGGCAATGGCCGCCACCGCCTCAGGGCCGCGCCCTTGCTTGGCGAGTTTTTCAAGGGTTGCCGCCGGTTCGGTGAAGACATCAAAGCCCAACGTACCGCCAGCGCCTTTCAGCCAGTGGGCAAGAGATGCCACCTCCGCCAGATCGCCGGCATCTCCGGCCCGTTCCAGGGTCGTCATATGTTCGTGCAGTCGCTCGATAAATCGGCCGATCAGCTGTCGGAATTTCTCGTTGCCAGCAGGTAGCCGGGAAACGATGGGCGGCCCGCCCAGGCTTTCGCCATCCCTGGCTCGCCCGACACTAGGACGTCCCTGTCCGTCGGTCTGGCTTTCGCCATCCCTGGCTTGCCAGACACTAGGACGTCCCTGTCCGTCGGTCGACATAACCGGGCTGGCGGTATCGGCGATTTGGGCCGCAACCGGCTGGCCTCCGAGCAAATCGGCCATGAACTCCATAAACCGATCAATCACGATCGGCTTGGTAAAATAGCTGGAATAGCCGGCGTCGAGGCATTCCTGCTCAAAGCCCTTCATGGCGTTGGCAGTGAGGGCGACGATCGGCGTGGTGATTCCTTTTTGCCGAAGGGCGCGGGTGGCTGCGAAGCCGTCCATGATCGGCATCTGTACGTCCATCAGGATGGCGCCGTAGTCATCGCGTTCTCCCTTGGTTACACCGACCTCACCGTTTTCCGCCTCATCAACGGCAAGCCCCGCATCCTCGAGAAGAAGCCGCACAAGCTCACGGTTCTCGGCGCCGTCGTCCACCACCAGCACTCGCTGGCCAGCCGGGAACCGCCAGCGCCCCGCCCCGACGCCGGATTCCTCTTCCGCGGCCAACAGGACTTCATCGGGCTGCAGAAAGACGACCCCGGTCAGGTCGCCGGTGGGAAGAATCACGTTGAAGGTACTGCCATGGCCCGGCTCACTCGTCACTACAATGTCGCCGCTCATGGCGCGGGCAAACCTGCGGCTGATCGCCAGCCCCAGACCGGTGCCGCCGTACCGGCGGGTGGTACTTGAATCGGCCTGCACAAAGGGATCGAAGATTGCCTCCAGCCGATCCGCCGGCATGCCGATCCCGGAATCGATGATGGCGATCCTCAATCGCGGTCGGGCATTTTTTTCCATCCCTGGCTTGCCCGACACTAGGACATCCTTGTCCGTCGGTCGGGCTTTCGCCATCCCTGGCTCGCCCTCGAACCGGCAGGAGACGGTGACCCCGCCCTGGTCGGTGAACTTGATGGCGTTGCCCGTCAGGTTGAAGATGATCTGCCGCAGTCGCACGGGGTCCGTCTCGATCTCGCGGGGCAGCGCATTTTCAGCCCGAAAATCAAGGGTGATTCCCTTTTCCCTGGCCTTTACCCCCAGCATCTGGATGACCTCGCGGATCGTTTGATAGGGCTCGACCCGTACCTTCTCGATTTCCAGATGGCCCGATTCGACCTTGGAAAGATCGAGGATATCGTTGATGATCTCGAGGAGGTTCCGGCCGCTCCTGTGGATCGTGTTGAGATACCGGAGGCTTTCATTCTCGTTTTTCACATAGCCGCGCTTGAGCAGCTCGGTGAAGCCGAGGATGGCATTCATCGGTGTGCGGATCTCATGGCTCATGTTGGCCAGGAAGGCGCTCTTCGCCTGGTTGGCCTCTTCGGCCTTCTGCTTGGACTGCCGCAGTTCGATCTCCTTGGCCTCGAGTTCGGTGATATCGTCGAAACTCACCAGAACGCCGGCGTGCCGTTTGCCGTCGCCCAACACCGGCGAGCAGTTAACCTTGAAGGTAAACGAGCGGCCATCGGCGAGATGGATCCAGAGCGGACGGTTGGAAAGAACCCGGCCCTCAGCCAGGGCCGTTTCCCACGGCCGCAACCCCTTTTCGATCGGTCTGCCCTCCTTGTCCGTCCACGGCAGTTCACCCGCCCGATACCCAATCAGCGAGTCGGCAGGCTTGCCAACCATGGTGGCAAAGGCCTGGTTGGCGAGGACGATATGCTCCTTGCGATCAAGGATCAGAAGACCCTCGGCCATGGTGTCGAGGGCGGCCCGCACCCTGGCGGGAATGGCCCGGGAGGGATCGAGTTGTCGAAGCACCTTGCCGAGATAGAAATAAAAGACGAAGAAGCAGCCCAGAGCCATGAACACGACCAGGCGGAACACCGGATTGTCGAGCACCGCCCAGATGCCGTTGCCGACGAGCGGCACGAAGCGCAGCTCCAGTTCGCCCCATTTGCTGTCGCCGGAATAAATGGGCACCCGGACCTGCGATTCCCGGGAATATTCGTCTGTCATCGGCTGCCAGTTTTCAGCA
This sequence comes from Deltaproteobacteria bacterium RIFOXYD12_FULL_57_12, assembly GCA_001799275.1. GTDB lineage: Bacteria > Desulfobacterota > Desulfobulbia > Desulfobulbales > BM004 > YD12-FULL-57-12. The sequence continues at coordinate 26,173 of MGTE01000048.1, forward strand.
TGGTCAGCGACCGCCACGAGATATTCACCGTCGTCGCGATGCAGCCCAATGGAAAGAAGATCGGGATTCCTGGTGGCCAGGAGCGTGAAGTCATCGACCAGCCGCTTGATGTCGGCCTTTGCCACCAGGGCCGTGCTGTAAACGGCGAGCGCCTCGGCGAGCACCGTCCGCCCCTCCCGCACCGCCGCCATCCGATCCGGGACGAGCCCGAGGTAGCTGGCGAGCATGATCAGACTGGTGATCATGCCCACCAGTCCGAAAACGATACGAAATTTTGGGTTGAGAGTTATCATGGGCAGCGTCAGTTATACCATTTGGCGTGGCTCCGCACAAACATCATGACCGATCCTGCTCGGATGTCAGCGTCGGAGCCTCGGGCTCGTCTTGCTTGGTCCCATCGGCCAGGATCGTTTCCAGCGACTCTTCGTCCTCTTCTTCGTCTCGGCGGCCGGCCAAGATGGGCAGGGGGTCGGCGATCTGCCAGGCAGGCATCGAGGAAAGCAGCGAGCTGAGGAGCATACCACCCCGCACCAGCCAGATCACGTACCCGACCGAGAGTCCGGTGGAAACAGCAATGGCGGAGCCCACCACCGTTCTTTCAAGCTTCGCCTCTGCCGTACTCTCTTCCTTCATGGAATCGAGGGACTTGCGGATCAATTCGTACTGGGCGACCGTCATCGGTTCAAAAAAGTATTCGGTGTCTCCCAACACCGCGTTTGCCGGCAGCAGCCCGCTTGTATCCGATCCGCCGTAGAACTGCGATCCACCCTGGTTGCGGCCGACAATGCGCGCAAAACTCTCGGTCGCCGAATTCGCGCCCAGGCTCGATTGAGACCCAAGGGCGGATTTATCCTCGGCGCCGGCCTTGGCCCGGGCCATTCTATCCTGACCATTCCCGGTGGCAAGGACAAAGTTTCTGAGGAGTTGCTGCAGGGTGTTTTCCCCTTTGTCTGCATCCCCGCTCTCGGCAGCCTCTTTCTCAGCCGTTGCCGGAGGCTCCACCTGTTCCATGATGTCAGGAAGGGGTGGCGTCTGCAGGATATCAATCCGCAGGTCGCTGCGTGGCGTGACACTGATCGCCGCAGTGGCAACCCCGCTCTGGGCCGCCACCGTGATTCCGTCTTCCGACGATTCCACATTGAAGCTGCCGGCAGCGACAGATCCCGGTGTCGGTAAAAAACGCACACCGGCCTGCGCCTGGGCAAAGGTGATGAACGTGCCTCCCGGGATAGGGGTCAGGCCATCGGCCTGAAACAAGGTGCCGTTGGTTATGCCGCTTATTTTGAAGTACGCGACCTCGGACCCGTCAGCGGGATGTCGGTCGATCACGATGGGCCCGGACAACGTATTCTCGGCGGTTGTGATCGAAGCCACCATCGGGGTGTCGCCAATCCCGATCCCGACTACCGGCTTGCTGTCGGTTACCAAGGCAATGCCATCATCGATGCGGACCGAGATGGTGAACGGCCCGTAATAATTGGCAGAAGGCGTAAAAACGATCGCGGCGAGCAGTCCATTCACCGCGCCGATGGGACCGCTCGCCGTCCAGGTGCCGCTTGCGGCATCGTAGACAGATGCCGTGGTCCCGACCACGGATGTACTCAAACTGCCAGCCGCCGGCGCGGAAAGGCGAAGAGACGCAGTCACCGTTGCGCTGTCCGCGTCGGTGATGACGATGTCCGTCAGATTGAGGGGAGTATCCTCGACATACCTCTCCGCAGTACTCAGATTGGTAGCCATTGGTATGTCGTTCGACGGTGTGACATCGATAGCCAGCTGCGCTGCCACCGTACCGAGGCCGGCATCGTTTACCGTGAACTCGAAGCTGGCAAGTGGCGCGCCGCTCGCGTTAGCAGCCGGCGTGTAGACCAGGTTGGCGATATCAGCCGCCAGGATCGTATCACCGTCAGTCGCCGCTACCCCGGAGAGTTTAAGCGTGCCACCGGCAAGGCTCTGGTTGTTGATCGTTACCGACACCAGGCCGTTTGCCTCGACATCGGTAAAGGTGAAGTCGCCGGCCACGAAGGTATAAGCAATGTCTTCGGCTGTGGTCACGGTGTTCTCCAGCGCCATTGGCACGTCGTTCACCGCTGTGACCTCGATGTCCAGCTGCGCTGCCACCGTACCGAGATCAACATCGTTCACCGTGAACTCGAAGCTGGCAAGTGGCGCGCCACTCGCGTTAGCAGCCGGCGTGTAGACCAAGTTGGCGATATCAGCCGCCAGGATTGTATCACCGTCAGTCACCGCCACCCCGGAGAGTTCCAGCGTGCCACCGGCGAGGTTCTGGTTGGTGATCGTTACCGACACCAAGCCGTTTGCCTCGACATCGGTAAATATGAAGTCGCCGGCCCCAAAGGTGTAGGCAATATCCTCGGCCGTTGTCACCGTGTTCGCCAGCGCCACCGGCACGTCGTTCACCGGCGTCACGTCCAGAGCTATGACGCCATCCGCCGGCCCTGCGCCGTCCTGATCCTCGATGTGGGTAATAATGCTGGTGTCTGCGTCGTAATGCGTGGCCGGCACAAAGACCAGCGCCGCCAGGGCGGCGTTTACCTGGGCCACCGTAGCGGATATACTCCAGATGCCGGTTGCGTCCGTATAACTCTCACCGTTCCCGCTCGCCGCGGAGAGGCTGCCGGCACCGGGAGCAGCCAAAGTAAGGATGACGGTGATCGTTGCCCCGAAATCGACATCTGTCACCACGATATCGTCAAGGGGGACAGACGGTGCGTCCTCGAGGTATGTCTGGGTCTGCGCCAGATTGGTGGCGGTTGGTGCATCGTTTACCGAGGTTGCATCCACCGAGGTGGTATTGTCGACCACCGGCCCGGCAAAGGCGTCATCGACCGTGATGCTGAAGGTAGTGGTTTCCACCCCCCCTGGCACCACCCGGTTGTCGACAGGGCTGAAGACCAAACCGCGAATGGCATTGGTGGCAGCCGTGGCAGTGCCGGTGTAGGAATAGATTCCGCCGCCAAGATTGACAAAGCCGCCCAGGTTGGAGAGGTTGCCCTTCGCTCCATCATCGAGGGCAACCGTCACCTGCAGATCAGCCGGGTCCGGATCGGTGATCGTCACCGTGCCAAACGGCAGCAGGGTGCCGGTGTCGTTTACCGCTTGCCCGGCCACGGTGCCGCTGATGGCCGGTGCGTCGTTCATCGAGGTGGTGATGACCGTGGTCGCGTTGTCGGTGGCAGGGGCAGCGATGGTGTCGTCAACAATGATGGTGAAGGTGGTGGTCTCCGTATCATTCGGCGCCGCCCGGTTGTTGGCCGGTTCGAAGATCAGCCCCTGGATGGCGGTGGTGGCAGCGGCCGGGGTGCCGGAGAAGACATAGACTCCGGTGCCGGGTCCGGTTTCGACAAAGCCGTCCAGGTTGGTGAGCACCCCTTTGGCAGCATCGTCAAGGGCGACCGCCACGTCGAGACTGAGGCTGTCGGGGTCGTCGATGGTCACCGTCTGAAAGGGCGAAACGACAGCGGTGTCGTTGACGGTCTGGTTGCCGACCGCGCCGCTTATGGTGGGTGGGTTGTTGGCCGACCCCAGGTCGGTCACGGTCAGGATGCCGCCGACAAGACCACCGGCGGTGGCGGCATTGCCAAAGGCATCGCGGCTGAAATCGGCCGCGATATCCAAGGTGTCGGCCCCTCCCGCGGCACCGACGCCGGCCGTCGCCTCGATAGATGCCGCCGTCGCGGCGGTGAACTCGAGGACCAGGGTAGTGTTGTCGATGATAATCAGGCTGCCCACGTTGGCAAGGACAAAAGAGAGGTCCGGAGTTGTGCCGCCGTCGTCGTTCACGTCCCAGAGCAGGTGGCTCCAGTCGACGTAACCCTTGATGTCGGTACCTGCCGCAGCAATGGTGGTGAAATTGGTGCCGATGATGGTGAGGGTGTCGGTGGAGGCGTTGTAGTCGGCGCTGGTAAAGGTGGTAATCGGTGCCAGGGTATCCACCTGAAAGGATTCCGAGGTGACGTATTCGCTCGGGCTTGAACCGTCGTTAAGCCTGAAGCGCACCTGTACAGTACTGTTGTCAACGGCGCCCAGCAGGTGACCCGGCGCCAGGTCGGAACTTTTGGCAAAAAAAGTGAAGCTGTGGGTGGTGGCCGCGGCAAAGCTGGTGGCGGTGCTCCAGCCGGAGCCCGGATCAGCCCATCCCGCTGACAGGGCCGACGCGCCTACCGGTGTGTACCAGCTTGTACCGCCGTTATCGCTGTATTGAAAATCGAAAAGGGTGACTGCGTCGGCCTGGGGATCCCTGCCTTTCCAGGAAACAGTCACCGTGCCGCTGCCGTCGGCGGCCTGGGAGATCTGGGCCGCGGGGATCTCGTTATCGACCTGAAAACCGCCAGCCAGAGAAGTCGTTTGGTTCCACAAAAAGATATGGGGCTGGGTCACTGTTTCGGCGGTGCCGTTGTTCAATTCAGTCACCGCGCCCCAGCTCGTGCCATTCCAGAGAGCGTAATTGATATCGTTGCTCATGTCGAGTACCGACAACATAATACCATTGCCGTCGGGATTTGGATCAAGGAAGACGCTGGTCGGTACGGCGCCGACATTGATGGACAAGCCTGCGATCCAGCCGCTGCCAGCCACCCAGGTCGCGGACTTGACCAAATTCGACGGCCCCGGCTCGCTGCAGACCGCAAGCGCCTCGCCGGACTGGGCTTCGAAGGCCATTGCCAAACCGGGGAAGGTGGTGCCCGGCGCCAACGAACCCCAGCCCACGGTATCGACGAAACCGGCCCCATCCCAGATACTAAGGACAACGGCGCCAGCGGTGTTTATAACCCCCACTGCGATGCGGTCGCTGGTGGGAGCGCCGGCGACATCGATCCAGAGCGGCGCCCCGCCGCCGGTGGCGAAGGCCACTGTCTCCGCGCCCCATGAAGAGCCATCCCATACTCGATAGTACAGAAAATTCGTCGAGTTCTTGCCGTAAAAAACAAGGGCGTCACCGCTTTGCTCCTCATAAACAACAGTGAGCGAGGTCTGCTCCGTGGCGGCGATTCCCGTCGTATCGAGGGTTAGCGCATGGCCCCAGGCCGCACAGTCCCAGACCAGGACATAGTCGTCGGCATTACTGTCGCTCACCACCAGGACCATCTCATCGGTCAGAGGATTGGCAACAAGGCGGATCTGCTGGGGTTCAGCGCCTGGATAAACGGTGTTCGCAATCAAGGCCGGCGCTGTCCAGTTTTCGCCGTCCCATAGACTGTAGCGCAACATCTGGCCTGCCGGCCGAGTGCTGTCGTTCCAGACGAGAACCGCGTCGCCGGACTGCTGCTCGTAGGCCACGGCAACACCCCACCTGGCCGGGTTAGTTACCGTGCCCAACGGATTGAGCGGCAGGCCGTTCCAGACCGGGCCGTCGCCGATCATCCCGGTGATGCTGCCCCCCGGCTCAATGCCGACCACGATCTTCTCGCCCCGGGTCGGAGCGTCGGCGCCCTGCACGATTCGCCAGCGGTCGGTAAGGGTAACGGTGTCCTGCTTGCCGGCAAAGGCCGCCCCGTCCCAATCGCTTTGCTTCGGCTTGTTGGTATTCTCTGACCAGAAAGCAGCGTCGAAATCGTACCCGCCGATGGGCACGATGAACCAGTCCTTGTTGTTGCCGCTGTCGACCGAATTGTAGGCGACAGCTGGTTTTTCGCCGGCATCGGAGGGGGAAGCCTCAGACCTGTGCAGATCGACGTACTTGATCGCGGTCGCGGCCCCGTTCTTCAGGTCCACTTCCCACTTGGTCGCCCCGTCGGTGGAATCGAGACGGAGGAACTGGCCTGGCGCTCCCTGCAGGGTCAGTGTACCACCGGCGTTAATGGTATAACGCTTGCCGGCCTGAAAAAGCAGGGTATCGGCGACGGTGACCGTCTTGGTCAGGTTGTAAAAGGAAATATCGTTGGCGAGCAGGGACTGGCTAGTGCCGTCGAGAACAACGGTACCGTTGTTATGGTTGAAGGTGCCGGTTTTGACGATATTCCCGCGCACCGTCATGATGCCGCTCGAGGCAGTGAAGGTACCGCCGCTGATCGTGAGGTTACCGTTGATGTCAATGGCATAGGAGCCGCCGTTAAAGGTCTCGACGGATTCAAGGGCCGGGGTGGTGACGTTGCCGCCCGGGCTATATTTATGACTGTTCGGGAGGTAGAGCTCGATGCCGGCGCCGGTCACGGTGAGATCATTGCCGCTGACACTGTAGAGGATATCGGGATCGACCGCCGCTCCCTTGGCCGCGGCCAGGTCAGCGTTGGTGATGGTGCCGCCGTTGTCGTGCCGGACGATGAGATGGTTGGCATAGATATTGATATTGGAAAGAGCCGCGCCCTTGGCAACGGTGACAGTGGCGCCCTGGTAGGTGGGGTCGTTGTCGAGATAGAGCGCCATGGCATCCCCGGCGCTGGTGTTGACGTTGAGGGAAAAACTACCAGAGGCATTAGTCAGCGTCGAGCCAACGCTTACTCCGTTTACCAGGAATTGGACCGAGGCGTTGGCTCCGATCGAGGTCACGCCCTCATCGGCATACACCGTACCTGAAATATTCACCACGGGCAGGAGATAGGTCCAGCTGGCGCGGATGCCGTCATCTACTGCCACAGCCGTTTCCACCGTTCCGGCGACGTATTCCAGAATCCAGTCGCCACCAAGCTTTGTGCTGCCTGTGGGATTGGTACTGGCCGCCACGTCGGCACCGGTAAGGGTGCGAACTGCTTCGAGCAGCGACCTGCCTTCCTCGCCGGCGGCCAGATTGCAGCCGTAGAAAAGGATATCCGCCCCGCCGGTCAAAGCGCCTGCCCAACTTGCAAGACTCTCGGCCTGACGCTCGATGGTTTCGGCGGTCAATTGCCCGGACCCCAGGCGAACCACCCCGTCTCCGCCATGTGAAAAAACGTGCACGGCCGCAATTCCCTGATACTGCCGGAGGACCTCGGTGATCTGTTCGATTCCGTCACGGGCGCCATCCAGAACTACTGTGATCAGTTGTCGTCCATCTTGATTCGTTGCCAATGAATCCAGCAACGGAGCCAGGCCATCGATATTTTGATCGACAAAAATAAGTTCCTGCGGCGACTGGCTGACGCTTTCCATGGCGGGGGGGGGCGAGACAACGACCGCGGCATCGGTCCAGAGGCCGGGCACAATCGGCCAGGAATCCACCGGGATCATCCCGGCGTCAATGGGGAGCAGCACCCCATCGCCGGACATCAGAACCCGCGGTTCGAGTTGTTCAAAGATCAGTCCGGTTTTCGGGTATCTCTTTATCATGCCAGGTTAGGGACATTGTTTTCTTTCATTATGATGCACTACATGCGCCCGCGGCGCAGAATCATCACCAGCAGCCAGAAGCCCATGATGCCGGCGACCACGAAGCCCAGCAGGCCGATAACCGGAATCTCGCGCCACTTGGGCGGGATGCCGGAGAGGATGATGAGCGAGGAGCCGATGATTAACGCAGCCAGCACAATGGCAAAGGCGATGCGGTTGCTGGTCCGGTCCTGAGTGAAGAGCAGCGGTTCCAGGCCGCGGTGTTGGAACTCAATGGTCATCCGACCCTGGCGGGCCTGTTTGAGAATGCTGCGGAGTTCCCTGGGCACCTCTTTCAAGAGATAAACGAACTCGGCAACCGAATCGATCATCTCGCTGGCCAGCCGTTTCGGATGGCGGCGACTTTTCTGGATCTGCCGGATGAACGGTTCGGCATGGCCGGCTATTTCAAAATCCGGGTCCAGCTGCCGGCCAAGACCGTCGGCGCTGCTGATGGCCTTAAGCATCACAAAGTAGGAGGGCTTGATCCGCAGGCCGTGGCGGACAAGAATTTCCAAGAGCAGGTTCAGAACCTTGCCGACTTCCAGATCCTTAAGGGGCAGGTAAAAAAACTGATCGATGAATTCGGTCAGATCCCTTTCCAGTTCTTCCTGATCAGGTTCCCGGGTGAAGGTTGTCAGTTTCAGGACCGTGTCCGTTACCTTTCTGTCGTCCCGGTTGACGATCTGCATGACCAGATCTGCAAAATCCTCGCGTTCCTGCCGGCTGATACGGCCCATCATGCCGAAGTCCAGAAAGCAGATGACATTGCCGGGCAGGATGAAGATGTTGCCCGGATGGGGGTCGGCATGAAAAAAACCGGCCATGAAAATCTGCTTCATGATCAGGGTGGCGCCGCGCCGGGCGATCTCCGGCAGATCGTATCCAGCCTGCCGGAGCTGTTCCACCTGGGAGGCTTTTATGCCATCCACGTATTCCAGGGTCAGCACAAGTTTTGTGGAGTAGTCCCGGAACACCCTGGGCACGTACAGGGTGTCATCATCGAGAAAGCGCCGGGCAAAGGGCTCGATATTGGACGCCTCGGTGACGTAGTTGATTTCTTTGCCCAGGTTGCGGGCGAACTCCTCAATGATTCGGGTGGGGCGGTAGATCTCCAATTCTTCGAGATGTTTTTCCGCCAACCCGGCCAGGTGGAGCATGATCTCGAGATCCACCTCGATCAGTTCCTGGATGCCGGGCCGCTGGATCTTCACCACCACCTCGCCGGCCCCGGCCAGTCGCGCCCTGTGCACCTGGCCGATGGAAGCGGCGGCCAGCGGCGTCGGGTAAAAGTGCTCGAAAATTTCCTCCGGAAAACGGCCCAGTTCCGACTTGATGATCTGCCTGACCTCTTCGTAAGGGAAAGGTGGCACCCGATCCTGGAGTTTGGCCAGTTCCTGGAGATAGGGCAGGGGGATGAGATCGGGACGGGTCGAAAGGATCTGCCCCATCTTGATGAAGGTGGGGCCCAGCTCTTCCAGGGCTCGGCGAAACCGTTCGGCCCGGCTCAGCTTTTCGATATGCTCCGCCTTTTTTCTGGAAATCATCTGCAGGCCGATTTCCAGGTACTCCTCCAGCCGCAGGGTTTCCAGAAGATCGCCGAATCCGTACCGGAACAGGGCGCGAAGGATCTGGCGGTAGCGGTTGATGTGGCGGTAGGTGCGGCCGATGATACCGATTCTGCGGATGCTCAGCATCTAGCCGGCCGGCTCCTTATCCTTGCCGGAGGCGGCAACGATTTCGTCCAGGCGCGTTTCCAGCTTGGCCAGGTCATCACGGGTGGCCAGGTTCATTTTCGTGAGGGTTTTTTGCACCATGTCGCTCACCTTGTTTTCAACGTCGGACCGGGCCTGCTCTGATTTTTTTCTGAGTTCCTCCAGGATCTCCCGGCCTTCCTGTTCCGAGAGTTTACCCTTTTCAATTATTTCCCTGGCCAGTTCCTCGACTTTTTCCTTGGTCAGAAAAGCCAGGCCAACGCTGGTGAACGCTACCTTCTTCATGAAATCCAGCATGCTCGTACCCTCCTTTTGAGTGTGGGGCAAGGGATGAAAAACCTTGAGTCAGTGGCGACGCAACCCGCATCTGCCCATCTGTCATTATAGAAATTAGGGGAGAAAAAGCCACAATTCTTATGGCGGTGGTCATGCAGGAAGAAAACAAACCGAATTATTTCTCTCTCAGTCAAAATATATTGCGGATGGCTGTGCAATCAATTTCATTTAGTGAAACCTCCGGGTTTGCCGGAGAAGGCTGACTCTTCCTAAAAAAGGCTCTTTATGAAACCACTCATCGATACCCAAGAGTTTCTGGCCCTTTCCTCCTTTCTCAACTACCAGTTGTCCGGGGAGCCGGTCAACTGGCGAGGGGTACTCGGTCTCATCATCAAAGGCAGCCTGCCGCCCGGTGACGAAGAAATTCTCATGGACACCATGGCGTATCTTGAAGAGGCCTATGGTCAGCAGAAACGACGGCTTGGCCCCCTGGCCATTCTCCATCCGATCCGGGCTGCGGCCCTGCTGGTCCGCTCCCAGGAGCAGCCGTCCATTCTTGAGATTCTCACCACTCTGCTGCACGACCGGCACGAAGATATCCGGCAGGAGCAGTATTCGCCGGAAACATGGACTCACCTCGATGAGCGCTATCAGAGGCTTATCCAGCGCATCGACGCCAATGCCAACTGGTTTCTCCACGAACGGCTGCACTACCTGACCAAGATGCCTGGCCAGAAATACCACGAATACCTGGGCAACCTTTTCAGCAAGGCGCAGCAGACGCCGGAACTGGCAGCCATCAAACTGGCCGACCGGCTGGACAACACCCTGGACCTGCGAATCGATCTCCATGAGTTCACCGACTCGGTGCACTGCTTCCAGGTTATTTTCGACACAATTTTTACCAACGCCTACAAGGGATTACGGTTGGAGCATGCGCACCCGGTGGCCCGCAAGATTAACGGCGCCATGCGCCTGTACCAGCTTTACAAAAATACGGTGCTCCTGACCCTGCTGCGAACAGCAGGTCTCGTCCTGCCTGAATATGGGGGAAAATTGCTGCACTCCCTGGCCGTGGCCAGTATCCGCGAGGCCCAGACCATCCTGCTGCACACGTTCGCCTACCACATTCCCGACCCGGCCGACCAGCGAGCCCTGCTGCTTGAGGTCATGACCTATGCCCACCGGGACGGGTTCAGTCAGATCAGCGAAAGCGGCACCCAGCGCCTGGATGGCCTGTTTACGGGGCACTTCACCTTTGACAGCAAAGAGGCCAAGAAGCAGGGACTGGAGACCCTTTATCAGGACAAGTGGCTCATGGGCCTTTCCGCCGCCGCCTTTCTGGTGCTTTTTGCCAGCTTCATCAACGACTCGCAGTTCAGGATCAAGGGCATCGAGCCCGCTGGGATTTTTCCGGTCTGACAGATGCCGCCTCCCGAACCGGTGTTCATGACGGAACGGAAATCCTATTCACTTCCATCTCCAGGGCCTGCAAGCGGCCTTCCAGAAAACGCCAGCTTCTTTCCACGTCCTTCTGTGCCTTACCCATCAATTCGTCGAACATGGCCGGATTGGTGATTTTCAACGCCCGATAGCGGTTTTCGTTCATGGCATAATCGGCAAAGGGGATGGCCGGCGCCTTGCTGTCAATGATGAGCGGGTTCGTACCCGCCATCTCCGACAACGGGTTATAACGGTAAAGCGGCCAGTGGCCGCATGCCACTGCTTTTTTCTGCTGGTCAAGTCCCTTGGCCATATTGATCCCGTGGTTGATACAGTGGGAATAGGCGATGATCAGGGACGGTCCGTCATAGGCCTCAGCCTCGTTAAAGGCTTTGACGACCTGGGCCGGATTGGCGCCCATCGCCACTTTAGCCACATAAATGTTACCATAGGTGGCGAAGATCATGCCGATGTCCTTTTTGGGCATTCTTTTGCCGCCGGCGGCGAACTGGGCGGTGGCAGCCCTGGGGGTGGATTTTGACATCTGGCCGCCGGTGTTGGAATAGACCTCGGTGTCCATGATCAAGACATTGACGTTTTCTCCCGAGGCCAGCACATGGTCCAGACCACCGTAACCGATATCATAGGCCCAGCCGTCGCCGCCGAAGATCCAGACCGACTTTTTGACCAAATAGTCGGCCACATGCAATAATTGCATGGCCTTGGGAAAGCGGCTGTCTGCCAGATTTTTTTTCAACTCGGCAACCCTTTCTCGCTGGGTTTCGATTTCCAACTGAGTGGTCTGGGGCGAGTTGAGCAGTTCCAGTTTCCGGACGTTGTCGATGACCCCGGCTGCTTCCGCTTCCTCCAGAAGTTCCGCTGCCTGGGAAGCCATTTTGTTGACGGTCTGGCGCATACCAAGCCCGAACTCGGCATTATCCTCAAACAGGGAATTGGCCCAGATCGGTCCCCGGCCGTCAGCCCTCTTGCAGTATGGCGTTGTCGGCAGATTGCCGCCGTAGATTGAGGAGCAGCCCGTGGCATTGGCGATCATCATCCGGTCGCCAAACAGCTGGGTGGCGAGCTTGATGTACGGTGTTTCACCACAGCCAACACAGGCGCCGGGGTATTCGAAGAGCGGCCGGCGCAGCTGACTGCCCTTGATGGTGGCCGGATTGATCTCGCTATAATCCAGTTCGGGCAGAGCCAGAAAAAATTGATAATTGACCGATTCGCGCTGCCGCACCTCCTCGGTATTGGTCACCATCTGCAAGGCCTTGTCTTCTGTTTTGTTGCCGTCCGCGTCTTTTTTGCGGGCCGGGCAGACTTGAAAGCAATGGCTGCAACCATTGCAGTCCTCAGTGGACACGGCAATGACGAATTTGCGGCCACTGAACTGTTTGCCCACGGCGTCAACGCTCTTAAAGGCAGCCGGCGCACCGGCAAGCGCATCCTGGCCGACGACTTTCATGCGGATTGAGGCATGGGGGCAGACCAGGGAGCACTGGCCGCACTGGATACAGGTGGCTGCATCCCACACCGGCACCTCCACGGCGATATTGCGCTTTTCATACTGGGTGGTGGCGGTGGGCCAGGTGCCGTCACAGGGCATCTGGGAAACCTTGATGGAATCACCCTTGCCTTCGATCATTCTGGCCGTGACCTCTTTAACAAAGGCCGGCGCATCATCCGGCACGGTTGGCGGCAACTGGTGGCCGGTGATCGCCGTTGGCACATCAACGCCGACGATATTATTGACCGCCGCGTCAACGGCGTCATAGTTCATCTTGACCACCTTGTCACCCTTGGTGCCGTAGGTTTTCTTGATGGCGGTCTTGATGGAATCAATGGCCTCGTCTTTGCTGATGACATTCGAAATCAGGAAAAAGGCGGTCTGCATGATCATGTTGATGCGGGCGCCAAGACCGATGGCTGCCGCCAGGCTCAGGGCGTCGATGATGTACAATTTCAGTTTTTTGTCAATTATCTGTTTTTGGACCTTGGCCGGCAGGTGATTCCAGACCTCGTCCTTGTTGAATGAGGTGGTGAGCAGAAAGGTGCCGCCCTCCTCACTGTTGGCCAGCATGTCGTACTTATCGAGGAATGTGAAGTTGTGGCAGGCAATAAAGCTTGCCTTGTTGATGAGATACGGGGCCATGATCTTGTTCTTGCCGAACCGCAGATGGCTGGTGGTAATGGAGCCGGATTTTTTTGAATCGTAGACAAAATATCCCTGGGCGCTGTTGTCGGTCTCGGTACCGATAATCTTGATGCTGTTCTTGTTGGCGCCCACGGTGCCGTCGGCGCCCAGGCCGTAGAACATGGCCCGGCAAACATCGCGGCCTTCGATATCAAAGGATTTATCGTAATCAAGGCTGGTAAAGGCCACGTCGTCATCCGGTCCCACGCAGAAATGGTTTTTGGGGTTGGCTGCGGCCATATTGTCAAACACGGCCTTGACCATGGCCGGGGTGAATTCGGCAGAGCCCAGACCGTAGCGGCCGCCCAGGACTATCGGCGCCTTCAGCAGGATACCGGCGTCCTGCGCCTCGCCGACCACGGTCCGGACATCCTGATACAGCGGTTCACCGGCAGCACCCGGCTCCTTGGTGCGGTCAAGCACGGTGAGGCGCTTGACACTATCCGGAAGGGCACCGATCAGCGCTGTTGCGTCAAAGGGTCTGAACAGCCGTACCACGATCAGGCCGACCTTCTGTCCCTGGGCCACGAGATATTCCACCGTGGCCCGCACCGTCTCGGCCCCGGAACCCATGATGATGATGACATCCTCAGCGTCGGCAGCGCCAAAATAGTCAAAGAGATGATACTTGCGGCCGGTGAGTTGGGCAAATCTGTCCATGGTCTCCTGGACAATCTCCGGCACTGCCGCATAAAATTTATTCACTGTTTCACGGCCGGTGAAGTTGACATCCGGGTTCTGGGCCGTGCCCCGCATCATCGGCCGGTCCGGAGAAAGACCGCGCTTACGGTGTTCGATAATCAGCTCTTCATCGATCATGGCCCGCATGTCATCTTCCGAGAGTTGCTCGATTTTCTGGATTTCATGGGAGGTGCGGAAACCGTCGAAGAAATGCATGAAAGGCAGGCGTGACTTGAGCGTTGACTGGGTAGCGATCAGTGCCATGTCCTGGGCCTCCTGGACGTTCTGGGAGCCGAGCATGGCCCAGCCGGTCTGACGGGCCGCCATGATATCGCTGTGATCCCCGAAAATGGACAAGCCCTGGTAAGCCAGAGCCCGGGCTGAGATATGAAAAACCGTGGGGGTCAACTCGCCGGCAATTTTATTCATGTTGGGCAAAAGCAGCATAAGGCCCTGGGAGGCTGAAAAAGTAGTGCAGAGGGCGCCGGTGGTAAGCGAGCCGTGCAGTGATCCTGCCACCCCCGCTTCGGACTGCATCTGGCTCACGGCCGGCACCGAGCCCCAGATATTCTTCTGACCGGCATTGGCCTTGGAATCCGACTCAGCGGCCATGGAGGTTGACGGGGTGATGGGATAGATGGTGATGATTTCGCTGGTGGCGTAGGCCACATGGGTGCAGGCCTGGTTGCCGTCAATTGTTACCATTGTGCGTGACATGAGTCTTCTCCTGTGTCGATTTTTTTTCAAATGAGTTTCTTCCAAGTTGTCAGCCCTGCAATGTGCCGAGGTCAACTTGTGTTTTCTGTCTATTTTTGCCGGTAAATTGAAGAAATTTGCTCCGGTCCGGTAATAGTGACGTCCAGTTCTGTTAATATTCCGTCCTTGATACTGTAGATGCAGCCATGCACGGAAAGCTGGCGTCCTGATTTCCAGGCCTGCTTGACAAAGGTTGTGGAGCAGACATTACCCACCTGTTCAATAACGTTAAGTTCACACAGTCGGTCGAACCGCTCTTCAGCATCTTGCAGAACATAGAATTCTTGTCGATGGAATCGATAAACGTCCCGGATGTGACCAAGCCAGTTGTCAATCAAGCCGTGCTCTTCTGTTTCCATGGCTGCCTTTACACCGCCGCAACCGTAATGGCCGCAGACGATGATATGTTTTACAGCCAGCACCTCCACGGCATACTGGATAACAGACAAGCAATTCAGGTCGGAATGGATGACCATATTGGCAATATTGCGGTGTACGAACAACTCGCCGGGCAGCATGCCGACAATCTGGTTTGCCGGAACCCTGCTGTCCGCGCACCCGATCCACAAATACTCCGGGGCCTGCTGCGCGAAGAGTTTTTTAAAAAAATCCGGATCCTCTTGCTTGATACCGGCAGCCCAGGCCCTGTTCTTTGCCAACAGATGTTTTAGTTCGCTCATTGTTGCGCCGAGTTAGTTTTTGTTTTCAGAAATGACGCGACCAGCCTCAGCCCTGCCGCATTTTCGCTGACAATTTATGCAACTCCTCACGGGTCCTTTCCCTGAACCTGTTTAACTCCTGGGCGATCTCAGGATATTTAATAGACAAAATTTCGCAGGCCAGGTAGGCGGCGTTCTTGGCGCCGTCCACCGCCACGGTGGCCACCGGAATGCCGGGCGGCATCTGCACGGTTGCATACAACGCATCGACCCCGTGCAAAGCGCCCGAGGCCAAGGGTACGCCGATCACCGGCAGGGTGGTATGAGCGGCGATCACCCCTGCCAGATGGGCTGCCATGCCGGCCCCGGCAATGATTACTTCAAGGCCGCGCTCTCTGGCAGTTCGGGCATATTCCGCGGTTTTGTCCGGCAATCGGTGGGCGGAGCTGATGTCCATTTCACAGGGCACGCCCATTTCATCAAGAACAGTTGCTGCTTTTTTCATGATCGGCAGGTCCGACTCGCTGCCCATGAGAATTCCAACCAAAGGTTTTTGTGACATTCTTTTGCTCCTCTTTTCTTTTTTGACTACCGTGCGTTGAATATTTCACCTTTCGGCCGCAATCAGTGCAATCAAGGCCTGAGCCGCGGCTTCTGGACCGCTGGCCTCATAGCCGGGAATGCCGAGCCTGGTCCGCAGCTGGCCAATTCTCGTGCCTGTGGTAAATGCCGCATGAAATGTTTTTTCAGCCAGTGCTTCGTGTAGTTCTTTGTACTGCGGCGGGCCGAAAATATTAGCGAAATAGCTGTGGACAAGTCCGGTTGACGTTGTCGTGCCCTTGGCCATGACCGCGCCTTCGCGGAACACCTGCAGGGCCTGCTCTGCATTATCGAACTGCTCGACAATAGGGTGTTCCCCATCCACCTCCTCGTAGTTATTGGCATAAAACAGGAAATCAATGGCATAGCCGTGCAGCACCTCTTCAATGGTGGTGACCGGCAACACCACGCGAGCATTCACCTTCTGGGGGCTCATGATGATTGCCCGGTCGATCTGGCCAAAGGCATAGCCCTGCTGCAGATCATCCAGTCGGATAAACGCGCCGATTTCAGTGCCATAGCCAATCAGCCGACCATCCTGGTCGATTTCCAGGGAGCCCATGTCGTCAGCCACGATTCGCATCTCCTGAACCAGATCTCCACCCAGAATACGGAGGGCTTCCAGGGATTCTGATTTGCCGGCTGCCGTATCGCCAATGATCAGCAGCGTGGCGTCCTTACCGCCCTTGAGCAGGATGCGAACCATTGCCCCGTGAAAAGGCTGGCGACCTTTTTTCATCATGGCAATGTTGTGAAGGGTCAGGATCATCTTTTTCAGATAGCCGAAATAGCCGAAGCGCTCCTCCAGGGGAACAGCTGCCGTCAGCAGGTTGTTCTCCCGGTCGTCAAAGAACACAGTGGGCAGAGCGCCAAACCGTGCCATATGCTCAGGCGGAGCACCAAAAACGTAGACGGCCTCGGGTCCGGCGGCGATCTGTTCGTTGCTGGCCAGTTCAAACAGGTTGGCAAGGGATAAGCCAAGCCCCATAAATCGCCGGTGAAAATAAACAAAGATGATTAACGATCCGACCCTGGCCGGATAACAGAGCCATTCCCGGCCGGAGAGATCAAGGCCTTCAATGGGATTTTCATCAGCGGCCAGGAATTGACCGGTGCGTTTGTTCATCGGCGGATCGATAACAAAGGGCGGCGCAAACCAGACCTGGCGGATAAAGGGAACTCCCGCCAAGGCCTTTTTATACATGGGTGGCATGGTCCACTCTTTTGGTACGGCGATCAGGCCCGCATCGCAGCCGGCGGCAACGTGCCGGTAGATTCGAGGATGGGTACCGGTTATGTTTTCGCACATGTCCCGGTACAGCGCACGCACCTGGTGGGCCAGGGCAACCAGGGTGTCATTGAAGGCCCGGTATGGTCGCCGGTTAAAACCATCAGGCCCGGCTTCGGCAAGCAGAACCATGTATCGGTCAAACGATCGCCAATAATCGTACAATCTTTCGACAAATTGATGCAGGGCCAGACGATGCCGACTATCAGTCAGGATTGTAGCAGTCGGGAGAATCGAGACCACCTGCTCAATGGGATGTTC
The DNA here is from genome assembly GCA_001799275.1 of Deltaproteobacteria bacterium RIFOXYD12_FULL_57_12. GTDB lineage: Bacteria > Desulfobacterota > Desulfobulbia > Desulfobulbales > BM004 > YD12-FULL-57-12. The sequence goes on from MGTE01000048.1 coordinate 43,357, forward strand.
GCTCAAGGCTCGCAGGATATTGATCAGTTTCCGCAGATCACGTTCGTTGGCCACATCCGGACCAAGCGAATCGAGCAGAGAAGAGTCGTTGCGACAAAGCTCCTCCACAAAGGCCTGCACCATGTCCGCAAAAACATCGCTTGAGAGCAGTTCTCTTTTTGATTCACATATTTTGCCGTCGGAATAGATGATGTACTGCTGTCCTTCCCTGGCAAACGATTTCATGGTCATGATTTTTCTCCCGCCTGCGCTTTTTGTGGAAAAAGAGCAAAAAAAAGGTCGAAGATCACTGGTGTATCCAGTAATTCCTCGACCTCTTATTCCAGCCCGCGCTCACTTTCGAGCCCGTCTGGACCTGCTGCCGTTATCTGTTATCGACCGCAAAAACCCCGCGCCATCTTTTGGAAGGATTGCGCGGCTAAATCTGACAAGCTTTGCAAGAAAGCCTTTCAGATTTCTGTCTGATAGTACCCTTTAAAATACCTTTGCTGTTCAGGATGTCAAGTCGAAAAAAAGAAAGCGCATCCTCGAATTATTCGAATCCAGTTGGAGCCGATAAGGTAAAAAGGATTATTCTCTCTCCTGTTACTGTGCTGATATCCGTGTGCAGACTTTTTACTTTTTGTCCGGTAATGGACTCCACCACAGCTTCCAACAGGGGCCTGCCCTTTTCCAAAAGGGTGATCCGTACCTGCTTGATCAGTTCTCGGCCGTTGTTCATTTCCCCGGGCTTGGAAAGCTGGTGTTCTGCTTGGGTGAGAACTCCCTTGAGTCGTACCAGGACCATGTCGCCGATGATATAGGTTTTAGTTTCCAGGGGACCTCTGCCCATGTATTCCTTTTCGAACTTGATGATGGCGTCACTGATTTCGGCCTCAATCTGTCCCTTTGTTTTTTTCATGGCGCTGGTCTCGTCACATGATGATGTCGAATAGATCGATTTTCTCGGATTCCGGCCTGTAATCCAAGGAACCAATTCTTTGAATTAAGAACCTCTTGCAAAATGAACATCTACTCCGATCGGCTAAAAATATCCTGTGCGGCGTCTTCCTTGTGAAATCGTCCTTGCACGGAAGATTTTTTTCTCGATCTCGCTACGACGTTCATTTTGCAAGAGGCTCTTAAGTAAGCCGGTCATGACGGGGATCTTGTTTATAATTTCAATTTTCGCGACAAGATCTTTCCCGTCCGCTCTTTCTGGTCGGCCAAATATTGTATTATACTCGACACGATGCTTGACACAAGCTTTCAAGGTGCTCAACGTGGAGCCATCAGAATATATTGCAGACGGCTTTGCGATTAGTTTCAGCTAGCCAAGCCCTCGGAGTTGCCGGAGGTGGCAGATTTTCCGACAGGCTCACAGAAAAGGCTCTTTATCTGTGTTCTACCGCCAGCAAGCCGGGATTCACGGTCATCACATGGTACATGCCGTTCAGGTTCGCGGTCATGTCCCGCAAGAACTCACGCATTGCATCCTCGGAGTAGTTGGCATCGCAGAGGTCTTTCATCTCCCGCTTGAGCGCCAGGTCGAGTGCCTCCTGGGGAGATTTGTACAGGCAAATGCCGCCGAACACGTTCCAATGCCGGCTCTTGTCCGCGCCATCTTCCATGTTGCCGGGCAGAAGAAAATTGTCAAGGGCGAGCGAACCGGGCAGCGCCTCGCGGGAGATCGACTTGATCCAGGCGTACGGAATGCGGATGGCCTCGTCGAGCAGGCCGACCGCCTTCTTTTTGTCGCCGTCCTTTATGCGGAGCGCCTCGCGCAGAAGAAGCACCATCGGCAGGTTGTGGTTCTCGACATTTGGGTCCTGGAGTCTTTTGCTGGTCCGGGCGACAGCACGAAGGTAACGCGGATCATGCTGCGCAAAGGCGATGAGCTGGCGAAAGTCATTTTCCCGGGCCGTGCTCTTGTAGTACTGCCATTCGGCGCGCTGCAGGTAGTTGGCGAGATGCGTGAGGTTTCGCGGCGGCCCGAGAGTTTCGAAGTCGTAGGCCAGACCGAGATCGATCAGAATGTGATCGGAGACAACCTTGAGTACGGTGCGCCAATCCTGTTTTCCCGCCTTGAACTCGGCATAAAGCGGCGAGCCGAGCACCTCGCGCAGATGATCGCGCAAGGTAAGGAGTTTGAGTGGAAACTCCGGTTGGCCGCGCACCGTGAGGGTCTCGGCATCCTCGACCAATTCCATAAGCGCGAGGAGTAGTTCGTACTGCGCGCCCGACCGAAAGAGCGCCTTCACGTGCGCCAACTTCCGAGCTGCGTATTCACGCTCAATGGGCAGAAGTTGCGACTCACGCTGACGCCAGGCCTGGTCGAACCGGACCGCTTCATCGTAAACAGCGGCGGTGAGCGCCTCGGGGTAAGAACTCGTACTTGCTGGCGTTGGGATGTTCTTCAGCCAGACAAGGATTGAATCCGCAGCAAGAGGATAGGGCAGGGCCCAGAGCGGCCGGGGCCGGTATTCCTCGATCGAAATGTAGCGGTAGAGTTCGCGCGGCCGTGGAAAATTTCCGTCTTTGAGGTGTGCCTGTTCTTCAGCCGCGTAGGGATCGCCAGCCGAAGCGACAAGTGCGCGGAGGATGCGAAGGTCTTCATCATCGATCATGCCGTTCTGGTTCATATCGATGCGCCAGACGATGCTGCTTGGCGTATCAAATGGCTTCTGAAGAACGCCTTCAAGTGTTGCCAGATCAGTGGCTGTCCAGCGGTTGTCGCCATCCAGATCACCCAACATGACCAGCTCCGAGCGGACATCGACCCGGTGGGTTGGGATGGCGAACTTCCAGTAGGCATACCCAAGCGCACCGAAAAGACAGAGGGCCAAAAGCAGCCGATGCCAGGTTTTCATCCAATTCTCCTCAACCCTTTGGCTTCCTTCATTCCTTGACCGAGCCCTTGAAGCGTTCGTAGAGCTGCCGGCCATCCTCGTCGCCGAGATCCGCGGCCTTTTTCAGGTCCTTCACCGCGGATTTCAGATCGCCCTTATGATAGAAGGCCCCGCTTCTCTCGACGTAGGCCCGGCTGTGATCGAGGTGCAGGGCAATGTACTTGTCCCAGCCTCTGATGATCCGGTCCCAATCCTTTCTCCTTGTTAAAACCCAATCAAGAAGGAGAAAGGTATCGAAGTCGTTGGGATCCAGATCAACAGCCCGATCGAGATCGACCAGGGCGTCATCGAGCTTGTTCTGGTCGATGAGCGCCTTGGCCCGCCGGAGGTAAAGAATGGCGCTGTCCGGATTGGCCCGTAGCGCGTTGTTGTATTCCCCGATCGCCGCCTGCGGGTCGCTGCTTTTCTGATGGGCGTAACCTTTCTGCTCGAAACCGATAGCAAGCCGCTTCTTCTGCTCCGCAACCGCCTCGTTGCCAGGGCTCAAAATATCCGCCTGCTCAATGTCGCGGAGCGCCTCGTCTCGCCGCTTCATGCTGGCGAGAATTTTCGACCGGAGGTCATAGTAATCGCAGTCGTGAGGCCACAATTCGATGGCGCGGTTGATGTCCCGGAGCGCTTCGTCCGCCTTATCCAGGAAGAATCTGATGCCAGCCCGCCTTTTCAGAAACATCCCGTCATCACCAAACGAGATGGCCTTTGTCAGCAGCAACTCAGCATTGGCATAGTTGCTCTTTGAGGCCTCCAGGTCGCCGGCATCGTAATAGGGGTACCCTTGCAGGATCGCCAGTCTGGGATTCTGCGTAAGATACCCGATCGATTCGTCGATGATCTCCTGCATTTCTTCGTATGAGCCTCCCCATCGGGGGGTAATGCCGCTCAGGTACTTTGCGCGCAGGTGGAGAGACGCCGGTTCCACCTCCAGCGCCTTTGCCAGCAGTGGTTTCCCGGCTCTGGGCTTATTTGACCTGTCCATCCCGACCAGCAGATAATAAGGCATGATGCCTTTCGCATGTCTCTGCAGGGCCTGCTGAATGTCTTGTTCGGACTTGGAGAGGTAGAATTTCATCTCCTGGAACTGCTTGTCCGAAGTTTCCGAAGCCCACTTGCCGCCCCTCAACTCAAATGCCAAGTTGTAGAAGTACTTGGCTCGGGCAAGGTAAGGGAGATAGGAGTTGGGAAACTCCGCAATCCAGCGGTTGAACAGACTCTCGTACGAGCGATCGTTGATCCAGAATGCCTCGTAGGCGGCGATGATGTCATCCTCGAGGCGCACATCCCTTATCGCCGCCTCCTGGCGCTTCTCAAGCAGCGCATTCAGGTCGGCGAACTTCCCCTGGAACAGCATGGAACGGATCTGGGGGATGGGAGAAACGCCTGTCGTTACGACATCCCGGCCCGCCGGGAACGGTTTCTCCCTGTGATTATCGACGGGCCTGGACACCCCTGCTGGCAGGCTCTGCTGCGGAATGGTCTGCGGGGCAGGCTTTTGCGCAGAAGCGGGCGGCGGGTCATCGCTAAAGTGGACGCCGCCCTTTTCATCGACCCATCGATATATTTTGCCGTACGCCGCTGTATTCCAGGCCAGGAACAACGCCAGAGCAACGAGAATCATCTTCATCATCGGCCACCTCTTCTGTACGAGCAGTTTTTCTGTCAACTGTTAACCTATCAATCAAACACCCTTTTGGTCTTCAGAATGTTAGGATTTTCCATTCACCCCGCATATCTTGGATAAAAGTAAGCTGAAATGAGTACCTTTGCCCGTCTCTTGTAGTAATTAAATGATAATTAACTGAACCACCTGATATATTGGCAAAAACAATTTGATTTTCCTGGGCGATTTTTAATCGTTCTGCTGGACGAAGCGTTAAAAAATGTCTTTTGAATGCTTCCTTCGACCTATCGGCAAAATAGTTTATGGCTAGCTCGATGTTATTGTTAGCTAACGCCTTACACATTTTACTCCAAATTGATTTAAGGTTTTGGTCCAGCTCTTTTTTCCCCTGTTCAGATAAGCTACTGAGGTCCTGAGGTTCTTTAGAATTTTTCAAATTTTCCCAGTTATTATTTACAATGTCTTCTTTTTGCTTCACACGTTCTAGTTGATTTTCAGATAGTTCTTTCTTCGCATCTTTGATTTTGCGGGCCAATTCGTTTATAAAATATTTTTCTTGGGTGGTTAAATTATTCATTATTTCCGGTTTACTACACGCTGTGAACATCAATGCGGTTCCTGCAAGATCATTATATGGAAATTTTTTCATTTGGTTGGATTTGTCATGTATGAAATCCCTGCAAATTGACGTCTGATTAAGGATAAATTCTTCCGGAGTACTGTGGGAAAGATTTGGAAAAAAAACAATAAAAGCCAAGATTAGAATTGGTTTTGTCTTCATATCATATTGACTCCATGAGTGGATTTGCTAATTGACCAAGAAATGCTCGGCTCATGATTTTTTCCCAGGTGTGTCGTCTGGGAGTATCATAGAGGACTTGAGGTTATAAGGTTTGTTACACCAAACATCTTTAACAGACAAAGAATCTTATAATCTGACGTACGTCCCCTCATTGCTCCCACTATGCCAGGACACGCAGAGTAGCTATCAACAGGACAGCCGTTATTTTTGCCCCATCCGCTGTCGTGCTAACGCTGCCAACTCGCGAGCCTGCTTGGCGTTCTGTATGGCTTTATTGCCATTTTCAGTTTGCGTAGAGGCAATGCTATCCCAAATTCGAGCGGCGTTCTCGAAGGCATTAATGGCGTTTTGCCATTGTCCGGATTGGGCATAAGAATTTCCTTGATTGTATTGGCTAGCCGCCTGTTCGTATATCTCCACGACTTTGACTTGCGCTTCCACGATTTGGACTTGCGCTTCCTTCTGAGCTTCGTACTTACGTTGACTCTCCAAGTATCTCTTGATGTTTGATACGTTTTCTCTGCATAATTGGACATTTGCCTTGGAAGATTTTTCGATCTTTGGGCAACGGCAGTTTTTCATCAAAGATGCTTTCTGGTAATATTTTTCTGCCGTTTCATAAAGTTGAATTGCCCTGGCCTGTTGTTTTTGTTCCGACGCCGCCATAGCACTATTATATAGTCTTTTAGCTTCATCCATCGTATCGTCGCATATGTCCGCGGAAACATATAACGGATGGGCAAGAACAAGTAACAACGCTGCCACGAAAACAAACATGTTTTTCGTACCGTTCATCCTCTCTCTCCCTGTTTGAAAAATTTGCTTTTTGCAGTCACCCGCTCCGCTTTTGGCGAACTTGACTAAAACCGAATTAATGAATTCTATGCTTGCCGTCTCCCACGGGTCATATTTTACGGTTTTCATCCCTGCCGCCCGTATGTCGTCGGAGTTTGTCACCGTAGTCAATAACGTCCCCGAGTTTCTGCCCATTAATCAAAAGTTGATAAACAAATGAACAGCGTCCCGCATGCCCCCTGTGGCGGAAGTCAGTTTGCCGCGAACTCGTCTTCCAGATGGATCGCATCCGCCGGAAAAAGACCGAGCGCTGTGATCTGCCGTTGGGCCGCAGTGACATCGGCCGTAAAGAGCACGACGATCAGATCTTTCATGGCACGCGTACAGCATACGTAAAAGAGACGCCTAGTCCTCTCGACAGCCGTTTCTTCTCCCTCGCGCCTGTTTGCCTCGTCTCTGTCTGAGAGCGGCTTGATTCCCAAATATTTGTCATAGGAGAATTGAACGTGGGTACCCTCATCATCGTCTAGGACAACAAGCACGCGCTCAAATTCCGCACCCTTGATGCCTTGCTGTGTCGAGAACGGAGAGTCGTTGTTCACGTATTTGTAGTAACCCCAGAACTGAGGCGCCGGGCATGCGAGGAAGGCGTCCATAGCCGAAACTTCCTTGGTAAGCTCTTCGCCGTCATCCTCAGCAGCCTCGGCGTTGTAGCCTTCCTCCGCTTCGACTTGGGCTGGCAGATTCAAATATGAGAGCACCCGCGGGTCAAGGGCGATTACCCTCGACTCATGAATATGACGAAGAACATCGGCATTGGTTGCGTCTGATCCCAGTTCCATCATCTGCTGAAGGCTCTCGGTAAATCGGCGCAGCTCGCCAAGCCGTTCAGCTACGTTTACCCCGATCAGGTTTTTGCGGTCCAAGAGCGGTGATTGGCTTCTGAGAATCTGCATCGCCTCGAACTCGTTACCCTTCTTGCTGGCGTTCACAAGCGGCAGAACAAAGTTGTTGAAGGGGCGCACCGGCCACGCGGTCCCGTCCAGGAATCCGTTTTTGAACTTCTCTGGAGCCTTATCATTCAGTGCCGCGTACAGATCGTTGAATCCCAGCCGCTTGGCGGCCATTCGGTGGACGATGACGAGGAGCTTCACGGCTTCATTGCCCTCATCTGTAAGCCACGCGGGATCATCATTTTTTCCAGCAGCCCAAGCGCGTACCTGTGCGATCCGCTGATCGCGTCTCTCGTCAATGGGAAGGATGAAGAGGTGCGCGCTGCCTGGCACGCTGACCAAAGCATCCTCCGGTCCGATCATCCTGCCACGCTTCTGAACTAGGCCATCCCCGTCTCGTCGGATCGCATTAGCGACACTGAGTACAGTTGCAGGACATCGGAAATTTTCTGGCTTCGTGATGTTCACCCAACCCAGACCAGCCGAGATTGCGCCGATCCCTGTCGGGTAGATGCGCTGCATCGGGTCACCAAAGAAACCGAGACAAAACCGATCTCCCAGTTCCTCATCCACCGCTTTGAGAGCCACCACGACGTTCTCCATTGTGTCCTGACTCTCATCGACAAAGAGAAACGGATATTGTTGGGCGAGAAGGCTCCTCATCAACGGACGCTCGACTATGAGCTGCGGCACCATTTTTATGATGTCGTCGTGGCCGAGGATTCCGTTAACGTAGTCGCTACCCGTTCCATAGGTGAAGGAGCGGACTCGACTAATTCGCGCCCGCTGCTGTTCATAGCGGGCCATGTCGCTCTGGCTCTTGTCGCGCGTGCGCTGCTGCACGCGAGGCCCGAAATTTGCCGCTGTCTCCCGTAGCTTCACGAGTTTTTCGTCAATCCGATTTATCACCCACCCCTGGATGTCAGACTGGAATGACCGAACCAGCGACCAAAAGAAGCTATGAATGGTCGCGACGTGGACGAGGGGATTGTTCCCCACATCCGCCCAAATCTCACTGGCCGCGATAACCGTGTAAGTGACGCAAGCGACTTTCTGTCGGCGCAGCTTCAGTCTTTCGCCATGCTTGTTGAGGATCTCTGCGAGCCCCTTAATCAAGGAAGTGGTCTTCCCAGAGCCGGCTCCCGCGATCATCAAGAAGCTTCGCGGTGGCGATGAGTTCAGGCAGTCGTAAAGCTCCCGATCCGCCTCGGTATCTTTTTGTTGAGCGCGGCTGGTCATAGCGCCGCCTCCGCGTCGCCCGCTGCTACAGCAGCCGCAGGCTCGATTACCTCCGGCAGTGGTGCAGGCTGCTCGAGGCTGACCACGCTAGCGAGCCATTGCAAACCTTCTTTGATGTAGAGCGGCACATTCCAACTCGCGGGGTGTTCGGTCAGAACGCCCAGGGCGAACTTCGTCTTATCGAACGACTTTCCACTGACTCGTTTGTGGAGGCCGGACGCAAGTTCGGCGGGTGTCCCGGGGTTCCCACGAAGCTTCAGACCGACGTGCTGTTGAGTCGCAGCCTGGCACCATGCTGCGTTTTCAAGCCCAAAGGCCTCTTCCAGCGTTCGCCCGCGCAGGCTGGCCGTCGCGCCATTCCATGTCACATTCGTCGGGACTTGATAAGTCACGCGGACCTTGAAGCCGTTGCCGCCTTCCGCCTGATGTAACTTTTCGTCGTCGGTCGCAGCGAGCAGCTCCGCAACCGTCTGCTTTTTTGGTAGCCACTGGATCAAAGTCTGGTTTGAAGTGAGCGCGCCCGGCTCAGATGGCAAACACGCCTTGCCGGATTTCTTCACAGGCGGCTGATCTGCTTCGGCGCTTGGAACCTCGAAATCTGTATCTTCGTCCTCATCCTCCTCACCGGCAGCAACGAACTTCACACTGTCCAAGTCGGTGATCACGAGCGCAACAAGACCGAGGAACTCAATCAGTGACTTGAAACGATAGGCAAAGGCACCGCCTACCTCCAGAATGGACAGGCAGGACGACCGCAGGGAAACAGCTTCCTTCTCCTGCTCAATCATTACAGGGAGCAGGAGCCGCTCAACGTTGCCCTCGACGAGAATGGCTGCGTCCGCGAAGAAAAGGTCGCAATGAGTTAGCTTCAGATACCTTTGCAGGAAATCCCGCTCGTTCGGGGTCTGGCTGTAGAACACGGAGAGATTCAAAACCTCGGTCGTCTGCTCGCCACCAATATTCTGCCGCCTGAAATATCGGATAGGTTGGAAGCCACGTTCATAGAGAATATGAGGCGAGTGGGTCGTCACGACCGTCTGACTTTGGAAAACGCCGCCGTCCTCTTCGCCACCCTTCATGAGATCGAGGACGTTTCGAATAAAAACCTGCTGAAGCTGGGCGTGAAGATGCACCTCTGGCTCCTCTATGAATACCAGGTGCAGTAGAGCGCGTTGCTCCTTGTCCGCGACCCATCTGCCGTGATGGTCGAGTATCTCGACCACCATATAGATGAGGTTCTTAAAACCGAGGCCGTTGTAGGTGTCGGGAAGCCTAAGAGCCTCCGCGCCATCACCTAGAACGTAATGCACGCGAGCATCCTGACTACTCATGATTGTGGCTGGGTTGAGAGCCGACTTGATCTCTAGCCGGGGATTATGGAGGCCAGGATAGCCGAGCTTTGAGAGGCGACAGAGCGTGTCTTTGAACACGTCGGCCAAGTGTTCATTAAGCCCAATCTCGGAGTCGAATAGCGCCCTAAGTGCGCTGTGGTCTTCCTGCCGTTGATCGAGGTTGCGTTTGTAGAACCTGCTTAATCGTTTGGAGAGGTCTTCGGATCGCCCTGCGCCCGTTACTGTGCCCGCTACCGGGTCGGTCAAATGCCGTTGCGCACTAACATTATCGACCTTGATGAGGGATTTTAGGATCGCCGCGCCGCTAGGCTCCTTGCCAAGTAGCAGTGGCTCGTATCCCTCATGAGGATTGTGAACGTCATCGAACTGAGCCCGATCGAGGGCGTAATACTTGAACTCAAATTCATTCTGAAGCTCGTTCTTGAGATAGTCGGTCAGGTTTATTGGCCATGGCACATATTTTTCATTCTCCCGCTTTACCAAAGCGGCCGCCTTTGTCTGAGCTTCCGCGCGAGCTGCACGGAATTTTGCCAGAAGCTCCGTCGGATTACGCGGCGCAAATTCTATCCGAATACCGACTTGCGTCCCGCGCCACGCCGTACTCGGCAACAACGGCATCACAAGGTAAAGGTCGTTTGCTGTCACCTCGAACCAAAGGTCCAAACTTATCGAAGGAAACTCTGGCTGTTCCGCGCCGCCCGCGGGAAGGTTGCCGAGGTTGTCAAAACCCCTCCAGCAAACCGAGCTAAAATCGTACAGGGAAAACTTAGAGCCGGATGCAAATGAGTACAGTGCCTGTGTTGCCGAGGTCTTCCCGCTGTTGTTCGACCCGACAAAAATTGAAATATCAGAGGCAAGCTCGATGTAAACATCTCGCAGCCGCCTGTAGTTCTTTATTCTGTATGAGTGTAGATGCACGCTTTCTTTTCCCCCTGTTTATTCGAGTTGAATGTACCTCGATCTACTATTCACGTTATAATTCCTGACTACGTTGACAAGCTCCCCGCATTCGATTTCAAACAACCTTCTCATAGCAACGAATCGCCTCCAGGTCCATTTCCAGCAAACCGGGAAAAAGGATGGCCACTTCCCCAGATCAAACCCAATCGCCCGTCTCAGATAAACGCCTTGACGTCATAACGTTATAACGCTAATATCCGTATTGGAGGTACGAACCATGGGCGCACTCACCAAAAGGGCAACAGTCTATTTTGATCCCGCCATGCACCGGGCGCTGCAGCACAAGGCCCTGGCGACATCCCGATCCATTTCCGATATCGTCAACGACGCGATACGTCATGCCTTGGCCGAGGATGCCGAAGACCTGGCAGCCTTTGAAGAGCGGGTCAACGAGCCGCTGGTTTCCTACGAATCCGTGTTGAAAGAGCTCAAGGCCAATGGCCGTCTATAGCATCTTTTTTAAAGATTCGGTAACGAAGGACCTGGATTCCATCCCCAAAAACGACCTGCGACGGATTATCGAGAGAATAGGCGACCTTGCCGCAAATCCCCGTCCCGTTGGCTGCGAAAAACTCTCCGGTCAGGAAAAATACCGCTTTCGTCAGGGGAATTACCGCATCATCTATTCGATACAAAATACCCAACTGACCGTCTGGGTGGTCAAGGTCGGCCACCGTCGGAAAGTCTACCGAATCTAAGCTTCCCTGCTTCGCCCGTCGCGTTTGTGGTTCCGGATTGTTTTCCGTTCCATGTCCGGCGACCTGACAAAAACCCGCATAACGAATTCATAACTGCCGTCCCTGTTTGTTAACCAAAAAAGCGCAGGATATCAAGCGCTAAAAGTACTAGTACCGATACTAGGGCCTACCTCGTAAAACCGACCGGAAATCCTTGCTGGGATGAAAAGAGATTTGTCAGGAAGTACTAGGTCTGGGTTGTTTGTCGTGCATTTTTTTCCGCTCCCTCTGTGCATTTTTTTGTTTTGCACAGGGCAGGGGGGAGGGGCAATCAAAAACAATGGCAGTGAATGGTCTGTTCTTCGGAGATGAAGTTAGGCGTTGCGGCCCTACCGGATTCGTGCTAAATTCTGACCAGACAGACCAGAATATATGGGGTGGTACCATGCGTAGCGAATGGCAATTGCAAGAAGCAAAGACCAACCTGAGTCAGCTCATCAAGCGGGCGGCGAACGGCGACGCCCAGGTGGTGACGGTGCACGGCAAACCGACGGCGGTGGTGGTTTCGGTGGAAGAATATGCCCGCCTGATCCGCCACCGGGGCAAGCTTTCCAGCGC
>MGTE01000048.1:55284-63098 GCA_001799275.1 Deltaproteobacteria bacterium RIFOXYD12_FULL_57_12
GTGCTTTCCGAATACGCCAGGAAGGCACCGGCACCGCACGTCATCGCCTGGTTGGACGAGCAGGACGAAGCAAACTTCTTCATCAGCGTCATCAGCTTGGGAGAGATCGAAAAGGGCATCCTCAAGCTGGCCGCAACCGACCCGACCCGCAGCCAGAAACTCACCGCCTGGCTGCGTGAGGTAGAGCAGCGCTTCACCGGGCGCATCCTGTTGCTCGATGCCACCGTGCTCCAAGTCTGGGCGCAGATCGCCGCCCGCGCCGAACTCGCCGGGCAGCCCCTGCCGCTGATGGACGCGCTGCTCATGGCCACCGCCCAATGCCACGGCCTCATCATCGTCACCCGCAACGCGCGGGACTTTGCGCCCTACCCGCAGGTCTTCAATCCATGGGAGCTGTAAAACAACGGTCCTAACCCAGCGGAGTTGGATAAGTCCCTTAACACCAGTTAACATCTGAACGTCCTGTGTGCGTGAGGTTTATGAAATTTTTGACCGCAAACTGTTAACACTCAACGCCTAAGGGACTAAAAGACTACCGACTAAACAACCTGCGTAGTTACTTGCAATCATTACCGGCATCTTGACTGGCAACCACTCAAACGAAAACACAACACACCTGGTACGATGCTTATGAACATCATACATTTCTCCCCCCATTTCCCGGATAATTATTACCAGTTCACCGTCGGCCTCAAGCAGGCGGGGGCCACGGCGCTCGGCATCGGCGACGCCCACTATGACAGCCTTTGCCCGGAGCTAAAGGCCGCCTTAACCGAGTACTACCGCGTCGACAGCATGGAGGATTACGTCCAGGTCCTGCGCGCCGTGGGCTACTTCACGCACCGCTATGGCAAGATCGACCGGCTTGACTCCTTCAACGAATATTGGCTCGATCTGGAGGCACGGCTGCGGACCGACTTCAATATCTTTGGGCTGAAGACAGACGGGATCGACCGGGTCAAGCGCAAGTCGCGGATGAAGGAGGTGTTCCAACAGGCCAAGATTGCCGTTGCCCGGGGCGTGGTGGCGCCGGATCTAACCGCGGCCCGGGCCTTTGTCCGGGACACCGGCTTTCCCTTGGTGGCAAAGCCTGACCGCGGGGTCGGCGCGCTCAACACGTACAAGATCGCCAACGACGCGGAGTTGGCTGCCTTTTATGCGGCCAAGCCGGAGATCGACTACATCCTGGAGGAGTTCATCGACGGCGACATCATGAGTTTTGACGGTTTAACCGACCATGACGGCAGGATCGTCTTCTGCACGGGCCATGTTTACATGGGCGGCATCATGGAAACGGTGAACGAGGATGAGCACATCTGGTACTGTTCCTATCGGACTTTGCCCGAGGATCTGGAGGCGGCCGGCCGGAGGGTGGTGGACGCCTTCGCGATCCGGGAGCGTTTTTTTCACATCGAGTTCTTCCGCACCCGTAAGCACGGCAAGATCGTCGCCCTGGAGATCAACATGCGGCCGCCCGGCGGCTATACCACCGATATGTTCAACTATGCGAACGACATCGATATCTACCAACAATGGGCCAACGTCGTGGTTCACAACGAATTCCGGGCCGTCTACGAACGGAAATACCATTGCTGCTATATCGGCCGGAAATCCAACAAGGCCTATGAACATTCCCACGAACAGGTGCTGGAACAGCTTGGCAGCCGCCTGGCCTTCCATACGCCGGTGAGCGGTGTGTTCCGCTCCGCCCTCGGCGATTACGGCTATCTGGTCAGGTCCGGGTCCATGGCGGAGATTAAAGAGGCGATCGCCTTTGTGCACGCCATCAGAGGGGAGGGGGCATGAATCGCGAATACCACGCCTGGCACAGCCCGAGCCTCGTTCAGAATATGGAATTTCTTGTCTTCGGCAGCGGCGGTCAACCCTTTATCGTCTTCCCCACGTCGAGCGGCAGGTTCTTCGACTTTGAGAACAACGGCATGATCCGGGCGGCAGCGCCATTTATCGAGAGCGGCAAGCTGACCCTTTTCTGTGTCGACAGCATCGACCCGCAGTCCTGGGACCACCCGGGAAAGACACCGGAGGAAAAGGCGCGCCGCCATAACGACTATGATCGCTATATCGTGAACGAAGTGGTGCCATTTATCCGCTCCCGCCGGGGTTCGAGCGAACGCATTATGTGCGCCGGTGTCAGCATGGGCGCTTCCCATGCGGTTCTGTTTTTCTTCAAGCACCCCGAGGTGTTCAGGGGCGTCATCGCCCTGAGCGGCATCTATAATTTCCGCTATTTCCTGAACAACTATCAGGGTGACAGTCTTGATGTCTATTATGATTCCCCGCTGGATTTTCTGCCGAATCTCAATGATCCGGCCACGCTGGCTCGATACCGGGAGAGCGATATCGTAATCTGCGCAGGGCAGGGCGCCTGGGAGGAGCCGATGATCCGCGATACGCTGTCCATGAAGAATGTCCTGGCCGCCAAGAACATCCCCGCCTGGATCGATCTCTGGGGCACGGACGTGAACCATGACTGGCCCTGGTGGCAGCGGCAATTTCCGTACTTTCTGGAAAAACTGTACGGCTAGAGGACAGCATGAACGGGCGCGGCGGGGTCGGTTGTCGGATCTGCCGCCAGGGCGCATCTGCTCCATCCTGTGACCGCCTGCAAAAGCGGCGTCGCCGCCATCAGCACTTGTTCATGCCCCGTAAGGGGTTACCGTTTAAAGGGACTCGACAAAATCCATCCAGCGAGTCGCTATCAGTACCTCAGTTGAATGATAGCCATAGGCCCGCATGAGCATTGTGGCTTTTTCTACCACCTTTGGCTCAGGCGCTTCTATGACATCCACAACATCGTAGTGCCCCAACGTCGCAAAGCTGTATTTCCAAACGATGCTAGGACACTCTGCCTTTACCTTCACCATCGCATCATCTGTTAACTGCTTGAATTCCTTTGGCTCCCCAAATAACATAACCGCGAATTTGCCAAGAATCACATAGGTTGACATGACCAACTCTCCTTTTTCTCAGGATGCCTTTTCTCGTTCCTCCGTGCCATACCGTATACTTCCTGATTCTTGATTACCTCTTAAGAACCAGAGACGTCAAGGCAATAATATTTCTTTCCGGATCCGGGAGCGGTTCTTTCACAGCCTGGCACAGCCCGAGCCTCGGTCAGAATATGGAATTTCTTGTATTTGGCAGCGGCGGTCAGCCCTTTATCGTCTTTCCCACCTCAAGCGGCAGGTTTTTTGACTTTGAGAACAACGGCATGGTCCGTGCGGCGACGCCGTTTATCGAGCGCGGCACGCTGACCCTCTACTGTGTCGACAGCATCGACCCACAATCCTGGGACCATCCGGGAAAGTCGCCGCTGGATTTTCTGCCGAACCTGAATGATCCGCGATACGTTGGCCATGAAGAATGTCCTGGCCGCCAAGAACATCCCCGCCTGAATCGATCTCTGGGGCACGGACGTGAACCACGACTGGCCCTGGTGGCAGCGGCAGTTCCCGTATTTTCTGGGCAAGCTGTACGGTGCGAGTCCAGCATGATGGTGGAATGGTATTTTCCGAGTCCATAAGAGCCTTCTTGACTCCGGGTCTGTTCCATGATAGCCCTTTGAGATATGACGATTCTTTTCGATGCGTAATGAACCGCTGAATCGCGAGGGTATCATGAAACTGACGCCTCTTCTGGCCGGAGTCCTTTTTGGCCTTGCCGGTTTTGCCGGGAACTGGTTCAAATTCGAGTTGTTTTTCGGAGTTGATTTTCTCTTCGGCTCCTTCTTTGTCATGCTGGCCCTGCTCCGCTTCGGGGCTGTGGCCGGCATCATTGCCGGCGTCATCGCCTCGCTCACCACCTTTTTTCTCTGGAACCATCCGTGGGCTGTTGTCATTTTTTCCGCTGAAATTTTCACGGTTGCCTATCTGCACAACCGCCGCGGTCTGGATCTGTCGACCTCCATCATCCTTTACTGGCTCATTCCGGGCTCGTTGCTCGCCTGGTATTTTTATCACGAGTTGATGCACGTGCCGACCGACTCGACCATCCTTGTTGTCCTCAAACAGGCGATCAACGCCTCCCTAAACGCCCTGTTTGCCAAATTTTTCTATCTGATGGCAAACATCATTCGGCCGATAGAGAGCAGGAAACCGAGATATCGAGAGTATGTTTCCACCGGCATTTTGACCATCATCCTTTGCCCGGCCCTTTTATATATCACCTTTGATCTTAGGGAACACTTGGCCGAACAACTGGATGATGCACATCGCCGGGCCAGCCACACGGCAGATCTCACCCGGAGTGTTGCTGATTCCTGGGTTTCGGAAAAACACCAGATCATCAAGGCGCTGGCCGCGGTCATCGTGGATCCTGAACAGCAGCCACTTGCGGATATGCAGCGGCAGGCCGAGATATTTCTAGCATCGTCTGTCGGGTTGAAGAGAATCGGGGTGATGAACCGGGATGCTGTTTCCATCGCCTATACGCCGCTGGTCGACGAGCTGGGAAAATCCTCAATAGGTCTTAATTTTGCGGACCGGCCCTATCTGCCGATTCTCCGGGAACGGCACGAGCCTTTTGTGGGCGATCTCCACATGGGGAGGGAGGGTAAACCGGCCCCGGCGATCCCTTTGCTGGCGCCGATCCCAGCGGCTGGTGACTTTAAGGGCTATTGCGCTGGTATCCTTGACCTCGGTCCTTTGCAGGAGCTGCTTATCGAAATCATCGGGCCACGGAATCTGGTCATTACCCTCCTGGACCGGAATGGCCTCATTATCGCCAGCACGAACCAGGCGCGGAAGATGATGACTCCTTTGCCACGCGCCAGTGGCGAGACCCGCCGGATATCCGCCAAGGTATTCCACTGGCTGCCGGCGCCGGAAAAAGGAATCAGCATCATGCAGCGCTGGCGCAAGTCATACTACTTCGCCGAACTCAAGGTGTCTCCGGCGATCGGCTGGACAGTCCGGGTGGAGGCGCCGCTCCTGCCGGCCCTGACCAGTATCACGCAAAGTGCCACCAACTATTTTTCCGCGATGGTCGGTCTTCTCCTGCTCACGTCAGGTGTGGAGTTTCTCTTCAGCCGCTGGCAGAGCCGACCCATTATCGCGCTCCAAGCCTTGACCGAACAGGTTGCCAGCCACCCGGAAAGTCCGGTTGACGGCATCTGGCCAAGCAGTCCGATTTACGAGATTGATGCCTTGAGCCGTAATTTCCGGAAGATGGCCGATTCTCTCCGTCATACCATCGCCATACTGTTCACCCTGAACCGCGAACTCGAAAATTTGGTTACCCTGCGAACCAGTGAATTCCGGAACAGTGAGGAGCGGTTACGTATAGCACTGCACGCCGCGCGCCAGGGCTGGTTTGACCTCGATGTCCAGACCGGTGCTGCCGAGGTCAGTCCTGACATTGAGGAGATGCTCGGCTATGAACCGGGCGAGTTTGTTGCAACTTTTGAGAACTGGGTTGAAAATGTCCACCCGGAAGACCGACCTGTGCTGCTTGCAGCATACCGGAACAGCCTGGAAAGAGGAGAGGCGGTTACGATTGAGTATCGTCGCAGGACAAAGAAGGGCGCATGGCTGTGGCTCAGCAGCACTGGAAGGATTGTTGCGTACGATAGCGCGTACAAGCCGTTGCGGATGATCGGCATTCATGCCGACATCACCGAACGCAAAAAGACGGAAGATCGCCTGCGCGAGAGCGAAGAACGTTTCAGGAGTCTCTTTGAGAAGGTGCAGGTGGTGGCCTTGGTTATTGATCCGACGGACGGCTCTATCGTCGATGCCAATGCTGCCGCTGCTGCTTTTTACGGCTGGAATTATAACCAGTTGTCGGCGATGAATATTGCCGACATCAACATGTTATCGCCGTCGGAAGTCAAAAAGGAGATGGAAGAGGCCCGCACGGAAAAGCGGACCAATTTTCTGTTCAAGCATAGGCGGGCCGACGGTGCGGTCAGGGATGTCGAGGTCTATTCAGGACCGATCCAATCGGCTGGCAAGACCGTGCTCTATTCGATTATTCACGACGTCACCGAGAAAAAACGGATCGAGGCGCAACTCAGTGAGAGCGAGGAGCTTTTTTCCCTGCTCATGCGGTACACGCCGGTATACACCTTTATCAAGTCCATTGAGGAGGGCAAGAGCCGGGTGCTTTCGGTCAGCGATAATTTCGAAAATATGCTGGGCATCCCGGCCGCCTCGATGATCGGTCGCACCATGGAAGAACTTTTTCCCGCCGAGTTCGCCCGGAAGATTGCGGACGATGATCTGGCGGTGGTGGCAAGCGGTGAAAACACCGAACTGGATGAGACACTGAACGATCGGCATTACACGACCATTAAGTTCCCGATCGTCCGGAAAGACGGTAGTAGTCTGCTCGCCGGCTTTACTATCGACATTACCGAGCGAAAGCAAGCTGAGGAGAAGCTGCGAGAGAGTGAAAATCTGTTCCGCTCCATATTTGAACAGGCGGCAGTGGGCGTGGCCCTGATCGATTCAAACACAGGCGGATTTATCCAGGTCAACAAGAGATACTGCGACATCGTCGGCCAGGACGCAGGGGAGTTGCTGACCATGGATTTTCAGAACATCACCCATCCGGATGACCTGCCAAAGAACCTGGAGAACATGGCCCGTCTGCGGCAGGGCGAGATTCCCCTGTTCACGATGGAGAAGCGCTATATCCGAAAAGACGGCGGCATCACCTGGGCCAATCTTTCGGTGTCGCCGCTCTGGCTGCCCGGTGAGGCGCCCACCAGGCACATCGCCATGATTCAGGATATCACGGCCTTTAAAAAGGCTGCGGAAGCTCTTTGGCGCAGTGAGCAGCGCTTCCGTACCCTGATTACGGAAATGACCAATGGCTTTGCCCTGCACGAAATTATTCTGGATGCGGAAGGGCGGCCTGGCGACTACCGTTATCTGGAAGTCAACCGGGCCTTTGAGCAGATGATCGGTCTTGCGGCCGAGAGCACGATCGGCAGAACCGTGCTTGAATTGCTGCCGGAAACAGAACCGTATTGGATAGAATCCTATGGGAAGGTGGCGCTGACCGGCCAGGCCGCTCGGTTTGAAAATTATTCGCAGGCGCTCAACCGCTTTTTCGAAGTGCTCGCCTACTCGCCGCAACAGGGTCAGTTCGCCGTCGTGTTTACCGATATTACCGAGCGTAAGGCTGCGGAACAAGAGTTACAAGAATTGAACCGTACCCTCGAGGCCAGGGTGGAGGCTGAAACCAAAGCCCGGGTGGAAAAAGAGAGAATGCTTGTGCAGCAGTCGAAGATGGCGGCCATGGGCGAGATGATCGGCGCCATTGCCCATCAGTGGCGGCAGCCCTTGAACGCGGTGGCAATTATCGTGCAGGACATCCGGGACGCCTTTGCGACCGGGAAACTTGATCGGGAATACATGCAACAGGGCATGGAAAGCGCCATGGCCCAGATCCGCTTCATGTCAAAAACCATCGACGATTTCCGGAATTTTTTTATTCCCGACAAAGTGCGGATACGTTTTGATGCAAAGAAGGCAATGGCCGAGGTGATAGCGATCATGGCCGGCCAGTGCCAATCGCACAACATCTGCTGTTCCATCACCTGTCTTGTCCATGGCAAGACTATTAAGCCTGGCGATCCCATTGAACCCTGCGACGAAATGTGGATAAACGGTTTTGAAAACGAGATGAAGCAGGTATTCTTAAACCTTATCGATAACGCCAAAGATGCGATCCTTGAGCGCCGTCGGGTGAGCGGTGCGCAACAGAAGGGCATTATTCGGGTAGAATTCGACCGGGATGGCGAACGTGTGGTTATCCGAGTTATGGACAACGGCGGCGGCATGCCGGAT
>MGTE01000048.1:63122-68518 GCA_001799275.1 Deltaproteobacteria bacterium RIFOXYD12_FULL_57_12
CCGTACTTTACCAGCAAGGAACAGGGCAAGGGCACGGGCATCGGCCTTTACATGGCCAAGACGATCATCGAGAACAACATGGGAGGCCGGATCATGGCCCGCAACACGGACGAAGGCGCCGAATTTACGATCGTAATCTGATAAGGAATCGTTATCATAATTTTGGGAGGCTGAAGCCATGACAATCAACGAAATTAAAAAAGAAGAAAAAACACCTGAAGGGGTTATCGACCTTGCCGTGCTTTATGTCGAAGATGAGGAGGTTCCCCGCGAACGGCTTGCCGCCATGCTCAGGCGGCGGGTCAGGGAGGTGCATCTGGCCGCGGACGGTCAGGAGGGGCTCGATGTTTTTATGAAGATCAAGCCCGATATCGTGATCACTGATATCCGCATGCCCCGGATGAGCGGCTTTGACATGATCCGGGAAATCAAACGGTGCGGACCGGATGCCAGGATCATTGTGATTTCCGCCTTCAGCGACACCGAGTTGCTGCTCAAAGCCATCGATCTCGAGATTGACGGGTATATCCTGAAACCGGTGGAGGCGGAGCGGCTTTTTTCGATAATCACCCGCAGTGCGGAGATCATCTGCCTGCGGAATGAGGTCCGACAGCGCGACCAGGAGCAGCGCAAACTGATCGTCGAACTCAAGCAGGCCTTGGCCGAGGTCAAGATCCTGCAGGGTATCCTTCCCATCTGCGCCTCCTGCAAGAAGGTCCGGGAGGATTCAGGCTACTGGACCCAGGTCGAGGCCTATATAAGCCATCATTCCGACCTGCTCTTTTCCCATACCGTCTGCCCGGACTGCGCCAAGAAGCTCTATCCGGATATCTATGATGAGCTGATGAAGAAGCGCGACAACGACAAGAAATGAGTTCTACCGCAATACCCTGCCGCAGTCATGGCGTTTTCATCTGTCTGAAGGAACGAATTATGAAAGTTACCGAACATATTCATGCTGTCAGGATTCCGTTTACGATACCGATCAGTCCCGACAAGGTGATTGACCGGGAGGTATATGCCTACATCGTTTTTGGAGACAAAGTCACCCTCATCGACAGCGGGGTCGCCGGCGCGGAACCAGTCCTGTTTGATTATATAAAAAAGAAGGGCAGGGACCCGGCAGAAATATCCGCGGTCGTTCTTACGCACTCGCATCCGGACCATATCGGAGCGGTCAAGGCCATCAAGGCGGCAACCGGGTGCGTGGTTCTGGCGCATGCCGGCGAGAAAGAGTGGATTGAAGATACGGAAAAACAATTTAAGGAACGACCGGTTCCGGGATTTCATACCCTGGTGGGCGGGCCTGTAATCGTTGACCGGCTGCTTGCCGATGGAGAAATTGTGCGACTCGGCGGAGAAACCAGTTGTAAAGTCATGCATACGCCTGGGCATTCAAGGGGTTCGATTTCCCTAATCTTCGAGAACGAAAAAGCGATTGTTACCGGTGATTCCTTGCCTCTGCCAAACGATCTGCCGATCTATGAGGATATCGTTGCCTCTGTCCATTCCATAAAAAGGCTGAAAGAAATAAAAAATATAGAGATATTGCTTTCATCGTGGGATGCCCCTGTACTGGGACATGAGCAAATAGAGAAGCGCATGGCCGACGGCTTGTCATACCTCCAACGGATTCATGAGACGGTTCAACGAGCAAGGAGCCAAAGCAAGGAAGATTTAATGGACTTGTGCCGGTATGTTGTCAATGAAATAGGCTTGCCGCCGATGGCGGCGAACTCGCTTGTCGCCAGGTCTTTTGCGTCAAATCTGGCAGCCATGGAATTCGTGAATTTATTTGATGAATAGGTGGCATTTTCCGGAACATGCCGTTTTCTGCCCACCCGCTGGATTTGTCATGCGCGCATGAGACTCTGGTCGGTGCATCCCAGATATCTTGATCCGCAAGGCCTGGTTGCCTTGTGGCGCGAGGCGCTCCTGGCTCGCGCCGTCCTTCGCGGAAAAACCAGGGGCTATCGCAACCATCCGCAGCTTGATCGATTTCAGTCTCACCCCTCACCCGTTTCAGCCATTAATGCCTACCTCGCCGCCGTCCTTGCGGAGGCAGCATTGCGCAGCTATGCCTTTGACCAGAGCAAGGCAGGGCCGGTCCGCGATCATGCCCGCATCACGGTAACGGATGGGCAACTCGCCTACGAATGGCAGCATCTCCTGCGTAAGCTGCAGTTGCGCAATCCCGCGTGTTTTCGACAGTGGTGCAGCGTGCTTTCCCCCGAGCCCCACCCGTTGTTCGACAGTATCCCGGGGCCGGTAGAACAGTGGGAGCGGTTGGCGATTCGCTGATGAAAGGAATCGCCAACCGCACGGGTAAAAACTGAAAATTGTCCTAGACTTTCCAGATTTTCAGGTATAAGAAATCAGGCTGCCGGTTATGAGTAGGCTGGCCAGCGACTGCGTTTTTTATATTTTTGCAACGTCAACTGTCGGTATCCGCAATGATGAAATATCTTATGAATTATGCCTGGCATCGCCGCCCCGACGTTAGGCTCATGGCTATCTGCCTTGGCCTGGTTATGGCCTGCGGCCTCCTGTTGTCGGCGTGCCGACAACAGGAAAAACCCCAGAAACCCAAAAGCGTTTTTCCGGTGAGCGCCGCCATTGCGGTCGAACGCGATGTGCCGGTGCTGCTGCGGGCCATCGGTAATGTGGAGGCCTCTTCCTCTGTCGAATTGAAATCCCAGGTGAACGGGCAACTGAGTACCGTCCATTTCACCGAGGGCCAGGAAGTTGCCAAGGGTGATCTGCTTTTCTCCCTTGATCCGCAGCATTACCAGGCCGCGGTCATGCAGGCCGAGGCTGCTCTTGCCCGCGATCTTGCCCAGGAGGGCTTTGCCCGGGACAAGGCCGTACGCTACGCTGACTTGCTGCAACGAGGCGTGGTCAGCCAGCAGGAATACGACCAGTTGCAGACCAACGCCTCAGCCCTTGCCAAACAGGTCATGGCCGACCGGGCCATTCTGCAGGCGGCCCAGGTGGATCTGGCCTACTGCACGATCAAAGCGCCCATGAGCGGTCGAACCGGCAATCTGGCGGTCCATGCCGGCAGCGTGGTCAAGGCCAACGAAGCACCGGGCTTGGTAACCATCAACCAGATCAGCCCGCTGCATGTCGCCTTTAGCCTGCCGGAACGCTATCTGCAGGAAATCCAAACCCGTATTGCCTCTGCCCCGCTGACAGTTTCTGTGCGGACAACGGGCAACGATTCCCAAAATGAAACCGGGACTGTTTCCTTTCTGGACAACACTGTGGACACCGGAACCGGCACCATCAAGGTGAAGGCCCTGTTTGACAATAAATCAAAAAAGCTCTGGCCCGGCCAGTTTGTCAATGTGACGCTTTCCTTGAAAACCCTGGCCAACGCGGTGGTGGTGCCGACCGAAGCAGTGCAGATCGGCCAGGAAGGCCCCTATGTTTTTGTGATCAAGGCCGATTCGACGGTTGAATCACGCCCGGTTGCCATTGGCCCGGCCCATGAAAATGAAACCGTGATCGTCGAGGGGTTGCAGTCGGGCGAGCAGGTGGTCACCGAGGGCCAGATGCGCCTCAGGACCGGCGTCCAGGTGGCCATTGCCGGCGAGCCGCAAGAGAGCAAGGGCAGCCGACCATGAATATCTCCGAGCTGTTCATCCGGCGGCCGGTGATGACCAGCCTGATCATGCTGGCGGTTATCCTGTTCGGGGTCTTTGCCTATCGACTGCTGCCGGTTAATGATCTGCCCAATGTCGACTATCCTTCCATTCAGGTGAGTGCCTCTCTGCCCGGCGCCAGCCCGGAAACCATGGCCTCGGCAGTAGCAACCCCGCTGGAGCGGGAACTCTCGACCATTGCCGGGCTTGAAGCCATGTCGTCGACGAGCGGCCAGGGTTCCACCCAGATCAGCCTCCAGTTTGCTCTCGAACGGGATATCGACGCGGCGGCCCAGGACGTGCAGTCGGCCCTGGCCAAGGCAGGGCGCAGTCTGCCGCGCGACATGTCCACCCCGCCATCCTACCGCAAAGACAACCCGGCCGATTCGCCGGTGCTCTATCTGGCCCTCCACTCGCCCGCCTTGCCGCTTACCGCGATCAGCGAGTACGCCGACACCATCATCGCGCCGCGCATCTCCATGCTGAGCGGCGTGTCGCAGGTGCAGGTCTTTGGCGCGCAGAAATACGCGGTCCGAGTGCAGCTTGACCCTGGTGCTCTGGCCAGTAAACAGCTCGGCATCGATGAGGTGGCTGACGCTTTAGCCCAGGGTAACGTCAACCTGCCGGCCGGCGTGCTGTCAGGCAAGCAGCAGTCGGTTACCCTGCAGGCCTACGGCCAGTTGATCAACGCCGCAGCCTACCAGGACCTGATCGTGGCCTATCGCAACGGCGCCCCGGTCCGGCTTGAGGAAATCGCCCAAATCTCGGACAGCGTGGAAAACGACAAGGCAGCCGGCTGGTACAACGAGACCCGGGCCGTTGTCCTTGCCGTCCGCCGCCAACCCGGCACCAACACCATCGAGGTGGTGGACCGCGTCAAGGGACTGCTGCCGGCCATGCAGGCCCAGATGCCCGCCTCGGTGGACCTGGACATCCTCTACGACCGCTCGGTCTCCATCCGGGATTCGGTGGCCGAGGTCAAATTCACCCTTGTCATCACGGTCTGTCTGGTGGTCATGGTGATTTTTCTGTTTTTGCGCAACCTCTCCTCGACCGTGATCCCGAGCCTGGCCCTGCCGCTTTCCCTGGTCGGCACCTTTGCCGGCATGTATCTGCTCGGCTTCAGCGTCAACAATATTTCGCTGATGGCGCTCACCCTATCGGTGGGCTACGTGGTGGACGACGCCATCGTCATGCTCGAAAACATTGTCAGGCACACGGAAAAAGGCGAGGCCGCCATGGACGCGGCTCTCCGAGGTTCCAGGGAGATCGGCTTTACCATCCTGGCCATGACCCTTTCTTTGGTAACGGTATTCCTGCCGGTTCTGTTCATGCAGGGGATGCTCGGCCGTTTACTGCACGAATTCGCCGTCTCGATCAGTCTGGCCATTCTGATTTCCGGCTTTGTTTCGCTGTCGCTCACCCCCATGCTCTGCAGCCGCTTCCTGCGCACCCCGGCTGCTAACGGCCACGGCCGGGCGTATCTTTTGCTCGAACGTTTTTTCACGGCCCTGCTGGCCGGCTACGAAAAAAGTCTGCGCCTGGTCCTCAGATTCCGGCTGGTCGCCCTTGTTTTTACGGTTCTCCTGACGGTTTTTTCGGTCTGGCTCTTTACCAGGATGCCGACCGGACTTTTACCCAGCGAGGACACCGGCGCCTTCCGCGCCATCACCGAAGGTCCGCAGGATGTCTCATTTGAGGCAATGGTTCGCAACCAGCAGATTCTTGCCAAAATTGTCAAGGGAGATCCAA
>MGTE01000049.1:0-239 GCA_001799275.1 Deltaproteobacteria bacterium RIFOXYD12_FULL_57_12
GCAGGCACTGGATCAGCCGCGCGGCGATTTCAACCACGTCCGGAATCAAGGCGTCCAGCGCGGCTAACACCTGCCGGTGTTCGGCCAGGGCGGCAATCACATCATTATTTCTGGCCTGTGCGTCTGCCATAAAAAAACCGCCCCCAGTTGGTTGTCTAACATTGATCAGTCTACGCCTGCAGAGCCATCAACTGGTGCAGGTTGTCCCGGGCAAAATCAATAGCCGGATCCAGGGACAG
>MGTE01000049.1:312-6360 GCA_001799275.1 Deltaproteobacteria bacterium RIFOXYD12_FULL_57_12
TTGAAATGACAGTAGCCGAGCATATTGTGGAGGTCGGGCCGGGTATTGTCCATGGCCGCGCCCTTTTCCAGGACGTCGATCGCCTCGCGGTAAAGCTGCAAATCCTTCAGGCAGTTGCCCATGTAGGAATAAATATAGGGCAGATCCTCATCGCTGGGATTGAGCAGCAGGGCGCGTTGGAAATGGGCCAGGGCCTTGTCGTAATCCTCGAGGAGCAGCAGGTTACGGGCCAGGTAGAACTCGATGAAATAGGCGTCGGGCAGCAGCTTCTGAATCCGGCGCAACTGGCGGTTGGACTCCTCCGGACTGGTGACCAGTTCAGCCAGCAGCTTGGCCGCGAACAAGCCGGCATTTTTGCTGCGGGACCGCTCCCGGAAATGGGCGCCCGGCACAATGGTGTAGATGGTGGACATCTGCAGTTTGGGATGCATGGTGTTGACCACATAGACATCCATGCCCAGTTTAGCCAAGGCGGCCAGGCAGCGCTCCACTTCAACTTTAATGTTATTATCGCCCAGGTTGGGCATGGCATGAAGATCAACCGTGGTCGGCGCGCCGGTCAGATACTCGATCTCGTCATGCGCCAGCGGCTTGGGCAAACCGCTGGCCACATAGTTGGACTTGGTGTTGAAATCGCCGGCCAGTTGCGCCACCTCGGTGAGAGCGCGGATTAAAGCTTTTTCCGGATCCGGCGTGGTGCCGGCCGTGAAGACGATCTCGCTTGTGGCCGGAAAGGTGGACGGATCAAAGGCCACGGCGCCGACGGTCGGGATGCCGGTATCCAGAGAGAAATCGTTCAGATAAACTTTAATGCCGTGCCGGGTGAACTTGTCGATCAACTCCCGCGACACCGGATCCTTGGCCGAATCGAGGTTGATCCGCGGCGCCCGTACTTCGTCGTGACTGATCACTGCGCAGACATGCCGTTCAACGATCTCGCAGATCCCCTGGCAGATCGCCTCCTCAAAGGTGTTGCCGGCCGAAGGACCGTTGAATTCGTTAATGGCGTAGAACCAAGAAAACGGCACCAGTTCCTCCTGGTTGCGGGTCAAGTTCGTAGCCCAGGTCCAGCGGATGGGAATGTCGGCCAACAGTTTTTCAAGGACGCCAACCGAGGTGGTCTCGTCATGGACTGACTGCAGCAGCCGTTCAATGGGCATGAGCACTTGTCCGGATGCCTTCAGGTTGGCGTAGGTGTCGACCAAGAAATTGGCAGGATTCTTGATAAAGCTAAAGAAACTGAACCGCTCGGCCAACTCCATGCAGGCGCTGGCCTGCGACTGGTCTGGTGTGCTGCCCTTGCCCATCTGCTTCTTGTTGCCAATGACCTGACGGGCATCCTTGCCGGTGATACTGAAATAGATCGGGATGTCCAGCCGGCCGTTGTCGATCCGCCGGACCTCCTTCAGGATGTCGAGGTCCACCTCGTCAAGCTTGGCCTTAAACCGGCGGACGGTCTCCTCGGGCGTGAAGACCTTATCCTGGTCATAGGTATAAGTTTTGAAACAATCCGTCAGTCTGATAGGTCGCTTTTCCATATCGTTCATCTCTCCCGGCAAAATCTGTTACAGCTGAATCTCCGGCTTGGCCGCCGACGTCCCGGCATACCGCACCTGGACAAAAACACCATGTACGCCCGTGAAAAAACCTATTTATTTAAACCATCGGCACGAGTTCCGCCAACCTTTTTTTCCAAGCCGACCCGTGGGCGGTCAGAATGATCCGGCGGCTCTCAGGGCTGACGATAATCAGTTCCGCGGCCAGCCGTTCGGCAGGACAAAGGGGACCGAGCATCTCGGGCCATTCAACCACGCAGAGCCCAACGCCGTAGAGATATTCCTCAAAGCCGAGCAGTTCGAGTTCCTCGAAATCGGCCAGCCGATAGAGGTCCATGTGATAGACTGGCAAGCGGCCCGGATACTCATGGAGCAGGCTGAAACTGGGACTGGTGATGTAGCAGGATTCCGGCACGCCAGCGGCCCGGCCGATAGCCTGGGTCAATGTGGTCTTGCCGGCGCCGAGCGAACCCGCCAGGGTAATCACATCACCTGGGGCGGCCATCCCTCCCAGACACCGACCCAGGGCAACGGTTGCCGCCAGGCTTGGCAAGTCAATTGTCAGCGACATAGGGGCAGTGGTGTTTCTGGTTTAAGGCTATGACGTTCACTTAAACGAATATTGTATTATTGAACCGCAGAATATCGAACAAGAAATGTCGAATGTCGAAGTTAAACTACTTCATCATTGTCCTCTAACAAGGCATCGGACGATTGACACTGCGGTTTCTTGTTTACCCCGCAAGGGGGTATAAACTTTATTCGATATTCGCTGTTAGATCGCAAAAGATTATTCCCTTCAGTCAACAGCATTGATCGGCAGCGAGACAGTCACGGTCGTACCCTCACCCACCCGGCTGGCAAAATGCATGGAGCCGCCGTGCTCGTCAACAATCTTGTAGGCCATGGCCAGGCCAAGACCGGTGCCATCCGGCTTGGTCGTAAAATAGGGATCAAAAACCCGTTCGAGCAGTTCCTCGGCGATGCCGCAGCCGGTATCCCGGACCACGATCTCGGCGAGACCGGGCGATTGTCCCGGCTGCAGGCGGACTGTCAACGTACCGCCCTGACCCATGGCCTGCAAGGCGTTAAGGTACAGGTTCAGCAGCACCTGATTCAACCGGTCCGGATCAACATAGATCTGCGCCACGGCCGGGTCGACCGCCTCAATATCAAGCCGCACCCCGAGAGTTTCCGCATCGGCAGCCACCAGCCGCAGGGAGTTGCGCAGGATCTCGGCCATATCGGTCATCTGCCGCCTAAGCGGGGTCGGCCGGGCATAGTTGAGCAGCTCGGTGATGCTGCGATTTAGGCGGTCCACCTCCTGCACCATGAGAGAGGCGGCCTCCTGCTCTCTGCTGTCCGGATCGAACTTGTCGCCCAGCAGGGTGGCGAAGCCCTTGATCGAACTGAGCGGATTCCGCACCTCGTGGGCCACGCCAGCCGCCATCTTGCCGAGTGCCACCAAACGGTCATGCCGGCGCACCTGTTTTTCCAGGCGTTTCTGGTCGGTGAGATCGTACATGAGCAGGACGCGGCCCATATCCTCACCCTGCTGATCGGCCACCGGCAGCGAACTGAGATGCAGGGTGAGGCCGGCGCCATTGGCAACGGGCAGAAAAATCTCCTGCTCGCATGCGCCGTCGGCCGTCTGGTCCTGACCGCAGTCTCTTTCAAAAAACGCGGCGATTCCGGCAGGCAGCACATCGGCCGGCGGTCGGTTGACAGTGGCACCGGCCGCGCAACCGGTCATGGCGGCGGCCGCCTCGTTAAAGGTCTTGATACGGCCCTGTTGATCCGTGGCGATGATTCCCACCGGCAGCCGCGAGATCAACTGACCGGTAAAGGCCTGTATCCGATGCAAACTGTCCTGAGAGATCCGGTAGGCCTGGGCCGCCAAGAGCGAAATCCAGCCACCCAGCCCGACGAGCAGCAGCGCGAGCGACAGAAAGATAATCTGAAAACGATACTGACGCACCGTCTTTTCCAGATCGTTCATGTCCAGGCCGACCAGAATGAATTGCACAGGGACCTGGGTCCATAACCCGGTTGCGGACTGCTCGCCCGGCTCCTGTGGAAGAGTTTGCCGCCACATATTCATGAAGCGGCCTCGCTGCGGACGGAATGGTTGAAAAAGGCCGACCACCTCAAAAATCTTCCGGTTGCCGGCTGCCGCCGAAATAATATGATACCTGCCGCGCGACACGGCGGATTCAGCGAAAAAATCCATATCCCGATCAATATTCTGCCCGACCCGGGCCGGGTCACTGTGATTCAGTATGAGGCCCGAGGCATCGACCACCGCGATGTACAGAATATCCTGATCCTCAATGGCCTGTTCGATCAAATGTTGGGTGTGTGATATGGACACACCACTCCGGTTGCCGGGGACCGGGCCCATGCCGCTGAACATGGCAGCCCGCATTCCCGCCTCAACAAAGCCGATGAGGGACTGACCCTTGCGGAACAGGTTCTCCATCATCAGCCCCTTTTCCCGCTGGATGTTGTTGGCGGCAAAAACCACGATGATCAGAGTCAGCAGTCCGATGGCCCCGGCCAGCACCCAGGGGGAAACAAAAATCAACCGGGCATTTGTCCGCAGATATTTTTTCATAAACTTCCTTGAAGGTCTTGCAAACTCCAGCGCCGCGTCGGGTAAAAAATTCTCGATCTGACGGCCAGATGGTTACAAATCACCCAATTATTAAAAAGAATATCGAATATTGAACAAGAAACCGCAGAATGATGAAGTAGTTAAAAACTTCGACATTCGACATTCCTTGTTCGATATTCGATATTCGATGTTCTCTCTGCAACGCATGATTATTTCCTTAAGTCAACAGCTTTCCCGGCCAGGGCCTTCTCCAGGGCCGCAGCATGGACATGGCCGGCATAGTGCAAAGGGCTCTTGCCGGAAATCGGATCAAAACCGCTGGGGTCGGCCTTGCAGATGTATTGCACTTCCCGGGCCAGGGTAGAAAC
Source organism: Deltaproteobacteria bacterium RIFOXYD12_FULL_57_12 (assembly GCA_001799275.1). Taxonomy (GTDB): domain Bacteria; phylum Desulfobacterota; class Desulfobulbia; order Desulfobulbales; family BM004; genus YD12-FULL-57-12. The sequence goes on from MGTE01000049.1 coordinate 4,851, forward strand.
CGCCTCGGAGAGCGGCAGGCCGATCACCCGGGGCAGAACCTGCCAGGTGGCGCCGCACGGGGCGCCACGCCGGACCCGGAGCGCCGCCAGCCGATCCCCTGCCACCTCCGCCTCGAATTCCGGCAGGCCGAACTGTTCTCCGTAATGCCCCAGCCCGGGCATCCTGCCGAGACCGCATCAGGTAAACGGCGCAATCGCCCCTTTGATCCGCCGGCCCGAGGCGATCACCGGTAACCGCCGTTGCTGACAGACCTCTGTCAGATATGTGGACAGGTCCGGATGTTTCAAAAAATTAAGGACCAGATCAGCGTCAAAATCATTGGGTATGTATGCGGCAGGGTCATCGACAAAGGCTGGCAGTTCCCGGTCAATCGAGTAGACGGCGCTGATCTTGATCTGACGGCCATAGTCGGTGATGCCGCGGATCTTGGCCGCAGCAGAGCCCTGCTGCTCAAAGACCACAATCCTGGTCACCTCTGCCTCTGCTGATTTCATTGTTCCGCTGTGCCGCATGTCTGCCCTCCGGCTGTCAACTGACCTGTCCGTGAAAATGCTGCCAGATCGTCGCGGCCAACTCCGGTCCGATGCCCGGCACCGCTGCCAGTTCCTGCGCAGTGGCCTGCTTTATCTGCCGCAGGCTGCCGAGTGAGGACAGCAACGCCTGACGGCGAGCCGGGCCGATGCCGGGCAGATCATCCAGCGCCGAACTCAGCGTTTGGCGGTTCCGCCATTTGCGATGAAACGTGATCCCGAAACGATGCGCCTCGTCGCGAATGCGCATGAATAAAAGCAACACCGGCGAGTGACCGCGCAGGGCAACGGCGTTCTTGCGGCCGGGCAGAAAGATACGCTCGCCAGCGCCGTGACGGTCCTTGGCAAGCCCTGCCAGCTCAAGCCGGCCCGCCAGGCCGAGTTCGGTCACGACCTGCACGGCTGTATTCAACTGGCCCTTGCCGCCGTCCACCACCAACAGATCGGGCAACTCGTCAGACGGTGGCCCGCCGGCGTCTCTGAACCGCCGTTGTAACACCTCGGCCATCATGGCGTAATCGTCGGCGCCGGTCACGGTACGAATTTTGTAATGCCGATACCCAGCCCCATGTTTTTCGCCGTTCAGGAAGCTGACCAACGAGCCGACCGCCTGCTCGCCTCCGATATTGGAGATGTCCAGACACTCGATGCGGCGAGGTATCCGCTCCAGGCGCAGCGCATCACGGATGGAGGCGGCCAGCTCTTCCCAGGTTTCCTGCTTCTGCAGACGGTCGGCCAAAAACTGGCCGGCATTATTTTCGGCAAAACTCAGAAGCCTGACCCCCTCGCCCCGTTGCGGAACCCGACACGCCACCCGTCCGCCCCGCAAATCGGTAAGCCATTCGACCAGGACCTCCTGGGCCGACAGGACAAAAGGCAACAAAATCTCGGCCGGCACCGGCCGTTCGTCGCCGTAATAGCGAGCCAGGAACTCGGCCAGCACCTCAGCATCGCTGCCGAGCGGCTCTTCCAACAAAAA
>MGTE01000050.1 GCA_001799275.1 Deltaproteobacteria bacterium RIFOXYD12_FULL_57_12
CCGGGGGTGTATATTCCGGGTTGGGGCGGAGTCCGCCTGGAAAATATGGCGGTGGTTGAACAAGACGGCTGCCGGGTGTTGAATCGGGACACCACCTTTCTTGATCTTTAAGGGTTTGCCTGAGAATAACAGGAGTTGGACAAAATACGACAGAGCTGATCCGAGGGGCGCTGCTTTCCATCTTTCTAATTGTGATGATAGCAAATTAGAAAGCAGCGGCCCCTGGAGCGTCACGGTGAAGGTATGATCGATAAAACGGTTAAAACCGACGATTACCGGCTTTTTATTCAGGATATCAAACAGCGTATCCGGACGGCCCAGATCAAAGCGGCGATTGCGGTCAATCAGGAGCTGTTGCGCCTCTATTGGGGCTTGGCCGAACGTATCGTTGTCAAGCAACAGGAATCGGCCTGGGGCGACGGCTTTCTGGAGCAGATGAGCCGTGATCTTCAAGCCGAGTTTCCTGAGATAAGAGGTTTTTCCCTGCGCAACCTGAAATATATGCGCCAGTGGTTTCGGTTCTGGTCGGCGGAGCCGTCAATTGGGCAACAGCTTGTTGCCCAAATTCCCTGGGGACACAACCTCGTTATCATCAGTAAAATCAAAGATGTGGGCCAAGCTGTTTTCTACGCTCAGAAAACGATTCAAAACAACTGGTCACGCGCCGTTTTGACGCACCATATTGAAAGCGGCCTCTACCAGCGTGAAGGCAAAGCCATTACCAACTTCCACGCCACCTTGCCTGCCCCACAATCGGATCTTGCGCGGCAAACCATCAAAGATCCCTACAACTTTGATTTTTTGACCCTGCGCGAAAAACATGATGAACAGGAGTTAGAGGGGGCGCTGGTCAATCATGTCACGCGCTTTTTGCTGGAATTGGGTGCCGGGTTCTCCTATCTGGGCCGCCAATATCGCCTGGAGATCGCCGGTGATGAGTTCTTTCTTGATCTGCTTTTCTATCATGTGCGGCTCCACTGCTATGTGGTGGTTGAGCTGAAGGCCGTCAAGTTCAAGCCCGAATTTGCCGGAAAACTCAATTTTTATGTCTCCGCAGTCGATGGCACCCTCAAAACCGAGAATGACAACCCGACCATCGGCATCCTGATCTGCAAAGCCAAAAATAATACCGTGGTAGAATATGCGTTGAAAGATATTCACAAGCCAATCGGCGTCAGCGAATACATTATTACCAGGAGTTTGCCGGACGAACTGAAATCCTCCCTGCCCAGCATCGAAGAGATTGAGGCAGAGCTGGAGGGCGAGCATGAGTGATAAAGCTGAACGCGTTGATGTTGATATTGTGGGACTCTGCAAAAGTGAAACTGCATGAGTGGAAATTTCAATCAGCAGTATTAAAGGAGCTCAATATTTTTACTCTGCGATATAATCAGAACTTGAGGTCGCAGATATCAGCCCTATGCGTTTACCGAACGGGTTAATTTCCAACCCGAGGGTGTAGGAATAAATCTGACCCCTTTTTTTCTACGTAATTGAAAACTCGATGAGGAGGTGCTTATGCAAGCCATAGAATTTGAAACGCGGATTGATGAAACCGGTCACATTTACGTGCCGGAGGAGTTCCACAACGCCTATGGGAAACGTGCCCGCTTGGTTGTCCTTCTTCCAGACCAGGTGGAACCCCTGAAAAAAAGACGCCACCCCGGAAGCGCCAAAGGAGTACTCTCGCTGCTATCTGAAGACGACGAGCATCTGAATGACTTTAAGGAGTATATGCCATGAGTCTGTGACTGGACACGCAGGCACTGCTCTGGTTTCTCCTGGATGATCCCCGGTTGAGCGGCTAGGCACAGGCTAGCATAGTTGCCAATGAGGTGGCGATTTTCGTCAGCCCGGCAAGCATTTGGGAAATCGCCATTAAGATCAGTCTGGGCAAGTATGCGCTTCCCGCCCCTTTTGCAACGTTTTGGGGGGAACAGTTGCAAACCAACGACTTTTCGCTCTTGCCGATCTCGGTGTTTCATGCCGCACGAGTTGTGGATTTGCCATTCCATCACCGCGATCCATTCGATCGTTTGATCATTGCCCAGTCACTGGTGGAAGGAATGCCGGTGGTGAGTAGCGACGATACGTTTGATCGTTATGGCGTGGAGCGAGTCTGGTAAAAAGCGGGATGGGGAGTTTGGAATCGTTCGGCTTGTGGGTCGGACTATGGCAACTATATTGATACAATGAATAAAAGATATGAGAAATGGCCCAACGCGAAATATCTACTTTTAAGGAATCGCCATAAATGCACCGGCCCATGAACTTGGTCAAGTCCAAGCAACGAGTCGCTGACCACGGGGAGGTGTTCACCCCCGTGTGGATGGTTGAGGCGATGCTCGACCTCGTCAAGGGAGAGACCGAGCGGATTGACTCCCGCTTCCTGGAGCCGGCCTGTGGGAGCGGGCACTTCCTCACCCAGGTGCTGCGGCGCAAGCTCGCCGCCGTCGAACTCAAGTTCGGGAAATCCGGCTTTGAAAAGCAGCATTACTCCCTTCTCGCTTTGATGTGTACCTATGGTATTGAACTTCTGACGGACAACATCGACGAGTGCCGCGCGAACATGCTGGATATCTTTGCCGCCTACTTAAATCTTGAGGAATCGGATGACCTCTATTGCGCCGCTTTCTACGTGCTTTCGCAGAATCTCGTCCACGGTGATGCCTTGAAGATGCGAACCTGGGATGACCAACCGATCACCTTCGCTGAGTGGGGCTACCTCGGCAAGGGGAAGTTCCAACGTCGTGATTTTCGCTTGGAAATGCTTACTCAGATGTCGACCTACATGGAGAAAAACCCGCTCTTCGCGTGTCTCGGCAAGCACGAAATTTTCAAGCCGATCAGAACCTACCCGCCGATGTCGGTGAGTGAGATTGCCTCCGTTGCCCAGAAGGATTGCGTATGAGTAGTCAGGTAAGCTTTTCGATCCGTGGCCGAAATCCTGATGTGCTGACCTGCATTGCCAACCTCTCGAACGATGAGGTGTTCACTCCCCCCGAGTTTGCGGGCAGGATGCTGGACACCCTTGCCTGCGCCTGGGCGACCGCTCACAACGGCGCGAATATCTGGGCGGATAGTTCGGTGCGGTTCCTCGACCCGTTTACAAAGTCAGGTGTCTTTCTTCGGGAGATTACCAGCCGTCTCACTAAAGGTCTGGCGACCGAAATTCCGAACCTTGAAGAACGCGTCAATCACATTCTCACCAGGCAGGTGTTCGGTATCGGCATCACGCATCTCACCAGTCTGCTGGCACGCCGGAGTCTGTATTGCTCGAAGCACGCAAAAGGCGAGCACTCTATCGCCAAATCTTTTTCCAGCGACCAGGGCAACATCTGGTTTGAGCGTACCGAACACACCTGGGGTGATGGTAAGTGCACGTACTGTGGCGCGAGCCAGAAGGCGTTGGATCGCGGCGAAGGACTTGAGACCCACGCCTATGCGTTCATCCACACCGAAGACATCAAGACTCGGGTGGCCGAGTTATTTGGAGGAAATATGCAGTTTGACGTCATCATTGGCAATCCGCCGTATCAACTGAACACTGACGGTTTTGGCACGCAGGCGCGCCCCATCTACCAGCAGTTCGTGCAGCAGGCCAAAACGCTTGATCCCCGATTCCTATGCATGATTATTCCGGCCCGATGGTTCTCGGGCGGCATGGGTCTGGACGAATTCCGCGAGTCGATGCTTAACGATGCTCGCCTGCGCTCAATTGACGATTTCCTCACCGCCTCCGACGTTTTTCCAGGGGTCGGACTCAAAGGCGGTGTCTGCTATTTCCTCTGGAATCGTGACCATCCCGGCCTCTGCGAGGTGACAACCCATTTCAAGGACTGGCCAATCTCAACCGCCAGCCGTCCACTTCTGGAAAATGGGGCGGACGTATTCATCCGCTTCAATGAAGGGCTGTCGATACTCAAGAAAGTTATGGCCGTCGAAACGGGCAGCAGCGAGTCTCTGGAACTGCCCGAGGCGAAGAAGTTCATGAAGCTTGTTAGCTCGATTGGCTCATTTGGACTCGAAAGCACCTTCAGGGGAAAAGAAGTGAGGTCAGGTGATGACCTTTAGGTCTACCGGAACGGTGGGATTGGATACGTTGCAAGATCTGAAATTCCGAAGGAACAATTTGTCTTCGATAAGTGGAAAGTCTTCATTGGCCGCGCTGCTCCGGGTACTGGCAACAAAGACACCTATCCGCACAGAATCATCAGTACACCATTTATCGGGGAGCCGGGAAGCATTTCGTCGTGGACATATATGTACATTGGGGTTCTTGACTCAAAGGCAGAGGCAGAAAGTGTCTTGTCCTACCTCGCCTGTCGGTTAACTCGCTTCCTGATTCTTCTACACAAGCCATCCCAAGACACCACCCGCAAGGTCTATACCTTCGTCCCGACGCAGGATTGGAACAGGAAATGGACAGACGAGGAGCTCTACGCGAAATATGACATCTCAGCCAGTGAGATCGAGTTTATCGAGAAGGTTGTCCGCTCGATGGAAATTCAATGGAGCCTCTGAGTATGAGTAAGCCAAAAAAGAACGTACCCGCCGACCATCCGGATGCGCTCTTTGGGCGCGTCGTGTCCATCCTTGAACAGGCGCAGGGCAATGTCGTCAGGGCTGTGAACACCAACATGGTGCTGTGTTTCATACAACGGAATTAGTGAGGGTGTAACAGTCATGAGTCAGGATCGAAACCGACACCACCCACAACCCCCCTCAATCCCCCCTTGTCAGGGGGGAGGTTTAGCTCCCGTTGCGGGTGGAGGCTTATCTCCCAGCACGAGTTGCGGCTTATCTCCCTCCCCTGACAAGGGGAGGGTCGGGGAGGGGTTAGTGCCGCCCGGAGAGGGGGTTGCCTCTGATTCTGCTTTCTTACCCTACAACAATAACCTCACCGCACTTTCCCGCCAAAACCGAAGTAATCCGACGCCTGCCGAATCAAAAATCTGGCGGGAAATCCTGCGGATGCGGCAGTTCGCGCACTACAAATTCCTCCGCCAGAAACCACTCGGTGGTTACATCGTAGATTTTTACTGTTCAGAATTGCGCCTTGTTATTGAAATCGATGGAGATAGCCATGCGGAACAAGTTGCATATGATGAAGAACGCACCAGGTTTCTCAATGCTCTTGGTCTACAGGTAGTCAGATACACCAACGATGAAGTGCTGCATAACCTCGAAGGTGTTTATGACGATTTGTCACGGTTGCTCAAAACCACAATGTTAACCCCTCCCGGCCTCCCCTTGTCAGGGGAGGAGCAAGACACTTCCCCCCTGATTACTCCCTCCCTGATAAGGGAGGGCCGGGGAGGGTTGGGGGATTGAGGGGGGGTGGTTTTGACTGTTTTAATAATAAATTTTTCGTACTGAACCCGAAAGGTAGCGCCGATGACTAAGACCATCGAAGAAATCCTCGCGCCCAGGCCGGAGGTCATGCTGTGACGCTGCCTGAGAAGTTTTATACAGAAGACCCCCGGTGGCACGAAAAAATCGGCGATATTCATGCCCTTCTTGAGCGCGTCAAGATCAGTGAGGAACAGTCCGGCGATCTGTTACATCTGCGCAAACTGAGCCGCATTCTCTCGATTCATGCCTCCACCGCCATCGAAGGCAACCGGCTCACCCTGGAGCAGGTAACCGCTGTCATCAACGGCAAACCGGTCTGGGGGCCACCGAAGGACATCAAGGAAGTACAGAATGCCTGGCGCGCCTACGACGAAATGGCCAGCCTCGATCCCTGGTCGGTGGGCGATTTGCTGAAGGCCCATGCGCACCTGACGGACACGCTCATCGCCGAAGCTGGCCTGTTGCGCACGATCGGCGTGGCGGTCGTGCGCGGCGACGGCACGGTGGTGCACCGGGGGGCTCCGGCAAAGCAGGTTCCCATTCTCGTCGAGCAGCTTCTCGACTGGGGAAAGACCAGCGAGGCGCACCCGCTCATCAAGAGTTCCGCCGTCCACTACCTGCTGGAATACATCCATCCCTTCCGCGACGGCAACGGCAG
>MGTE01000051.1 GCA_001799275.1 Deltaproteobacteria bacterium RIFOXYD12_FULL_57_12
AGCATAGCTGCACGGAGGACTTACGTCCTCCTGTGCGCCTTCGTGGCACACAGCCATCCGCGCACCTGGTCATGCTCATCCGGAATCCGCATTCTTTTTTTCCTTAATTGCCCGCCGCTTCGCGCCGGCAGCCGGCCTCTTGGCACGTTCGACTTTTTTCGCAAGCGCCACCTGAAAAGCCTTGGCAGCCCACTCCGTTAACTGCTCCTGGTCTTCCAGAATCTCCACCGGCACCTCGTAGTAGCCCATGACGTACGAATCAGTGCCGAACGGCCGGAATGGTCCGGAACCTGCAGCAAGATAGTCGGCCTTGTTGGTGTCATCAACCTTGAAATAGAGGACATCGTCGGCAATAAGGCCAAAGAAGATGGCGTTGCGATAGAGGCCGGCGCCGCCAAACATCCGCCTGGACTGAACCGGACCGAAAAGACTCAACTGATCGAGGACGTAATCAAGATATTCCTGACTGATGGGCACAACATATCCCCCATTGAAAAAATGTGAAAAGCCGCCAGGCCAGTACGGAGATGACATTCGGGCGGTTTTGAGGGGCATGGGGAACATCCCCATTACCTCCCCTGGGCACCATTGCGGTCCGGCTTACTCAAGATAACTAATGCGATGCCGCCAAGAATGGCCACGGATGCCAGTATGAAACGTGGGGTTACGGTCTCGCCGAGAATGATGATGCCACCCAGCGCCGCAATGACCGGAACGCTAAGCTGGACGGTTGCGGCGTTGGTGGCCTTTAGCGCTGGCAAAACAGAATACCAGACGACGTAACCCAACCCGGACGCTACTGCTCCCGAGGCAATGGCGAACCAAACGCCAACGGTGTCCAAGTTGGCGCTTGCATAGAGCAACATGCTCAGTGCTATTGCAAAAAACGTCGCCCGCAGAAAGTTTCCGGCCGTAACCAAGGTGGGATCCCCGGCTCCTTTCCCGCGCAATGAATAGACACCCCACGCAATGCCGGCGACCAACATCAACACCGAGTCAACCAGTGGCGGTGCAGACAGGCCGGGGAGCAACAGGCCAACCAGCCCTCCAAACGCGAGCAAAAGCCCGACAAGTTGTCGCGAATGGAGGCGCTCACCAGCCCAAATGCCGTGACCGATCATCGTCGCCTGCACAGCACCGAAAAGGAGTAGCGCGCCGGTCGCCGCGGTCAGGCCCATATACGCGAACGAGAAACCCGCGGCATAAGCAAACAAAGCAAACGCCGAAGCCCAATTGCCCCTGCCAGTACGGTCAGTGCGAAAGAAACCCGTGATCGCCGCAAGCACCACCGCACCCGAAACTAGGCGAATGGAAGTAAAGCTGGCTGCATCGATGCCCGTGTTCTTGAGCGCGATGCGGCATAGCACCGAATTGCCGGCAAACGCGATCATAGTGAGAAGCGTTAGGACGCCAATCCGGGTCGATGACATAAAAACTATCCTGAGACGCCATTCGGCGGTTGTGTCGGGCCCACGATAACGCTTCCTTGCGCTTCCACGGCGATGGCTCGATAAGGCTCCAGGCGTTCTCGGCGTCAAGCGAAGTATCTTCTAACGGTTCGACAATTCCCGGTTTTTTATTGCAGCAGTTGAAAAAGCATTGGCAATGTACCAAAACTTAAAACAATGCCGATGCCAACCAATGCTGCTGTCAGGGGAGGCGAAAGATTCGCTAAGATAGCCAATGCTCCTGCGGAAACCATCGGTGGCATTCCCGCCTCAAAAATAGAAACCTGCACCGCCTCTCCTGCCAGCCCTGTAATTTTACATAAAAACAAGGCGACCACAGGGGCGGCAATTAATTTTATTGAGAGTCCAATGCACAGTTGCGAAGTCACCTCTCTACTCAGTCGTATCCTGAGTTGAAAACCAACCGCAATCATTACTAAAGGCACCAATGTTGCGGCCAATATTTTTAAAAGACTCACGCCAATAGGCGGATAAGGGAAAGCTTTTAGAACAAAAGCAAGCACTAGTGCAATAAATGGGGGGAATGAAATAACCTTTTTCACGACACTCTCAACGGTCGGTTTGCTTTCCCCTGTGCCATAGAAAGCCAAAACCAGGGAACCATAGGTTGCCAAAGCCAAGAAAGAGCCGAGTTGGTCATATATTAATGCGTAAGGAATGGCATTTTCTCCAAAAAATGCCTTTACCATTGGGATTCCGAGAAAAGAGGTGTTCCCTAAGGGGATTAAAAGGAGGAGGCAGCCGGTAGTCGCACGGTCCCATTTAAAAAATCTCGACAAAACAAATATAAGGGCACAAGAGAACAGTAACATGCCCCATGGCATAAGCGCAGGGACCAGGAGACTTTTAGAGAAGATCAATTCCGGGATCTTGAGAAGAACCAATGCTGGTAACGATATATAAATGACAAACAAATTTAGTACGTTGCCGGTCTCATCAGGAAAGCTTGGCATACGTTTTAACGCCATGCCAATCAGCAGAAATGTTATTGTAATTGCGAAGTTTTCCATAAGATGATGGTGGATGTCGAACGTTTTGGTGAACGGCGGGCCAGCGCTGACCCTGATCTTGGCAGGGTGCTCACGGCCCGTCCTTGCGACCAAAAATTGGCTGATCGTGACGTGTGAATTCGATCAACGCCAAGATTGCAAAAGCACGGGTAACGCAAGCAAAAAAGGCGACGTAAAACGGAACAATAGCAACAAGCATCAACACGTAATCGTCGGTACTATCAAGGCCAGGAAACCATGTGGACCGTAATGCGTATTCAAAATGTTCCAAAAGGAAGAACAAGAGTAATGACATCAACCCGAGCATAAAATACGCACCAGCCGTCCGAGCCGTGGCAGATCGAGGGCGGTCACGTTGCACGAACGTGTATAGCAACGTGAACGCTGCCACGAGCGAAGTTAATGGGATCGCAACCGCGGCGGTGGACTTCTCATAGGCATCTACAGGTAGCGGGATCACATTGAACAATATGTCAGCCATTGGAAACACCACGGCAATGCTGCCAAGGGCACCCCAAAGCGACACCATGTACTTTACGAAACTGTGGAAATCTTTATTGGCCATCGGGTTAAGGCTCCCAAACGCTGCAGCGGGCTGTGCTTACCTTATTACCCACCCGTCCCCCATTACCCACCCCGGGGCTGGTCATGAATCCAGAATTTCCCGGATTTTTTTGAGCAGCGCGCTCTGGGAGACCGGTTTCATGACAAGGTTGGCCGCAAATTCCGACTTTCCTTTTTTCTGAAGAATATCTTCGGAATAGCCGCTCATGAATACAACTTTTATGACGGGCTTTGTCTTTCTGGCCTCTTCCCAGACATCCAGGCCGGTCATTTTTGGCATGACCACATCCAGAATGAGGATCTGCACTGTGTCACGGTGTTGCAGGAACTTCTGGAGGGCATCGGCGCCGTCCATGGCTTCGACGACGTTGTATCCGTGGGATTTGAGGGTGGCGCTCAGAAGTGTCCGCAGAGGCAGATCATCTTCCGCCAGCAGGACGGTTTCAGTGCCTCCCACCGCTGCTTCGCTCTCCTCCTGTTTCTGCTCCGCCACAGGTTTATCAGCGGTGGGCTGTAGCGGCAGATATATCCTGAAGGTTGTCCCGCGCCCCGGTTCGCTGCTGACATCGATGTAACCGCTGTGCTGTTTTACGATGCCGTAGACGATGGCCAGCCCGAGTCCGGTTCCTTTGCCGACATCTTTTGTTGTATAGAACGGCTCGAAAATTCTTTCTCTTGTGCTTTCGTCCATGCCAATGCCGGTATCGGTCGCGGTCAGCAGGGCGAACTGGCCGGGTCTGCCGTAGCCATGCGCCTGGGAAAAGGCCTCATCCAGCACGGCTGTGCCGGTTTCCAGGCTGAAGCGTCCGCCGTCGGGCATGGCGTCCCGGGCATTGGTTGCCAGGTTCAGCAGCGCCTGCTCCATTTTATTGCTGTCAAGCATGACGATCGGTTCCTGGGGGGTAAGTGTTGTCAGCAGTTCTATGTCCTCGCCGATAATCCGCGCCAGCATTTTGCTGATCGTGGTGACGATTTCGTTCAGGGCCACTAGTTTTGGATCAATTACCTGCTTTCTGCTGAAGGCCAGCAGACCTTGGGTGAGGCGGGCCGCCCTTTCCGAAGAGACCAGGATCTGGTCGACGAATTCACGCAGGGAAGAGTCGGCCGGCAGTTTGATCCGGAGCAGTTCTCCGTACCCCATGATTGCCATGAGGATGTTGTTGAAATCGTGGGCAATGCCGCCGGCAAGCTTGCCGACCGCCTCGATTTTTTGGGAATGGCGCAGATGCTCCTCGATTTTTTTTCTTTCGGTGATGTCGCGAAGAATGGCGAGGACTCCCGGCTTTTTGGCGTTGCCGTCAGTCGACACCAGTTCCAGTCTGCTCAGACAGACTTCAACCGGGAACTCCTCACCGGATTTTTTTTTAGCCTGCCATTCAAAGTGCGGGGTTTGTCCCTGCAGGGTCAGCTCGATTTTTTCAAGGGTCATTTCCCTGGTATGAATTTTGCCAATTATGTCAGATGGCTGGGGGTCTTTCATCTCCTCCAGTGAATACCCAAAGGTTGCCAACGCGTTCTGGTTGACATCGAGTATCTGTCCGTCTGCGGAGTGGAGAAAGATCATGTCGGGCGAGGCATCATAGATGGCCTGCAGATGTTCTTTGGCGGCCAACAGGGCTTCTTCGGAACGTTTCCGGCCGGCGATTTCCGCGTTCAACTGTTCGTTGGTTTCTTTGAGGTCCGCGGTACGTTCCTCAACCCGGCGGGCCAGGTTGGCATGGGCCTCGGCCAGGGCTTTCTCGGCCTGTCGCCGGCGGACAATGTCCCGGCTGGCCACCCGGTAGAGGAAATAAACGGCCAGGCCGGTAAATACGGTGATTACAATAATGATCAGGCCGGATGCCTTGAGGAGAGGCAGATACGCTTTCTGGGAGAGGACATCCAGGTTATGGAAATAGAGAACCTGCCAGCCAGGAGCCCGGGCAACCTCCATGGTATGGATCATATAGCTGGTGCCGGCCCGGTTGCTGGCATGCTGCGGGTCGGTTTTTGTCATCCCCGTCCAGGTCAGGGGACTGTTGCCGAATTGCTGGGAAGCGATGATGGCGGTTTTTTTCGAAATCGGGATTTCCCACAGGGTCTGGTACAGCAAGTCCGGCTGGCTGGCTGCAAAGATGACGCCCTCCGGCGCGGCAAGCACTGCCACCCCGTCCACAATCTGCTCCACCTCGTTCTGTATGGCGTTCACCGAGGCCTTGATCACCACAACCCCGGATACAACCAGGCTGTTTTCCTTGTAAACGGGATGGCTGAAATAGAAACCCGGCCGGTTGGATGTTACCCCGAGGGCCATGTAGGTGGATGGGATTCCCTGCACGGCCTGCTGGAAATAGGGCCGGAATCGGTAGTTTTTGCCCACGAAGCTGTCCGCATCATGCCGGTTCGACGAGGCAATGGCGTTCCCTTCGCTGTCCATGAGATAGCAGACCTCCACCTCCAGGGCAGCCCGGAACTGATCCAGCATCTCATTGGCCTTTTCCAGCGAGCCCATATCGTCGCGCAGCAGGGCGGTCTTCAGTCTGACGAGGGATGCCATGGCCCGGGCTGCTTTCTGGTATTCCGAAAGACTGGAATCCATGTGGCTGGCCAGTATTCTGGTGCGCAGGTCCGCCGCGGCATGGGCCTGGTGTTGGTATGATTCCTGCAAAGTTGCATAGTAGAGATAACCGCCCAGGCCTGTTGACAGGAAGGAGAGCAGGGAAAGAATAAGGATGATGAGCCTGATTTTCATATGCCTTTTGCCATGCTGAATGCAATCGGAACTGCGACCAAAGGAATGGTGTCTCTAAATTAAACAATTTTAGCTCAACTTTCTGAGTTGCGCCAACTCAGTGAGATGGCGATATTATTTGCCTTGATTGCCG
>MGTE01000052.1:0-9391 GCA_001799275.1 Deltaproteobacteria bacterium RIFOXYD12_FULL_57_12
CCTTTCCCCGATCCCATTGCCTTGAGTAATGCCGCAAGAAAACTTATCGCCGCCGACGTTGATCTGATCGTCTCCTACGGCTCGCCGGCCACTCTCGCCGTTATCCAGGAGAAAAGCAAAATTCCCCATGTCTATGCCGGTGCATACGATCCTGAGGCGGCCAAAATTGCGGGAGCCAGAATGACAGGGTGCGGCTACAAGGTCCCCCTCTCCAGTTTTCTCAGACATCTCAAGAGCCTCAAGGAAATTGCAACGCTGACTGTTCTCTACAGCGGCCTGGAAGAAGATTCGGTGCGGCAGGTGGATGAACTGCGCAGGTTGGCTGGCGAGCAGGGCATTGGCCTGCAGAAAATCAACATAACAAAATACGGCGATATCGGGGGAATAGGCGCCCAGTTGACCGGTGACGCCGTTTTCATCACGGGTAGCGCCGTGGTCAATGCCTGGCTTGATGATATCCTTAAAATAGTAAAGGAGAAGAAAGTGCTTTCCGCTTCTATCCTGCCGGATCAGAATGAGGCAGGGGTCGTCCTCACCCTGTATTTAAACCCCCATGATCTGGGGGCGAAGGCGGCTGAAATGGTCGCCAGAATAAGGCGTGGAGAACAACCGGAGGCAATAGGCTCCGTGATTTTCAGACATACCGAGCTGGTATTCAATGTCAGGGAGGCAAAGGAACTGGGGGTGAAACCCTCGATTAATTTAATTGCAGAGGCCACAAAGGTTATAAAATGAAGCAGGAGTTCCGTCCAACTCGCCTCTCTGTATGCAGATTATTGTTGGGCTTTTTTCTGTGTTTTTTTGCCTTGACGGGCAGGGCGGATGCCTCGGAAAAACCAGCAGAACTGTTGATCGGCCTGGAACCGGAGCATAATATTTTTGATCAGGTGGAGAGATATCGTGTTCTGGCAGCATATCTTTCCCAAGAGCTTGGTGTGCAGGTCAGGTTGACGATCATGAGTCGCTACGGGGAGGTATTGGAAAGATTCAAGGCCCGCCATCTCGACGGCGCGATTCTAAGCTCGTTTACCGCCACCATGGCACTGAAGAAACTGGAGCTGGAACCGGTGGCCAGGTTCGTGAATCAGCAGCATGACGCATTTACCCAGGGCTATATTTTCGTGCGACGCGACAGCGGAATCAAGAAAGTGGAAGACATGAAAGGGCAGAGTATTGTCTTTGTGGACCCTGCCACCACAGAAGGATACCTCTTCCCCATGGTATTTTTGCGTGACCATGGAGTCGAGGATATCGGCAAGTATTTCAGGGAATACTATTTTTCCGGAAGCCATGCCTCGGCGATTTTTGCGGTGCTGGATGGCAAAGCAGATATCGGCTGTGCCAAAAGCTCTGTTTTCAATCGACTGACAGATCATGACCCGTCGATAAAAAAAGACCTGGAAATCATTGCGGAATCCCCACGTGTTCCTGAAACAACACTCTGTATCCGGAAAGATCTCCCGGCTGACATTAAGCAGAAACTCTTGTCCATCCTTCTGATCATGGACAAGATCGAAAGTGGCACGGAAGTATTGCGCAAGATAGAAACACTTAGATTCATCAATGCCAAGGAATCGGATTTCAGTATCGTTTCGGACATGATAGACACACTGGAAAACCAATACCCTGACGATCGTCATCTCCGATGAAAAAGAAAATTTTAATACTGTTCCTGGCGTTGTTCCTCGTATTCCTGGCGGGGATATTTGTCGCCCTGCGCATGGTTTTTCTGGCAACCTCGAATCTGGATTCTTTGGTCGCTTTGCACAAGGTAGAGATTATCCGTCAGGAATTGGTCATCAATGTGCAGACCGTGCAGGCAAATCTTTATACCACAGGGACACTGTTCGGTAAGGAACTTGACGATATTGTCGATAATGTTCTTAAACTTCGGGGAGCGGCGCTGCATTGCGGTAGCTGCCACCATGAGCCGCCCGTTGATGAAGGGATCAAGGAATTACAAGAACTGACCGAACAATACAAGGAAGCCCTCAGTTATTTCATCACCTCGACCGCCGACCAGCAAAGAATCGAGAGACTGCAGTCGATTGCCGCGGATATTGGTGATTCCATCATTACGAAATCCCAGCAGATGGCGTATTCGGCAAATGAAAAACTACGCTTGCGCACGGTCGAGGCCCTTAAAAAGGTAAGCAGAACAAAGAAAATACTGGCCATGACCATTGCGTTGTCTTTTGTTCTCTCCTTGGCCATAGCTGTTTACCTGATAAAAAGTATCACAAGACCGATCTCTGAGCTTATTCAGGCAACCAGAAAAATAAAAACAGGGGGACTCGGCTACACATCCACCTATGCCGGCCAGGATGAGTTCGGCGAACTCATCGCCTCGTTTAATGATATGAGCAGCACGTTAAAGGCAACTAACGAAGAAATTCTGGGCCACATGGCCCGCAATCAGACAATTCTTCAGACGTCAATTGATGGGTTCCTGCTTTTTAACGAAGATGGCAAAATTCTTGATGTCAATCCAGCCCTCTCGATCATGTTGGGATATTCGGAAGATGAGTTGCGCACCATGAAGTTTACGGACATCGAGATGTTGGAGTCGAAATTCGCCGCGGATAATCTTCTGGAACGCATAAAAATGGCCGGCGCCCTGGTTTTCCAGACAGACCAGAAAACAAAAGAGGGGCGCCTGGCAACGGTCGAGATCAACGCCACCTTTACCAAACTGGACGGTGTCGGGAATTATTTCTGTTTTATCAGAGACATTACCGACCGGAAAAAAATGGAAGAAGAGTTGCTGAAGGTTCAGAAACTGGAATCCCTGGGAATTCTTGCCGGCGGGATTGCCCATGATTTCAACAACCTTCTTACTGGTATCCAGGGGTCCATTGACCTGGCGATCACCCGTCTGAATCCGAACGAAAAAATATACGGCTGGCTGGTTAACGCCAAAAAAGCATCTGGTCGAGCCCAGAATCTGACGCAGCAGCTGCTTACTTTTTCCAAGGGCGGCCTGCCGGTAACCCAGCCGTTAGCCATTGCCAAACTGATTGAGGAATCCACCCAGTTTATCCTGAGTGGCTCCCATGTTAAGTGCAATTATCATCTTCCTCAAAATCTATGGCTGGTCGAGGCGGATAAGGGCCAGATCAGTCAGGTTTTTCAGAACATTACAATCAATGCCAACCAGGCAATGCCTGACGGCGGCACCATAACCATAAGTGCCGCGAATGTTGTGATCGGAGACAACGACCTGCTTCCGCTAACTAAGGGGAATTATGTCAAGATAGACATTGTTGACGAGGGGATCGGCATCCCTGAAAAATATATCTCGAAAATTTTCGACCCATATTTTACTACAAAGCAGGCTGGCAACGGCCTTGGGTTGTCAATCTGCCACTCCATCATCAACAAGCATCATGGCTATATTGCAGCCGCATCAGCACCTAGCGCCGGCACGACCTTTACCATCTATCTGCCCGCCATGACAAAAAATGGGGCATCTGAAGTCGCTCTGGCAGAGTATTCGGCAATAATGGGGACGGGCAGGGTGCTGATCATGGATGACGAGGAGCATGTCACTGAAACAGTCTCGGAAATGCTGAAGCATCTCGGCTATGAGCCGGATACCGTCAAGGACGGGGCAGAGGCTATTGAGCTGTATATGAAGGCCAAGGCGGCCGGACGGCCATATGCCGCGGTAATCATGGATCTGACCATTCCGGGTGGGATGGGGGGCAAGGTGGCCATCGGAAAGTTGCGGCAACTCGATCCCGGGGTGAAGGCCCTTGTCTCAAGCGGTTATTCCAATGATCCGGTGATGGCCGAATATCGGAAACACGGATTCAGCGGGGTGGTTTCCAAACCATTCGATACTGCGCAGCTCAGCAGGATATTACATGATATTCTTCGAAATTGAAGCCTGGAAAAGTCAAAAAAAAATGGCCTCAGGCATGTGCCCGAGGCCATTTTTTTTATTCATGGGGTGAGCGATGGGACTTGAACCCACGACCGCCGAGGCCACAACCCGGTGCTACCACCAGCTGAGCTACGCTCACCATTCGAACCGTCTAAAAAGTTGGTTCACTTCTATAATAGATGGCCTGGTTTTTGGCAAGGGTAAATGTCTAGGAGTACGGCGAGAGGGTGATTATTACAAGGCCAATGTACCCTCCCGACAAGTGCTACCCAAGGTCACGTTTACAGTGCAGACAGACCTTGGCCTGGGCCTTGATGATTTCCGCACAGTGAGGGCATTCTTTTTTAAAGTTGGCGGTCAGAATTTGGCTGATTGCCATGTTGATCTTCTGTTCAAGGGAATGGTTTATGAATTTGTGGTTTCGGATCGGATCAATACAGGCAAGATCATTCAGTTCGACAAGCAGGTCGCAGGCTCGTTCCCTGCTTTCCTTGCCGGCCGCGTCATCGAGAACAAGGTGCAGCGCGGCCGTCAGATTCCGGTCCGCCACGCAGGTGTCGAGTTGCTCAACCGCCTCTTTTTCCTTGATGTATCGCTTGTTCTCTTTTGTTAAACTTTCCAGGTCTACCTCGCAACCCTTGAAGGCGTCATTGCTGCCCACCATCATCGGAGTGCCTTCTTTTTCGCCGGGCAGCTGCATGTAGCGGTATGAAGAAGTGTGGCCGTATTTCTCTTCGATATGTTTCCAGCCCTTGACATAGAGCGAGCATTCATCGTTTAAGCAGATATACATTATGGCGGAGCCCCAGCCAAGTCCGTCGCCCACATGAAATGGCGGGGCGTTGCAGCAGGTGAGTTGTTGTTGGCAATGCGGGCAGTAATATTTTTCTTTCAGGTGAGCTTGGCAGGCATTAAGCACGGGGTGTTCCTCCGGAGAGCGCATGTTTAGGATCGGATTGATCGTGATGATTGCACAAAGCAAGGTAAGCACAAATCCGCTGAAGTCAACCGATCCACTTGGATTTACTATGCTCTTGAATTGCTGGTCAGAATTTCATCCACAGCCAGGGCCTGTTTCATTCTGGCTTCAAGAAACTCCTGGCTGAGATATTTCTTGTTGTTCTCAATGAGTCGGCAAAGCTCCTCGATTTTTCCAGCATCGGCAAGTTCCATAAGCACCTTGAAGTTGTCCGCAAAACTGTGGACGATCTTCCGGCCGTCGCCTTGGGCCGCCATGATTTCGGCGTAGGTCCTGGGATTCTGGGTATGGAGCCGGGCCATGGCGATAATGCCGTAGAGGGAGGTAAGGGTGGAGTGGGTGTCGATATCCGTGGCGGCGATTTTATTTTCCGCCAAAGTCATGGCCAGGGCCACGGAAACAGTGGTCGGCAACTTCTGGCCGACGCCCATCAGCAGATCGTGGCTGCTTGGTGTGTCCTGGTAGATAGCAGCGCCATGCTTGTAGAGGAATGCCTCGAATTCGCTGCAAAGAGCGCCGCTTCTTGCGGTGCGAACCACGGCGGCATTTTTGTCCTTGATGGTGGTGGCCTGCGGCCCCCAGAGATTATGGACCAGCATGATCTCCACGCCCGGTTTTGTATAGTCTAACGCGGTCGTCAGGGAATTTTCAGCCTCACCGGCCAGTAGAATAAGGGCCTGGCCGTCGGCCAGCAGGGGGGCATACTGTCGGATGGTGGCCGGCGTGGAACTGATCGGTACGCAGATGACCACCACATTCACCTGGGGAATCATGTCGGCTGGGGTAAGAGTGGTGTGCCGGCCGGTAAGCAGCGAGCGGTAGCCTTCGTTTTCGAGCTTATCCGCGAACCATCTGCTCATCTCGCCCGTGCCGATGAAGCCAAAGGTGTGGGCGAGCTTTTTACGCATATCCACCCGCGGGTAACTACCGAGCACCTTGATCGCGCCGGATTCCTGGATGATCTGCTCTTCGATGCGCTGTACGGCCAGCTTGAGGGCGTCGTCCTGAATATGCCTTTCGGTTTCAAGATAGATCTGCAGTTTCTGAGTCTTGACATCCGTTTCCGACCGCAGATCGAGCAGGTTGATCCCACGTCTGGTGAACTCCCCCAACATGTCGAACAACAGGCCAACCCGATCTTTGAGTGGGGCGGTGAGCAGGGCTGTGGCATCATAGCCGGTCGGTGCGGCAAGCTTTTTGCCCAGCACCGCAAATCGGGTCTGGTTGTGGGGAGCCACTTCCCGTTCTCTGAGGTAGAGGCCGCCCTCCACAAGAATTCTCTCCGGGCCGATGATGCCGAGATCCGGTTTACGCTCGGAACGGATATCGTCGATCGCCTGGTTTATATCCTCAACGATAATTCTGGTAATTGAGGGGAAACGGTTGTTGATGTACTCATCGCTCTGCCGGAGATCCGAGTTTCTGCCGATCAGCGAGGTTAAGGGTGAATGTTCGTTCTTAGCGCCAAGAGAGAGGTGGATGGGCAGGATGATGTTGTCGATCCAAAACCCTTTTCCCAATGTTTCCATTACCCGGAAATATTTTTTTATTTCGCCTTCCCGGGTGTTGTAAACAGGGAGGATGGCCAGGTCGATATGCTCCGCGGCAAATGCCTCAATAACCGCCGAGATGGTCGGGAACAGAAGGAGTTCCGCGGTCGGGCTGTAATTGTGAGCGGCCTGCCAGGCGTGTGAACCCTTTGGGCCTAATGTGGCGATGGTGGTCATGGGGCGTCCTTACTTAACATCCGGAGTGTAATAGTCATCAATTGAGAAGATTATCTGAACTGCCCAAGTTCAGAGGCTGCCTTCGTCGCATTGCACCAGACAAGGCAGGCAATCTCCGATGAAGGAGAAAACTGTCGGCACCATCATCAGCGATTCGTCGGGGCGGATATGTGGTCCGTTGCTGTGAACCGGATGGCAGGCAGGGCTTTTTCGGCCGCTTTCAGGCGATAGCGGGCATAAATATCGTCGCCTTTTCTTCAACGCAGGGCGCGTTGTTGCCCGGTAACAGGAAGAAGAAATGTCCAGGCGGCTCTTTGCTAACGGCTGACCGCCTGGTATTAGATGTCACTCGGCCAGATAAGGGTGTTATGCATCCAGCCGGTTATATCGTCCTTGTAGCTTACCTTGACCCAGGCCCCCTTTTTTTCGAGCGGGGTGAAGACCACGCCTTTTTTTACAGTGGCGACCACGCTGGCGTCCGTATTCGGCCCACTCCGCATATTGGCGCTGTCAACTTTGATGATCACTGTTTTCTTCTTGTCGAGCAGCGAGGCAAATATCCAACCCTTATCTCCCTCAAAATCAACAACCTCAGCCCAGTCGTCTTTTCGGTTAACGATTTTCAGCGGAAAGCCCTTGAAAACCTCCCAGAGAACAGCGCCCTTGGTGTTCGGTGCGGAACGGATGTTCGCTCCATCATTTTTTACGCTGACATATTCGGCGGCGCTGGCCAGGGTATTACTGGTGACGAGAAAAAAGATTGCAAGCAATGCACTGAAACTTAAACCAACAAGTCTGGTCGTGTTTTTCTTCATGATATCTTCCCATTGTTTGACGATTATCAAGTAACTGGCCAGCGTAGTTATATATATCTGGAAAAACGCTGGCCATGCTTATCCTTAGGGATCTGCCGGTGCCAATTTCATCCGGATATGGAAGAAATTAATAGCATCATCACGGCCTCAAGTCAAATCAGTTCTCGGATTTTTTATTGGAATGAGCGGTCGCGTGCGGTTTATTTTAGTTTATTCGCGATCTGTTTCCTGTTGGGCCTGATCGACGGATAACACCCGGATGGGTCCGTAGTAGGCGGTTGCCTGTTCCTGCGTATTGTCGGTGTCGGTCATGATAGCTATGGCGTCAACAGGGCCCGGTTGCCCCCCGAAATAACGGATGTAATCCTCTCGGATATTTCTACGTTCGGCCCGCCATTCACCGGCCAGGTCATTGCCGCTTTGCACGGCAATCATCACCACATTGGCCGTATAGGGATTCGGTATAGCTTCTCCTTTTGGGAGTTTGTTCGCCCAGATATAATTCAAGGTCTTGGTGTTCCAGAAAAACAGGGAGTGAAAAACAACATATATTCTGGCTGCGTAGTCGTCGCCACTCTTTTGGTAAGCATTTCCCTTGTTCAAGACATGATCGATTTTCCATGACCAGGAAAGCACCGGATATTTGTTCGGGTCATATGCGATTTCGTAATAAAGGCCGGAAGCACTTTTGTCGCTTGTTGCCATAAGTACTGATTGCCCACTGTCTTGCACAAGCCGGTATTCGGTTTTGCCTTTGAATATTTTTTCTTGCCAGCCGGGCCTGAGTCCGGCGGCAAAGTCGTCGATCAGTATTTCGCCGCCATGGCCGGTTGCGGCAATAATCAACGTCAGAAAAAAAATAATCGCAATCAATTGTTTTTTTTGCATATACGACATTGCGTTTCGATTTTGATTTTTTACGTTTACGGTTTATGCTTACCACGTCGTGACATTAAAAACAGTAAAACATTCGCAGAGGATTTTTAAGGCCGGCGATCTGCTTTCCGTAAGGGATTGAGTCGATTCCGGCCCGGATTCCATCGGTTGTCAAATTAGAACGCAAAGGAAGGGAATAACGGATATGTCTGCTGACGATTGCAAAAATACAACTATTGAACAGGTATACAGCGACGACCCCAGCATAAATGATTTATTGACCAATGTGGTCGGTGAAGTCCGGTCGTTTGCCGAGGCTCAGGTGTCCCATATCCACGAACTGGTGAAAATTGGGCTGGCCCTTTCCGCTGAAAAAAATCTTGACCGACTGCTGGAGATGATTGTCAGCGAGGCCCGCCGTTTTACCAATGCCGATGGCGGGACGTTGTATATCAAGAGGGAAGGGGAGGAGGTGCTGGAATTTTCCATTGTCCAGAACGATACACTGCGGGTACGCATGGGCGGCACTGGCGAGAAAATTTCCTGGCCGCCGATTCCGCTGCTGGATAAAAACGGCGGAGCCAATGAACGGAATGTCTCGGCCTATTGCGCCCTGCACGGCACGGCCATCAATATTGCCGATGTCTACTGCGCCGATGGTTTTGATTTTCAGGGGACCAAGGAATTTGACAAGACCACTGGCTATCGTTCCAAATCAATGCTGGTCATACCCATGCGCGATCACGAAGACGAGGTGATCGGGGTACTGCAACTCCTGAATGCCAAGGATCGGCGGAGCAATGAGGTGCTGGGTTTCCCGGCTCATGAAATCAAGATCATCACCAGCCTCGCCTCGACCGCTGCCGTTGCCATCAATAATGTCCGGCTTATCCAGGATTTGGAAGACCTGTTGAATGCCTTTGTCAAATCGATCGCCTCGGCTATCGACGCAAAATCGCCGTACACGGCGGGACATATCCTGCGGGTGGCCAGTCTGACCGGGCGTATTGTCGATGAGCTCAACCGCACTGACGGACGATATAAGGGCATCCGATTCACTTCGGACGAGGCGGCCGAGATCCGTCTGGCCGCCTGGTTGCCCGATGTG